>DAIOUB010000179.1:0-5311 GCA_036751735.1 Levilinea sp. | reverse complement strand
GTCTTTCCCACGTTGTGAGTCACTCGTGCGGATCAAATCCAACGCATCGGTCAAACTGCCGATTTGGGCCAACATGCCAGCCGTCTCAAAGCGAATTTGGCGATTTTCTGGGGCAGCCTGCTGGGCATGCTGCAGAAACGCCAGCGCCGCAGCGGCATTACCCAACCGCAGCTGCAAATACGCCGCGCGCCGCAGGTGCTCTCCCTGAACAAAGGCCAGGCAGTCCAATTCCTGCAAAGTGACCTGCGCCCCCAAAATATCCCCTGCCATGAGCTGTGCCTCTGCCAGCCGGACCCGAATTTCGCCGTTGTCGCTTTCCAATTGAGCCGCGGTTTGCAAAGCTTCCACCCCTGCTTCCCAATCCCCCAACGCCGCCGAAAGCTGCGCGAACCAACTCAATTGGTCCAGGTTGTTTGGTGCCAGTTTTAAGGTCTGTTTGGCGCACAGCATGGCGTCATCCGTCAATCCCGCCTGCCAGTACACTTCTGAAAGCAGCCGCTGCAGCGGCAGATTATGCGGCTGTCCCTGGGCGGCCTCACGCAGGAAAGCCAGGGCCGCTTCCACTTTGCCCTGTTCCGCGCAGGCTCGTCCCAGACCCGCCTGCAGCCGCCCGTGCCATTCAGCCGCCGCGGCTTCGGGGTAATTCGACAGTTCCTGATACAGTCCTTCTGCTGCCAGCCATTCCCCTTTCAAAAGTTGAAGCTCAGCCTGCAAGACTTGCGTATGGAAATCGTCTGGACGCAGGAGCAAAGCCTTATTTAAGGCCTCTTGTGCGGTTTCCAGCCGTGCGGGGGTCTCTTCCACCATCGGCCGGCGCTGCAGCGGATTAGCGAAGCTCAGCAGGGTCTCGGCATAACACACAAACCATTCTGGCTGCGCGGACGGCGCTTGAATCGCCGTTTCCAACAACGGCAGTGCCCGTCCAAATTCACCCTGCGCACTGAACACGTTCCCTAAAGCAAAGGATAATTCCGCATTCTGCGGCCACATCCGGTTGGCCTCTTCCAATACCCGCAGCGCCTCGCTCAAAAAGCCCAGATCCGTCAGCGTCTTTCCCAATTTCAGCGCGATCGGCAGCGAGGTAGGCTGCAAATTGGCCGCCTTACGCAAGTACGGCAGGGATTCGCTGGGGGATCCCTGGGCCAAATACGCCTCGGACAGCAGGAAATTCAGGCTGCTGGAATTGGGCGCCGAAAGAACCCCTGCCCGTAGGGTTTCTAACCCGCGCTGAGCATCCCCCAACCGCTGGTAAGCCTCAGCCAAAAGAATCCAACTCTGGTCACTTTCCGGGAACATTAAAGTCGCCCGGCTCAAGAACGGCACCGCCAGAGCAGGTTGATTCTGAGCCATCAATGCCTGCCCCATCAGGCGGTTGGCTTCCTCATGGTTGGGTTCCTGTTCCAAAATCCGTTCACAGGCCTGCGCCGTCTCTTCATAATGTTCTGCGGCCAGCGCGCTGCGTGCAAACGCCATCCAGTCGCCTTGCTTGGGCTGGGGAGCCAGGTGCAGAACATGCCGGCGTTCTTCCAACGCCTTTTCAAACTCCTGCCCGCGCTCCAAAAGATCGCCCATCCGGCGGTGACTCTCCTCCGCCTCCGGAGCCCACATCAGCGCCAGCCGCGCATACTGCTGCGCCTGGGTCAGGTCGTTGATCCCTTCGTACAGATCGCTCAAACGCCGGATCAGACTCAAATCCAGCGGCCGCGCTTCGAATAAATACCGCGCCAGGCGCACGCCTTCATCCGTCAGGCCAAGGTTGAGCAAGGCGTCAACCGGCCCCACCGCGTTCCATCCCAGGCAGATCTTCGGTTGGGCCGCGTCGAAAGCCGCCCCATCACCGCTCACCAGTTGATCCACCGCCAGGCCGGCCATTTCCACCGCACCCTCTTGCTCGCCGCGCAGTTGAAGCTGCACCGCCCGGTAAATTCGCACCAGCGGGTTGGCATGGCCGTCCGGCAAATCCGTGCCCACCTCGGCCGTCCCCTTGGCCAAAGCCAATTCCGCCGCCAGATCGCTGGAGATCTCGCCCAAAGCCTTGGTCTGCGCGCCAGTCGGCCGCGCCTGACCGGTGCGCACCAGCAGTTCCAGCGCCGCCTGCCATTTCTTGAGCGAATCCTGCGCCGCTCGAATTTGCTGCTCCGCCACGTCGGGCTGCCCGGCGTAGTGGTACAGCGCGGCCTGGACTTGCGCCTGATGCGCGGTCTTGGCCAGGCCTTCTGCATTCCACACTTCCGCAGACTCGTCGCCGCCAGCGTGGTCCTCACTCAGCAGCCGCGCCAATAGCGCCTGCGCCAGTTGATTGGCTAATACCTGCTGCCCCAATTGGTGCAGGTGCTTCAGCCATCCCACCCAGGCGGTAGGTTCGTAGCGTTCCAACACATCCATCAGCAGCCGCAGACGTTCTTCGCCAGAAAGCGGGTTGCTCAGCAGCACATGCGTCACCAACCAGATAACTTCTTTGCCGTCCAACGCCCCAGGCAGCGAGGCCAGCATCTCATCCGGGTCAGGCACCAGCCCAAACAGCACCGCCAGCGGGGTCGCCCAAAAGGTCAAATCCCGCCCGCCCTTCCCCGATGCCAGCTCCGCCGGAAGCCCCGTCCAGCGCTTGGTCACTCGCCGCCGCTCGCGCAGCGCCAGTGCCAGCAAACCGGCCTCTTCCAACGTTTTGGGGCTTTTCCCACTGCGCAGGGCCGCTTCATAGGCACGGATGGCCTTCTGCCGTACCCCAGCTTCCACTTCCGGCAGGCTCGCCTGACTCAAGTAAGCCGGCTCGTACGCCAGCCCCAGTGCTGTCAGCGCCACCGACGCCACAGACAGCCCGTTCGCCAAACGCTCCGGGTCCGCAAAAATGCGCTTGGCCGTCGCGGTTTGTTCCAGGCAGGTGCGCGCCAGACGGTCATTCCACAATGCAGACAGCCAGGGGCTTACCGCATCCGCTGGCTGGTACTTTTGCACTTCCATGCAAAACTCAAGAAACTGCATAATTGCTCCTATGGTTTTGATGTGCGCGTTCGGTTACTTGCTTCCAAATCGGTCAGGCCTGCCGCAAAATCACATAGGCCAGAAAGATCAACATCATCCCTGCCACTACCAGGAAAACCCCCACGCCGGTGGCGGTGCGAATCAGCTGGGTTAAGGAGTCCAGCAAAGAGGCTGCGTTGCCCACCAGGCCCGAAACCTCCTCCGCCAGCCCTTTCTTAACCAGATGAGCAGTTTGTTCGGCGATCAGCTTCAGGTCCTGCCCCAACACCCGGCTCACCAACACAAACACCCCCGCGCCGAGTGTGATCACCCCCACCGAGAACAGTACCAGGGCCATCGTGGAAAATAAACTGTGCATGGAAAAAGAAAACATCATTGCCTCCCGAATCTCGATTCAAGAGGCAATGATGCAAGATGCGTGCCAGGTTTTCGGTTTTAAGCCGCGCTTTGAATGATGTCCGCGGGCAGATGCTCCAGGTCCACCACTTCCTCGTCGCAGAACAGCAGCGCCCGTTCCACCGCGTTGCTCAGCTCGCGGATGTTCCCCGGCCAGTCGTAATCTTGCAGGGCCTGCATCGCTCGCGGCGACACATCCCGCACATTGACCCCCATGCGCGCGTTAAATTTGCGCACAAAGAAGCCAATCAGCTCCGGCACATCTTCTTTCCGTTCCCGCAGCGGCGGCAAGTGCAAATCCACCACCTTTAAACGGTAATACAGGTCCTCGCGGAACTGGCCGTTTTTGATCATCGTCTTCAAATCGCGGTTCGAAGCCGCCAAAATCTGCACATCCACCTTGATCAGGTTGGTGCCGCCTACCCGCCGGAAGGCGCGCTCCTCCAGCGCCCGCAGCAGCTTGGCCTGTATATCCACCGGCATAGACGAAATTTCATCCAGGAACAAAATGCTCCCATCCGCCACTTCCATCAGGCCCGTCTTGCGCCGCTCCGCGCTGGTAAAGGCCCCCGCCTCATAACCAAACAGTTCCGCCTCCAGCATCGTAGATTGAATCGCCGCGCAGTTGATGGCGATGAATTGCTTCGAAGCCCGCGGGCCGATCGAATGAATAAAGCGCGCCAGCACCTCTTTGCCGGTGCCGGTTTCGCCCGTGATCAGCACCGAAACGGAAGCCGCCGCCGCCCGCTGCGCCTGTGAGGCGATCGCCCGCATGGGTTTGCTTTGCCCCACAATAAACTGCGCCTGCTGTTGGTCTCGCTGCCGCAGGTGATCCAGTTCCCGCCGCATCGAGACAATTTCACACGCGCGTTTCAGCGATTGCTCCAATTGGTTGATCTGAATAGGCTTGTTTAAAAAGTCGTGCGCCCCATCCTTCATCGCCTGCACAGCCATGTCAATCTCGCCGTAAGCGGTGATCATGATCGTCGGCGGGCGCAGCGGCATCTTGGAGATCTCGTACAGCAAATTCGGCCCGTACCCATCCGGCAGGTTCACATCCAGCAGCACCACATCCCCCGACCCGCGCCGCAAATGTTCGCGGGCCTCGGCCAGTGTGCCCGCCGTCAGCACTTCATAGCCCATCGGGGTCAGAATCTCCTTAAAAAAGGTTCGGGCGTTTTCTTCGTCATCCACAACCAATACGCTGATGGCCATGCCTTATTCTCCGTCTTCTTCCATCGCCGGTAAGAGGACGGTGAACACCGTCCCTCCCGGAAATGAGTTTACCTGAATGCTGCCGCGGTGCGCCGTCACAATCCGCTTGGTGATCGCCAACCCCAAACCCGTCCCGCGCGGGTTATGCGACACAAACGGTTCAAACAGCCGGCTCTGCAGATCCTCTGGGATCCCCGGCCCATTATCCGAAACCGTGATTTCCACCTGCTTGCGGTTGGGGATGGCGTCGCTGGGCTGCACGTGGATAGCCAGGGTGCCGCCGTTTCCCTTGCCCATCACCTCCACTGCGTTGCTGATTAAATTGGTGAAGACCTGCTCCAACGAGCGCGAATCGCCAAACACATCCGGCACGTCCTGCGCCGCCTGGAAAAAGGAGCGCACGTTCACGCGGCTGAAGCGCGGCTGCCAGCGGTCCAAAATCCGCTGCAAGAGCGCCTGCACATCCACCCGTTTGAATGATGACTCAATTGAGCGGGTGGACGAGAGCACCGATTCCATCAGATGTTCCAGCCGCCCGCAGTCCCCTTGAATGCGGGCGGCTGGAACATCTGATGGAATCGGTGCTCTCGATTCCATCAGATGTTCCAGCCGCCCGCAGTCCCCTTGAATGCGCTGAATCACATCCTGATTGGGATCGTCCGCAGCCAGGCGCGACGCTAAAACCTGCGTGCCCATCGAGATGTTGTTCAGCGGGTTG
>DAIOUB010000178.1:0-5425 GCA_036751735.1 Levilinea sp. | reverse complement strand
GGAAGGTGATCAGCTCATTCCCAAAGATTCCGTCCTGCGCGAGTTCATTGGCGGCAGCGTCTATTCATACTAATCCCTATAAAGGCCGCCTTCCGTCATGACCACCCCTACCCCTTCTTCGCTGACCCTTTTTCAACGTTGGTGGCTGGCCGTCCGCCCCAAAACCCTCTTCGCCTCCATGTCCCCCGTGCTGGTCGGCTGCGGCGTTGCCATTTTCCACCGCGGCCCTTTCCGCCTGGGGGCCGCCCTGGCTGCCCTCCTGGTGGCCGTTCTGTTTCAAATTGCCGCCAATCTGATTAACGACGTTGCCGATTTTTCCAAAGGCACTGACACCCACGACCGGCGAGGCCCAATTCGCGTCACCCAAGCCGGCATCCTCACCCCCTCCCAGGTCTGGCAAGGCGTGGGGGTCATCGCCTTGCTGGCTTCCGCCTGTGGGCTGTACCTCACTTCCCTGGCGGGCTGGGGGGTCATTTGGATAGGCCTGAGCGCCGCTCTGGGAGCAGCCCTCTATTCGTTGGGGCCGTATCCCCTCTCCGATTACGGCCTGGGCGATCTTTTTGCCATGATTTTCTTTGGGTTTGTGGCCGTGTGCGGCACCGCTTGGGTGGTCAGTGGCACGCTCCCCTGGGTTGCCTGGCCCGCTGCTGCCGGGGTGGGCGCCCTGGTCACCGCCATCCTGGTGGTTAATAACATCCGCGACATCGAAACCGACCGCCGCGCCGGGCGCATTAATTTCCCCATCCGTTTTGGCCGCCGAGCGGGTGAAAGCGAATACGCCAGCATGCTCCTTCTGGCCTTTGCGGTCCCCCTGCTGCTGTTTATCCTCTTACAGGGTCAGGTGTGGCTGCTCCTGGTGTATGCCGCCGCCCCCAACGCACTCCGCGTCTTTCGCCAGCTCCGTGCCGCCCAAACCGGCCCCATTTTCAACCAACTGCTGGCTAAAACCTCGCGTCTCACCTTTCTCTACGGCGCGCTTCTAGCCGCCGCTCTGGCCTTCAGCGGTTTGATTCCGGTTCAGCTCTTCGGGTTTTTTACCGCAAAGTGAATCGCCATCGTCCCAAACATGCGCTTACAGAACTGCACTGGCCAAAAACCCACCGCTTCCATCCGCGCCGCCAGCTTATCCGCCGGCAGGAAATGCTCAGTGGTGTCCGGCAGGTAGGTGTATGCCTCGGTGTGGCCGGTGAGGATCTTTCCCATCAACGGGATCACGCGGTGTAAAAAGAAACCGATAAACGGCTTAAGCAGGTTGTCTGCGGGTGGGGTCGTATCCAAGGAGACCATCGCCTTCAGCGGCTTCAGCACCCGGCACTGTTCGCGCAGTGCGCCGTTCACGTCCGGCACGTTCCGCAGCAAATAGCCCGAGATCACCCCATCAAAAGCCTCCTGCGCGAAAGGTAAATCCATCGCGTCTGCAATCACCCAGTGAATTTTCTCTGCCCCCGTGCGCTTCTTCCCCACCAGAATCATCTCCGGCGTGAGGTCGCTGGCCACCACCACAGCCTGTGGATACTGCTTCTGAATTGCCAGGGCAATATCCCCCGTGCCAGTGCCGGCATCCAACACCCATTGCGGCCCGCTTTTCAGTTCCAGCTTCCGAATGGCTTCTTTGCGCCAGCGAATATCCTGCCCAAAGGTCATCACCCGGTTCAGCAGGTCGTAGCGTTGGGCAATTTGCCCAAACATGGTGCGAACTTTCCGCGTATGTTGAATCTCTTCGGGTTTTGCCATAAAACCAACCTCTCTTATCGGATAAACTGCCAGGGGCATAACCGCCGGTGCAGCACGTCCGCCAGAAAATACAATCCCAACCCCAACAGACTCATCGCCAACACCCCCGCATACATCTTGGAGTAATCCATAAAGGTGCTGCCGTGAATATAAATGTAATACCCCAGCCCCCGACTGGTCGCCACCAGTTCCACCACATACAGCACCGCCACCGCCGTGCCAATGGACTGGCGCACCGCCGTCAGCACCGCCGGCAGGCTCGCGGGCCAATACACAAATCGGAACAGCGCCCGCCGCCCTGCCCCCAGGCTGCGCACCGAATACACCAGTTCCGGGCGAATCCCTTCGGCCTGATCGCGCACCAGCACCAGTATCTGGAAAAATAAGATCAGGAAAATCATGACGATCTTCGAAAAGTCGTTAATCCCCAGGAACAAAGCCACAATCGGCACGAACACCACTTTGGGGATCGGGTAGAGCAGGTAAATCACCGGTGCAAAAATTTGATTCAAGCGCTGCGACTGTCCCAAGATCAGGCCAGCGGGCGCAGCCAGCACAATGCTGATCACCATCGAGGCCGTCACCCGCCACAAACTGGCCAAAAAATGCCCCCCCAGCTCTCCAAAGATCTCCGTAAAAAACACGCTGAATACCACCAGCGGTGAGGGTAAAATCGGCCGCTGAATCATCATCGCCAGCGCCTGCCACGCACCCACCAGCGCCAGCAGCGCCCACAGCGCATGTGATCGTTTCATGCCGTTTCCCCCAACGCCTCGCGCAGTTGCGAGCAGATGCGCCGGTACCCTTCGCTGTCCGCATACCCCTGCGCCCCGGCTTCCGGGTTTTCCACCACCTCCGCGCTGCGGTTGGTGCGGTTGCGCAGGATCAAAATCTTCTGTCCCAACACCGCCGCCTCTTCAATCGAATGGGTCACGATCACACTGGTTAACGGACTATCCTGCCGCAATTGCAGCACAATTTTCTGCAAATTCTCCCGCGTCGGTGCATCCAGCGACGCAAAAGGCTCATCCATCAGCAGCAGGTCGGGGTTCAGCACCAAGGTGCGCGCAATCGCTGTCCGCTGACGCTGCCCGCCGGAAAGCTGCCCGGGGTACTGTCTCCGCACCGGCTCCAGCCCCAGCCGTTCCATCCACACCCCCACCCGCTCTTCAATCACAGCGGGCGGCGTGGTTTCCGGCGCATGTTTCTCGTCCGGGCCGTAAAAATCGCGAATCTCAAACCCCAGGCGCACGTTTTGTTCTACCGTGGCCCAGGGCAGCAAGCCAAAATCCTGCAAAATCAAACCCGTGCTGGGGCGCGGCCGTTCCAGCACTGCCCCGTTCACCCAAACCCGCCCGGCTGTCGGCGCCCGCAGCCCCGCCGCCAAATACAGCAGCGTGCTTTTGCCGCAGCCAGAAGGCCCCAATACCGCCCAGGCTTCCCCGCCGCCGATCTCCAGCGAAAAGTTCTCAAAGATCAACGGCTTGGATGGGTAATGGAAAGAAACCCCTTCCAAACAGATCATGCAGCGTCCCGCGTCTCTCACGGCAAAAAACTGGCGTCCACGCAGTCTGTGTACTGCAAATCTTTCCGAATCAGCCCCTTCTCCCGCGCCCACTGCATCGCGTCGGCAAATTGCTCTTCCGAGGGCACCGAAGCTAGCGGGTAATCTGGCAGCACATAGTCTTTCAGCAGCGGCTCGGGAACCAGCTTCAATTCGGCCAGCAGCCCGTTCCAGCGGGTTTTATCGCCGTTGATGGCCGTCACCGCCTGTTCAATCCCAGCCAGCACCTTACGCACAGCCTCTCCCTGCTGATTCAAGGTTTCAATCCGAAACGCCAGCACAGAATGGCTGACTTCCGGGTAGCTGGTGTCGTCAATGATCACCCTGGCCCCATTCTTGATGGACAGCGACGCCAGCGGGTCAGGCATCACCGCCGCCTGCACCTGTCCCGAATCCAGGAACGCCATGCGGTCTGAAATCTTCGGCACCGCCACCTTTGCAATATCTTCCGGGGCCAGCCCTGCCCTTTGCAGCACACGGTCGGTCATGTACTCAATCACGGTACCTTCCGAGATGGCAATCGGCACTCCCGCTAAATCTGCAACGGTGTTGATTCCGCTGTCCTTTGCAGCCAGAATGCGGAACATGGGCGTCGTCACGGTGGTGGTGCGCAAGAAGCGCACGGTCTTGATCTGCGGCGTCTCCTTGTTGTAGATCATATTGACCACCACCTCGGTCAAAATGCCGTCCACCTGCCCGCTCTGCATGAGTTGGTCGCGCTCTGGCGCTGAGAGCACCGGAACGATCTCCACCTCAACCCCCTGTTTATTAAAGTAGCCCTCCTGCTGCGCCACATAAATCGGCAGCGCGTCAATCACGGGCAGCACAGCAATTCTCACCTTCTGCGGTTGGTTCGCTTTAGGCGTACAAGCCGCCAACAGCACCCCAAAAACCAGAACAACCTGCCAGAATCGCCGCATCATTTGTTTCCTCCAGCTTCTTCTTGGTGAAGATATGGTTCAAAATTCTAACGAAAATCATCCACGATAGATATTCTACCAGACTCTCCCGCCTCTCGTCCAAATGGGGCGCAGGCATCCAAGAGCGCCTCCTTTCTCCACGGCGGCCAAATCATTGGTAAAATGGGTTGACTTACCTCCTCACCCACAACGCATAAGGACACTCTCAACGTGATCGCAATCTTCTTAGGACTAATGGCCGCCCTGGCCTGGGGTGGTGGTGATTTTGCGGGCGGTCTGGCCAGCCGCCGCATCGGCGCCTATCTGGCGGTTTTCTATGCCGAGTTGGTCGGCTTTGTGGGCTTAATGTTGGCGGTGCCCTTCATCCGAGAACCCCTGCCGCCCACCTCTCATCTGCTCATCAGCGCCGCCGTGGGGGCCATTGGCTCCTTCGCCCTGATGATCCTCTACCACGCCATGACCACCGGTCTGATGAGCATCGCCACCCCCATCTCTGCCCTGTTGGCCGCTGCCCTGCCCATCCTCATCGGCCTGTTCACCGACGGCGCGCCGGGGTTGCCGCAGTGGCTCGGTTTTGCCTTTGCTCTGGCTGCCGTCTGGCTCATCTCGCAGAATTCCAACGATGAGCGCGCCCATTTTCACCAGTTGGCTGATCTCAAATGGCCTTTTCTGGCCGGCCTGGGCTTTGGGCTTTACTTTGTCCTCATCAACCGCGTCACCCAGGAAGCCGTCTTTTGGCCCATGCTGGCCTCGCGCATCGGCGGCACGGTGGTGCTGACCGCCTATATCCTTCTGCGCCGCCCCTCCTTGGGAATCAGCAAGGCCGCCTGGCCGTTGGTCATCACCAACGCCGTCCTGGACATCGGCGGCAACCTGCTCTACATTCTCGCCGGGCAGTCCGGCCGCATGGACGTTGCCGCGGTCATCGCCTCCCTCTACCCTGGCGGCACGGTCATCCTCGCCTGGATCTTTCTCAAAGAACGCCTCAGCCGCACTCAGGCTTTCGGCATCGCCTCTGCCCTGGCAGCCATCGCCTTGATGACCCTCTGATCAAAAGACCGGCCTCTCCGAAAATGGGAGGCCGGTCTGCTATCCTGTCGAATTTCTTATTCCACCGTCACCGATTTAGCCAGGTTGCGCGGCTGATCCACATCCAACCCGCGCTGCGCCGCGATGTGATAAGCAAACATTTGCAGCGGAATCACGG
>DAIOUB010000177.1:0-5520 GCA_036751735.1 Levilinea sp. | reverse complement strand
CAATCCCTCTATGATCTCCCCGGGCAGGTCACCGAAATTGTCGTCGCCCTGAACAGCGTCGGCGATGAAGAGCCCACCGTCCGCGCCCTGCGCAGCAGCCTGAGCGGGGTGGAGGTGGATTCTTGGAAAGACCTGAACCCGGCCCTGCTCAACGCCTACGCGCTGGGCGATAAGATCATGGGCATTTTTGGCTTCATCGTGCTGGGCATCGCCGGAATCGGCATCCTCAACCTGATGCTCATGGCTGTTTTCGAGCGCACGCGTGAAATCGGCCTGCTCTCGGCCATCGGCCTCAAACGCCGCCAGATTTTGCTGCTCTTCCTGATGGAAGGCACGCTCATCGGCGTGCTGGGCGGCGTGGTGGGGGCCGTGCTGGGCGCGGTGGTGGTGACCATCGCCGGCTCGATCGGCTTCGATCTGAGCATGGCCGCCGAAGCCAGCGAGATGATGGGGCTGCTGGGCACCTATTTGTACCCTGTGCTGGAAGCCGGGCCGTTGGTCTCGCGCTTCATCACCGTCATTTTCATCTCCGCCCTGGCGTCGCTGTACCCCGCCTGGCAGGCCGCCAACAGCCAGCCCGCCGAAGCGCTGCATTACGTGTAGGCCGCGGCCCAAAGGAGCCACCTATGTTTAAAATCTGGAAAATCGCCTTTCGGGATCTCATCCGCAACCGCCGCCGCTCGCTGCTGACCCTGCTGGCCATCGTCATCGGCGTCAGCCTGCTGCTCTTCACCGGCAGCTTTTATGACGGCGTTTTTGCGGGTTCTCTGGATATGAGCATCCACCTGCAGACCAGCGATCTGCAACTCCGCGCCCAATCCTATGATGCGGATAAAATCAGCCTGGATTGGAAAGACCTGATCGAAAACCCTCAGGATCTGACCGGGCAAATTGAATCCATCCAGGGCGTGCAAACCGTCACGCCGGTTCTGTGGGCCAGCGGCATGCTGCTCTCGGCCAACGAATCGGTGGGCGTGCAGATCAACGGCATTGACCCGCGCTCGTCCATCTACGACCCCATCCGCCAGGCCCTCACCAGCGGCGAAATGTTCGCCGCCGACGACCGCGGCGGGGTGCTCATGGGAGCCGGCCTGGCCGAAAGCCTGGGCCTGAGCGTGGGCCAAAACATCACCCTGGTCACCAATACCGCCAACCGCGAAACGGATCAGGCGGCCTTTACCATCCGCGGCCTGTTCGATACGGGCGTGGCCCAATATGACGACAGCACCATCTACATGCCGCTGGAGAAGGCCCAAACCTTCACCGCCGCCGGCACGCGCGCCAGCGCCATCCGCGTTTTGCTCAACGACCGCACCCAGGCCGAAAGCTACGCGGCCGCCTTTGCCGCCCCCGGCCTGCAAGTGCTCACCTGGCAGCAGCTCAATTCCATTCTGATGGATTCGGTTAACGCCAGCGCGGCTTTCATTCAACTGCTGTATTTCATCGTGCTGGGCATGGTGGCAGTGGTCATCGCCAACACCCTGCTCATGTCGGTCTTCGAGCGCACCCGCGAAATGGGCATTTTGTCCGCGCTGGGCATGAAAGGCCGCCAGATCCTGGGCATGTTCCTGCTGGAAGCCGGCATGCTGGCCGTGGCGGGGGTGGCCCTGGGGGTGCTTATCGGCGGGCTGATCGTGTACTACTACTCCCAGGTCGGCATCAGCTTTGGCCAGGACATCATGGAAGTCAAAGCCTCCAACATGATCACCTACGGCAAGATTCTCTACACCCAGTTCTCAGCCCTGAAAACCATGCAGCTGAGTCTGACGGCGCTGATCATGATTTTGCTGGTCGCCATTTATCCGGCCTTGTTTGCGGCCCGTCTGCAGCCGGTGCAGTCCCTGCACGGCAAATAACCCCCATCGGTCATCATCCTCGCGGAGGAACGATATGTCAGCCATTGAAGTGGAACAAATCACTAAAACGTATAAAATCGGCACTCAGGAAACCCATGCGCTGCGCGGCGTGACCGCCAGTTTTAATGAAGGCGAATTCACCGCCCTGGTGGGGCCTTCCGGCTCCGGCAAAACCACCCTGCTGCAAATCATCGGCTGCCTGGATCAGCCCACCAGCGGCGCCCTGCGCATTAAAGGCCAGGATGTCAGCCGCCTGAACGCCGACCAACGCGCTGATCTGCGCAAGGGCACCATCGGCTTCGTCTTTCAGTTCTTTGCCCTCATCCCCGGCCTGAACGCCTACGAAAACGTGGAGCTGCCCCTGCTGCTCAACGGCGAAGGCACGGCGGCGCGCAAGGCGCGCGTGCTGGAGCTGCTCGCCGCGGTGGGCCTTTCGGAACGCGCCAACCACCGCCCCGATCAGCTCTCCGGCGGTGAACAGCAGCGCGTGGCCGTGGCCCGCGCCCTGGCTGTGCGCCCCCTGATGGTGCTGGCAGATGAGCCGACCGCCAATCTCGACACCGAAAACGGCAAACAGGTGATGGAGATCATGCGCCGCCTGAATCAAGAAACCGGCGTGACCTTCCTGTTCGCCACCCACGACCCGCGCGTGGTATCTTACGCCACGCGCGTGGTGCAGCTGCGCGACGGGCGCATTGACGACAATCACAGCGCCATTCCAGCCGCCTGAGCCTTCATAGGACACAACCCATGCTGCGCAAACTTTCCTTACTTCTAATCGCGGCTGCCCTCCTGGCCAGCTGCAGCCCCACCCCCACCCCCGCCGCCATCCCCACCCTGGCGGTCAACGCCACCTCCGGCGCGCCGGAGTCTCCCGCCCCCGCGCGTGGGGACGGCATCATCGCCACGGCCGAGATCGTCCCCGCCCAAAGCGTGGACCTGGGCTTTGCCGCCGCCGGCTTTGTGGACGCCGTCTACTTTGCCGAAGGCGACACCGTGCGCGAGGGCGACCTTTTGGCCCGCCAGCAAAACCTGGAACAGCTCCAGATCACCCTGGAAGCCAGCCAGCAAAGTCTGCAAAGCGCTCAGCACGCCCTGGACGAACTGGTGGCCAACGCGCCCCTGACCCTGGCCGAGGCCCAGCTGCGCATGGTGCAGGATCAAAAGCGCTATGACGATGCCGCCAAGAAGCAAAAACGCTCCGGGTTCCGCCGCTGCAACGATGAGACCATTGACCTGTATTCGGAGCGCTTTGAAGACGCCAAAGACCGCCTGGAAAAAGCCCGCGACGATAACGACGGCTCGCTTTCAGCCCTGGAGGCCCTGCAGTCGGCCCAAAACCAGTTCGACACCGCCCAGGCCAACTATCTTTACTGCCTCAATTACACCCCCCAGGAAATCGCCGAATCGGACGCCGAGCTGGCCGTGGCCGAGGCCGCCCTCAAGATCAGCACCAGCCGTTATGAGCAGCTCAAAAGCGAAAACGGCCTGGATCCGGTGGAACACGCCCGCCTGAGCGCCGCCGTGGCCGAAGCCCAAAGCCGCCTGGCCAGCGCCCAATCGGCCTACGACCGCGCCGTGCTGGTGGCGCCCTTCAACGGCATGGTCGCCTCGGTCAACGCCACCGCCGGGCAGGCGGTGAACCCCGGTCAGACCATCCTGACCCTGGCCAGCCTGGACAGTTGGCAGGTGGAAACCACCGATCTGAGCGAGCGCGACATCCCGCGGGTGAAGGTGGGCCAAACCGCCTCGGTGCGGCTGGAAGCCTTCGGCGAAGATTTCCCCGCCGAGGTGGTGCGCATTGCCCCGCGGGCCACCAAGGCCGGCGGTGACGCGGTCTATAAGGTCGTCCTGCGCTTTATCGAGATGCCCCCCGATCTGCGCTGGGGCATGACCGGCTCGGTCGTGCTGGACACAGAATAAAACCAACGCGAGGCGCTCCATACGGAGCGCCTCGTGCTTTATTGGTTCAGAAAGCGGAGTGCCTAAGCCCCCAGCCAAACTGTCATAGCGAGCGATCTCTACCTTGCGGGAGAAATCGCCGCGCCCCCCAAGAACGGGGGCAGGCCACCGGTTTTCGGTGGTCGCGATGACATGCCGAGGCTCGCCCCAACGGGTTATGGTCCACAGAGCACTTCAAGATGATGCGGAGCATCTTCCCAGCCCTGCTTGGCGTCCTTGGCGCCTTCGCGGTTCAAATTATTTCGAGAGAGGGCTCACCCTTCGAAGGCGAAGCAATCTCTACCGTGCGGGAGAAATCGCCTCAGCCCCCCAACCGCCGCAGATCCTCCAGAAATTCATCCACCTTTTCATCCGGCGTGGCCCACGAGGTCACCAGACGCACCGCCGAAAAGCCCGGCCGCACCCTGGCCCACACATAAAAGCCGTACAGGGCCTGCAGCCGCTCGATCAGCCCATCCGGCAGGATGGGGAAGATCTGGTTGGTGGTGGAATGGGTCAGGAAGGGGTAGCCCGCCGCCTCAATCCCCGCTGCCAGCCGCCCCGCCGCGGCATTCGCCCGGCGCGCTAATTGAAAGTACAGATCCTGCTCAAACAGCCCCAGGAACTGGCTGCCGATCAGCCGGCCTTTGGCCAGCAGCGCCCCGCGCTGCTTGAGGTGGTTTCGAAAACCGGCCTGAAGCTGCGGGTTCTGCAGGATGATGGCCTCGCCGATCAGCGCCCCGTTTTTGGTGCCACCGATGTAAAATGCGTCCAGCGCGGCGCACAGATCCGAAAACTGCACATCCGATTCCGCGCTCATCAGGCCGCAGCCCAAACGCGCCCCATCCAGATACAGATACAAACCGTTGGCGCGGCACACCTGCGCCAGGGCCAGCAGCTCATCGCGGCGGTAAATCGTGCCCACCTCGGTGGAATTGGAGATGAACACCACCCGCGGCTTAACCATGTGCTCGTCGGTATGCTCGTCCACCACCGCCTGCACCTGCTCAGGGCGCAGCTTGCCGTCTGCGGAAGGCACGGTGTTGATCTTGTGCCCTGTGGCCTCGATCGCCCCGGATTCATGCACGGCGATATGGGCCGTCACCGCGGCGATGACTGATTCATACGGGCACAGCAGAGCCGCCAGCACAATCTGGTTGGCCTGCGTGCCGCCGGAGACAAAATGCACCGCCGCCTGCGGGCTGCCCAGCTTTTCGCGAATCAGGGCTTCTGCCTGCCGGCAGAGGCTGTCTTTGCCGTAGCCGTCTTCCTGATCCAGATTGGTGCGCGCCAACACGGCCAGCAAATCGGGGTGGGCGCCTTCTGAGTAATCGTTAAAGAAGCTGTATTTGGTCATCCTTCACCATCCAGGCAGGGGAATTGGCCGCACAGGGCAGCCGCAGGTTTATTGTATCCTGTTTTGCTCGCCGCAATAAAAGCCCTGCCGGTTGGGGCTGTTCTGGCTCTGGCGCATACGCGCGCCTCTCCGGTATACTGAAGGGGTTCCCCCATCTCTCCCCCATGCACGAGGCCCCCGCTATGCCCTTTCACCTGCGCCCTGCCCAAGCCAACGATCTGCCCGCCCTCCAGGAAGTGGAGAAGCAGTCCACCCCCTCGCTGACCTACCTGCCCTACGTCTTTGAGCAGTTCCTGCGCGATCCCGGCGGCGAGCTGAGCGTGGCCGAGGACGAAAGCGGCCGTCTGGTGGGCTGCGGCAAGTTCA
>DAIOUB010000176.1:3821-5544 GCA_036751735.1 Levilinea sp. | reverse complement strand
AGCCGCGGGTGGGGTCGCAAATGACCGTCAGGCGCCCGCCGCGCTGGACGAAGCTGCTCAGCAGCTGGGCTTCTTGCGCGCTGAAGGGCAGGGTGGCGGCGGCGGTGAGGTAGGCATCCGCACTTTTGAGCTGCTCAGCGAAGGCGTAAGGATCGGTGCTGAGCACGGTGCGCCCGCCCAGGGCTTCGAAGGGCTGGGTGAGGGCTTCCAACTCTTTCAGGCTGACCCAGTTGCCGTGGGTGAAATCCACCAGCAGGTTGGTTTGGGGGCGCTCAGCAGCGGCAGGGCTGCTTTGGCTGGGGGGCAGGGGGGTCGAAAGCGGCGCCTGAGGCGGCTGCAGGCTTTCGTAATCCGGTGTGAGGATGGGTTGGGCGGGGGTGTAGATGCCCTGATAGAACCACAAGGTGCGGGCCGCCAGGGGCACCAGCAATACGGCCGCTGCCAGGAGGATGCGAGTGAGTTTCATGGCTGCTCCTCCGTGGGGGGGACATAGAGGTAGAAGAGGCCGGATTGGTTGGGGTAGGGGGTCATGCGCCCGTCGGGAGCCTGGTAATAGAAGGGGCTGGTGACGAAGATCGGCAGGCCAGAGAGGGTGCGCAGGTCGGCGGTGGTGTAATGGGCGATGTGGGCCATGGCCGCGGCCTGGTCAAAGGCCTGGCTTTGGGTGCCGATGGCGTCAATCAGGCCGTATTTGAGGGCGGTGGTCCCGGTCCAGATCTCGCCGCGCAGGATGACTTCGGGGCCAATCTTCAGCCGGTCGCCGCGGCCGATCTGCACCGCCTTTAAGAAGCCTTGTTTCAGCGTGTCCATGTCGCGGATGAAGGTGTCGCGCGGGTAGCCCAGGGTCTTATAGGGGCCGGTGGAATAGACCTCTTCCTGTACATTGGGGCTTTCGGGCAGGTAGCCGATGATGCCGATGTTGCCCACCAGAGAAGAGGGCTTGGCCAGCACGTAATCGCTGCCCGCCGCCAGGTAATAAGCTCCGCTGGCGGCCATGCCCTCGACCATCATCACCACGGGTTTGGTCTGGCGCAGGCGGGCCATTTCGAGATAGACGGATTCGGTGTCGGTGACGGTGCCGCCGGGGCTGTTGACGACCAGCACCACGGCGCGCACTTCGGGATGCTCGCGGGCGTAGATCAGTTGCGTGATCATATCCTGGGCGGAGCCGTCGTAGATGGCATCCTTCAGGTAGATGACGCCGATGGTGGGTTTGGGGATAAGCAAGGAGAGCAGGATGCCGGCAATCAGCGGCAGCAGGATCCACCCAGCAAGAGCCCTAAACCGCCCAAACGGGGTGGGCGCGGAATCAGACATGAGGGGTACCTCCTTTGGCCTGGCGGTCAACGGCAGCCAGGGGGTATGGGCAGGAATTGGGTTTTAGGGATAGATTTCGGTCAGCATGGGTTCGTAGAAGCAGCAGCAGCCTTTGGGGCAGGAGCAGCCGGGCACGGGCAGGTGAGGAGCCTGATCTTTGGCGTAGGTTCCCGCCACCTGCTGGCAGGCCGGGCAGGCGTCAGCTTCGGCGACCACGCGCACATTGGCTACCCGCGTGTTGGTTTGCAGGCGGCGCAGGGCAACCGCGGTGGCAGAAAACTCGGCCAGACTGGCATGGCAGCGCGGGCATTCGCTTTCATAATCCTGAGCCTGGGCATTGCAGCGAGAGCAAGTTTGCATGGTTTATTCTCCATTCAGAGTATTGATATCATTTTACTACAAACCA
>DAIOUB010000176.1:0-3721 GCA_036751735.1 Levilinea sp. | reverse complement strand
AAAAAACCCCTCGGTTTGGAAGCCGGGGGGCGGGGGCGTTTGGAGGGGGTGTGCTTAGAGAACCGCGTGACTGTAGAGGGGCTTGGTGACGCGCCGCCGGGTGAGCATGTTGATGCGCGCGGCGAGGATGCTGTGGGTGAAGGGCTTGATGAGGAAATCATCAGCCCCCGCGTTGAGGGCGCGGGCGATCAGCCCAGGGTTGTCCAGGGCAGAAACCATCAGGATCGGCACGTTGGAGATCTGCCGTAGGGCGCGGGTGACTTCACAGCCGTCCATTTCGGGCATCATTAAATCCACGATGACCATTTGGAACTTGGCGGATTTGAAGAAGGCGACGCCGTCCGAGCCGCGGTTGGCGGTGACTACCTGAGCCTTGTCCTGCTCCAAAATCATCTTCAGCAGATCCGTCATGGCTGGGTCATCGTCGATGACCAATATATTGATACCAGAGTTGGCGGAATTCATAGCTCTATTATCATCGTTAAGTTCGCCGGCGTACCTTTCAAGTGATTAACAAAAGAATCGCGCAGGAAATCATATAGATATCCAGACAAACTTGGAAAATTGGTTACAACTGTATGCAAAGACCTCCCTCAAGTCAAATGCTTTATGGTAAAATTTATTGGTTTTATTGCGGCCTATTGCCGGGGAGTGCAGGGGGACGGCTCGCGTGGCGCGGGCAGCAATCTGGACTTTAACCTTTTACCCACCCTGGGTAATTCGAGACCCGTATCAGGAGGAACGAATCGTGGATAAGAAATGGGTATATTTGTTTAATGAGTTGGATCAGGCCGAAGCCTACGTGCACGGCAGCTGGGACGGCGTGCGCTCTCTGTTGGGCGGCAAAGGCGCCAACCTGGCGGAAATGACGCGCATCGGCGTGCCGGTGCCGCCTTTCTTCACCGTCACCACGGAAGCCTGCAACGCCTACAGCGCCGAGGGCGGTAAATTCCCGGCGGCCTTGTGGGATCAGATGATGGTGTGCTTGAAGGGCATCGAGACGGCTTCGGGGAAGAAATTCGGCGACCCCGCCAACCCGCTGCTGGTTTCCTGCCGCTCCGGCGCCAAGTTCTCCATGCCGGGCATGATGGACACCGTGCTCAACATCGGTTTGAACGACGCCACCGCCGCCGGCATGGTCAAATTGACCGGCAACGAACGCTTTGTGTATGACTCTTACCGCCGCTTGATCCAGATGTTCGGGTCGGTGGTGTTGGGTATGCCGGATGAGGCCTTTGAGGATGTGTTGGAAGCCTACAAGCACCAGAAGGGCGCCAAGGCCGATACCGACCTGACCGCGGAAGACCTGAAGGCCTTGACGCAGATGTTCAAGGACGTGGTTCGCAAGGTGCAGGGTTACGATTTCCCGCAGGATCCGCTGGAACAGCTGCGCCTGGCCACGGAAGCGGTGTTTAAGTCCTGGAACGGCAAGCGCGCTGTGGATTACCGCCGCGCGGAAAACATCCCCGACGATCTGGGTACCGCGGTCAACATTGTGACCATGGTCTTCGGCAACATGGGCTGGGATTCGGGCACGGGTGTGGCCTTCACGCGCAACCCGGCGACCGGCGAAAACAAAATGTACGGCGATTACCTCTTGAACGCCCAGGGTGAGGACGTGGTGGCGGGCATCCGCAACACCGAGAAGATCCAGAACCTGGGTAAAGATATGCCCGAAGTGTACAAGCAGTTCGTGGAGATCGCCAAGAAACTGGAACTGCACTACAAAGATATGCAGGATGTGGAATTCACCATTGAGCGCGGCAAGCTGTGGATGCTTCAGACCCGCAACGGCAAGCGCACCGCCCAGGCGGCCATCGCCGTGGCGGTTCAGATGGTGAACGAAGGCTTGATCGGCAAGGATGAAGCCGTGATGCGCATTTCACCCAAGCAGGTGGATGCCATGCTGCACCCCATGTTCAACGAAGAAGGCAAGAAGGCCGCCAAGAAGGCTGGCCGCTACCTGGCGACGGGTGTGAACGCTTCCCCGGGCGCTGCCGTTGGGCAGATTTACTTCGACGCCGACACGGCCGAACACATGGCCAAAGAATACAAGCAGGATGTCATTATGGTGCGCCCCTTCACCAAGCCGGATGATGTGCACGGCATGTTGGCGGCCAAGGGCATTCTGACCAGCGAAGGCGGCGCCACCTCGCACGCCGCGGTGGTTGCGCGCCAGTTCGGTGTTCCCTGTGTGGTGGGCGCTTCCTCGATCCGCATTGACCTCGACAAGCGCACTATGTCGGTTGGGGACGCGGTGGTTCGCGAAGGCGATTGGATTTCGGTGGACGGCGCCACGGGCGAAGTTTACCTGGGCAAGCTGGATCTGAGCGTCCCGAACCTGGAAGAGCAGACCGATCTGCTGACCCTGCTGAACTGGGCGGATGAGATCTGCGCGCGCCCCGGCACCCGCAAGGGCCCCGAAGGTTACCCGACCCACGGTTTGCAGGTTTGGGCCAACGCCGATTATCCCAAAGATGCCAAGCGCGCCCGCGCTTTCGGCGCCAAGGGTATTGGCTTGTGCCGCACCGAGCACATGTTCTTCGAGCCGGAACGCCTGCCGATTGTGCAGCGCATGATCCTTTCGAAGACCAGCGAAGGCCGCACTGAAGCTCTCAACGAGCTGCTGCCCTTCCAGCGCGCCGATTTCGACGGCCTGTTCGAGGCGATGACCGGCCTGCCGGTGATCATCCGCCTGATCGACCCGCCGCTGCATGAGTTCCTGCCGGCTGCCGAAACCCTGCGCGAGCAGATTGTGGAAAAGCGCGTGGCTCGCATGGCCGATTACATCAACGGCAAGGCCGTGGACAAAGAAATTGTGGAGCTGGAAAAGCTCCTGGCCGCGGTGGAAGCCCTGCACGAAAGCAACCCGATGATGGGTCTGCGCGGCGTGCGCCTGAGCATCGCCATGCCCGAAATTGTGGAAATGCAGGTGCGGGCGATCTTCGAAGCGGCCGCGGATGTGAAGATCCGCGGGTACGAGCCGAAACCTGAGGTCATGATCCCCCTGACCGGCACGGTGAAGGAACTGGAATGGATCCAGCCGCGCCTGGTGGACATCGCCCAGAAGGTGATGAGCGAGAAGGGCGTGACCTTCGACTACAAGTTCGGCACCATGATCGAAATCCCGCGCGCGGCCGTGACGGCTGGCGAGATCGCCGGACTGGCGGAGTTCTTCTCCTTCGGCACGAACGACCTGACCCAGATGACCTTCGGCTACAGCCGCGACGACGCGGAACGCAACTTCTTGATCAAGTACGTGGAAGAAGGCATCCTGCCCAAGAATCCCTTCCAGACGATTGACCGCGACGGCGTTGGCCGCCTGATGGACATCGCTGTGAGCGACGGCCGCAAGGCGCGCCCCTCGTTGGAAGTGGGTATCTGCGGCGAGCACGGCGGCGACCCCGAATCGATCGAGTTCTGCCACCTGGTGGGCAACAACTACGTCAGCTGCTCGCCCTTCCGGGTTCCGGTGGCGCGGCTGGCTGCGGCCCATGCGGCTGTGAAGAACGCTGCCAAGTAAGTTTGCGACGTGGATTGGATGTACCAGGGCTGCCCTTACGGGCAGCCCTTTTTTTGTCTGGGCCGCGCGGGCATGAAGGTTGCAGCCTGGGGATGAGGACTTAACAAATCCGCAAGCCTGGGGCGGTTTTGCCCCTGGGGTGAATCGCTGGGGCGGGTTTCGCTTATAATTAGTCCATATGCAAGCGGTCGGGCCGCA
>DAIOUB010000175.1:0-5573 GCA_036751735.1 Levilinea sp. | reverse complement strand
CGGTTGGTGTCGGCGTCCCATTGGGCGCGCAGGGCGCGCAGGGTTTCCACGGCGTTCTCGGTGGCCATCTGCACCAGTTCCTGGGGCTGGCCCTCGCGCGGCACGCTGACTTCCACCTTTTCGCCGCTGCGCCGCGAACGCAGCCATTCCTGAATGATGCGGGCTTCTTCAATTTCGTTGGGCAGCAGCAGCTGCGCGGGCACATTGGCGGCCTGGGCGTAAAACTGCTTGATAAATTCGGCCACCACCTCGCTGTCGGCCTCGTCCTCGGTGCCTTCCAGGATGAAATACTCGCGTCCAATCAGCTTGCCGCCGCGGATGAAGAAGATCTGCACGCAGGCCTCGCCGTTGTTGCGCGCCATGGCGATCACATCCGAATCCACCTGATCGTTGGAGAGCACCTTCTGGCGCTCCACAATGCGGTCAATGGCCTGCAGCTGGTCGCGGCGCACAGCGGCCTGCTCAAAGCGCAGTTCCTCCGCCGCCAAATCCATCTCGCGCCGCAGCCGCTGGGCGATCTCGTCCGATTTGCCCTCCAAAAACGCGCCCAAATCGGCCAGCATCTGGCGGTAGCCCTGCTGATCCACCGCGCCGATGCAGGGGGCGCTGCACAATTTGATGTCATAGTACAGGCAGGCGCGCGGGTCTTTGCCGGTGATCACCCGGTCGCAGGTCAGGTAAGGGAAAATGCGCCGCAGCACGTCCAACGTCTGGTGCACCGCCCAGGCGCTGGTGTAGGGGCCGTAATAGCGCGATCCGTCCTGCACCATCTGGCGCGTGACGGTCACCTTGGGGTAGGGGTCGCCCCAGTGAATTTTGATGTAGGGGTAGCGTTTATCGTCTTTCAGGCGGATGTTGTAGCGCGGGCGGTGCTTCTTGATGAGGTTCATCTCCAGGATGAGAGCCTCCAGCTCCGACCCGACCACAATCCACTCAATATCCACAATGTTGCGCACCAGTTGGCGGGTTTTGGCGTCCTGCTCGGCGCTGGCGTGGAAATAGGAGCGCACGCGGTTGCGCAGGTTAATGGCCTTGCCCACGTAAATAATCTGCCCGCCGCTGTTCTTCATGATGTAACAGCCCGGCTTGGTGGGCAGGGTATCCAAAATGCCTTGCAGGTGCTCAGAAAGATCGGTCATCAAATTCGGCGTTCCAATGCGTTTAATTTTACCGCATCCATCTGGATTCGATTGATTTCACGCGGCGGGCAGGTTCCTTACAATTGCAGTACAAACCCGTAGGGCAGCTTAATAAACAGCGCCCCTGCTGGTTCGATCAGGGGCGCTGCGGTGAGCGAGTTTTTGCCTCAGGCTTCGATGATTTCCACCGAAAGCAGGGTCACGCCGGGGGCCTTGGCGCGCTGGGGGTCGCGCTCCGGAATGGAGAAGAGCACGTCCGAGCCTTCGGTGAGCTGGCCAAAGATGGCATGTTTGTTGTCCAGCCAGGGGGTGGGCACGTGGGTGATGAAGAACTGCGAGCCGTTGGTGCCGGGGCCGGCATTGGCCATCGAGAGTACGCCGGGTTTGTCGTGGCGCAGGCTGGAATGGAATTCATCCGCAAAGCGGTAGCCGGGGCCGCCCATGCCTGTGCCGGTGGGGTCGCCGCCCTGCACCATGAAATCACGGATCACACGGTGGAAGGTGGTGTTGTCATAAAATCCCTGGCGGGCTAGAAATACGAAGTTGTTCACCGTGCGCGGAGCTTTATCGGCAAACAGGGTGAAGGTCATATCGCCTTTTTCGGTTTTGATAATCGCTTTGTAGCTCTTTTTGGGATCAATCTCCATCTCAGGAGCCTTGGTCCACTGCTGCGGGGTATTTGCCATCGTTAATCCTTTCCTTCATCGTTCAGCGGCGAGTGCGCCGCTGGTTTTGAAATTTTCCAAATCACGCGCCCCATCAGGCTGCGCATGGGGACGGGGCCGAAGCTGCGGCTGTCCACGCTGTGCGGGTGCTGCCCGCGCACCTCCACCGTTCCGGCGGTGCGGTTCACTGACCACACCCGTTTGAGCAGCGTGCCGTAGGTGGGCTGGTGCAGGGCCACCACCTGCCCCACGCAGGGGCCCCATCCGGGCCAGCGCGCAATCAGCACATAATCCCCATCCTGAAAATCCGGCTCCAGGCTGAAACCGGAGACTTTGAGGATTTTCAGCATCACAGAACCGGCAGAACCATCTCCTCAGACGGTTTATAGGGGGCTTTGACGCGCTGGGTGGCGATGCCTTTGGTTTCCCAATAGATCTCGGCAAAGCGGTTCACCGCCGCCAAAAGCTCCAGCGCCTGAGCGCGGCTCACGCCCTGGCGCGCTTTGGAACCCAGCTGGAAGATTTTATGCACCAGACCGGCCAGTTCGGGGAATTTATCCAGATGTTCCTGCTTGATGTAGTCACCGTAGATCACACGCACTTCTTTCTTGAGCAGTTCGGCGTGCTCCTCTTTGACGGCAATGTAGCGCGCCATGCTGTTGTGGAACACCAGGGTGTCCACGTCCGGCCCTTTGCTCAGCTCTTCCATCAGATCCACCATGCGAATCACGGTCAGCGCCGCGACCTGCGCCAGATGCGGATCGTAGATTCCGCACGGGATGTCGCAGTGCGCGCGGGCTTCTTCAAAATGGACCACACGATCAAACGCCTTTACCACTTGATGCAGCATCATGTCCTCCTTTGGGAATGACCTACCATTGGAACTCAGATTAGCACAGCGACTGCCCCAGATCCTGGAGCAAATCTTCCACATTTTCAACGCCCACCGACAGGCGCACCAGGCCGTCGGTGATGCCCATCTCCTGGCGGGCGGCTTTGGGAACCCCGGCGTGGGTCATGCTGGCGGGGTGCTCAATCAGCGTGTCCACGTTGCCCAACGAAACCGCCAGGGTGCAGACTTTCACACGGTTCATCATGCAGATGCCGGCATCCAGCCCGCCGCGCAGCTCAAACGACAGCATGCCGCTGAAATCCAGCATCTGGCGTTTGGCCAGTTCGTGATCGGGGTGGCTTTCGAGGCCGGGGTAGAACACGCGCTCCACGGTGGGATGATCTTCCAGGAAGCGGGCCACCTGCATGGCGTTTTCGCAGTGGCGCTGCATGCGCAGTTCAAAGGTCTTCAGGCCCACGGTGGTCAGCCAGGCGTCAAAGGGGCTGGCCGTGCCGCCGAAAACATCGGTGATTTTGCGCAGCGGGCCGCGCGCCCAATCGGCATGGCGGCTGACCACGGCGCCGCCCACCACCAGACCGTGACCGCCAATGTATTTGGTGGTGGAATGCATCACCACATCCGCGCCCAGGGTCAGCGGGCGCTGGCAGTAAGGCGAGGCGAAGGTGTTATCCACAAATACCCAGGCGTCCTGCTGGTGGGCCATCTTGCTGATGGCCTCAATGTCCACCAGGCTCATGGTGGGGTTGGCGGGGGATTCCAGGTACACCAGGCGCGCCTCAGGGTGTGCGCGCAGGGCCTCGGCCCATTTGTTTAAATCGCCGTCTTCCATCCACACCACCTGAATGCCGTAGGTGGGGGCTACATCCTGAAAGAATTTGTAGGTGGCGCTGTAGAGCGTCTTTTGGGCGATGACGGTGTCCCCACCCTTTACCCGCCCCAAAATGGCCGAGGTGATGGCCGCCATACCGGTGGCATACACGATCCCATCCACCAAAGATTCCATCTCCTGGTCGGGGTGGGCGCGCATCAGATCATAACCTTCCAACGCGGCGATCTTCAAAGCCAGTTGGCGCTGGTTGGGGTTGTTCAGCCGGGTGTAGAGATAACCGCTGCCCTCGCCGGCAAACGCCGCCGCGGCGTCTTTGACCTCAGGGAAGCTGAAGGTGGAGGTCTGGAAAATGGGGGTGACATGCGCGTGTAAGGGGTTCTTACCTTCGCCGACGTGGTTCACCAGGGTGCTGATCCCCTGGTTGGAATGGATGGGGGACATGAATACTCCTTTAAGGGGTGTGGGTTACCTCTATTATATCGCGTCCTGGCAAGCGCGGTGCAGCCTCAGGGCAGGGCAGGCGCAGCTGAGTAAACTCTTATACAACTCTTATGCAAAAAATTTGACATTGGATGTATTACAGCGTAATATTACCTTAATAATCTAATTAACCGCCACCGTTTGGTGGGTTTGCAAATGCCCTTGAGGGAAAGGATCGTGTGAGATGACCAAATTGTTTGAACTGCCCGCCCTGCCTTACGCCTTTGACGCGCTGGAGCCGGTGATTGACGCCCGCACCATGGAAATTCACCACGGCAAGCACCACGCCGCGTACGTAGCCAACCTGAACAAAGCCCTGGAAAGCGCCCCGGAGCAGTATGAGCGCCCCATCGAGGACATTCTGCGCGGGATCAGCAGCCTGCCCGAAGGCATCCGCACCGCTGTGCGCAACAACGGCGGCGGACATGCCAATCACAGCCTGTTTTGGGAACTGATGACCCCCGGCGGCAGCAAAGCCCCCAGCGGCGCACTGGCCGCGGATTTAAGCGCCGTGTTTGGTTCGGTGGAAGCCTTCATGGAAAAATTCGCCGCCGCTGCGGCCACCCGCTTTGGCTCTGGCTGGGCCTGGCTGGTGGTGGACGGCAGCAAGCAGCTGCAAGTGTATTCCACCGCCAATCAAGACAGCCCCTATATGGACGGGCACACCCCCATTTTGGGTTTGGACGTGTGGGAACACGCTTATTATTTGAATTACCAGAACCGCCGCCCGGATTACATCAAGAATTTCTGGAACGTGGTGAACTGGGATGTGGTCGCCGCGCACTACGCCCGCGCCAAATAAGCATCCCTTTCAGGATTGAGGATTCGAGCTGATCCAAATTCAGCCATCCCTACCGCCCTGCTGACCCCATCTGACGGCTGCAGGGCGGTATTTATTTTCTCCTATCGCCCAGAATCAGGGAACCGGCCAATCCTGGGCGTACCATTGCAGATATTCCCCCAAATGCGCCTGCCAGTAGGCCTCTTCATGCGCGCCCTGGTTGACCGTCCAGGTGTGCGCCACTTTCTGCTGGGTGAGCAGCTCATGGAATTGGGTGGCCCCCCGCAGGTAACGGTCTAGATCGCCGCTGTCCAGCCAGATGCGCGGCGGCGGCTGGGGACTGCGCGCAGCCAGCAGAGCGCGCAGCTTGCTGGGGCTGAAGGGGCTGTTGGGCAGGCTGTGGCCGCCCACCGCGCCAAAGACAGGCTCGCCCTCCAACGCCAGGCGCAGCGCCCACAGCGCCCCGCGGGAAAGCCCGCCCACCGCGCGGCATTCGGGTTGGGCGCAGAGGGTGTAGCGCGCCTGCACCGCCGGCAGCAGTTCCTGGCGCACGGCCTCTCCAAAGCGCGCTTCGGCCATATCCTGAAGGTAATAGGCTTCGGTGGGCAGGATGATCACGAAGGGCGGGGCCTTGCCCTGGGCGATCAGCTCATCGGCCCGCGCCTGCACCCCCATGCGCACCCACACCTGGGCGTCCATGGACTGACCATGCAGCAGCATCAGCCAGGGGTAGGGCTGGGCGGGAGCCTCGGTGTAGCAAGGCGGCAGATACACCCAATACTCCAGCGGCTTGCCGATGCGCTCGCTGGGCAGGCTGGCCTGTTCC
>DAIOUB010000174.1:0-5628 GCA_036751735.1 Levilinea sp. | reverse complement strand
ACCATCAGCCCCGAACAGCTGGCGGATTTCATGGAAACCAACGCGCGCATCCCCAAGCGCTCCGTCCTCCTCATCGTGGACGACCGCAAACGCTTTGCCTATTTTGACCTGCTCTTCAAATCCTATTTTGACAAATTTGGCTGGACCGTCACCAATGCCTGGATTTCCGCCGAGGATACCCCCGACTATCTGTGGAAAGAGAACGAGGATCTGGAGAACGCCGGCTATGTCAATCATCAGGCCCACGGCGTGGTGCACAACATCAACGCCACGGCCAGCTCCACCGATGATTTCCTGCGCAAAGAGCTGGAAGGCTCCATTCAGGCCATCCAAAAACACTTCAACAAAACCCCCATCGCCTACATCTGGCCGGGGGGCGGCTTCACCCGCCGCGCCATCGAGATCGCCCGCGAAGCCGGTTACCGCCTGGGCTTCACCATCAACCCCCGCGGCCCGGTCATGTACAACTGGGTGCCTCTGGCGGAGAAGGATGATCCCAACCGACCTTCCTATATCCCCGACGGCCCCATGCAGGACCCCCTCATGGTGCTCCCCCGCTATTGGGACACAGATGCCAGCTATCACATTGACACCGTCCGTCAGATCGGCAAAGAAGCCGCCGCCTACGCCGAAGCCAACCGCGCCGCCGAGCTGGAATACTACGACATCGTCTGCGCGCCCACCCTCGGCCCTATCCCCACCAAAACCCCCTGAACGCCCATGCCCAACCCCTGCGTCTTCTGTGAAATCATCGCCGGCCGCCTGCCAGCCGCCGTCCTCTATCAGGATGAGCGCATCACCGCCTTTCAGGATGCTGCTCCCATCGCTCCGGTGCATATCCTCCTGGTTCCCAACCACCACATCACCTCGGTGAATGATGCTGCCCCAGAAGATGAAATGGTTCTAGGCCACCTGATAACCGTCGCCCGCCAGTTGGCCCAGGCACAAAACTTGCAGGAAAGCGGCTATCGTTTGGTCATCAACACCGGCCCCGATGCCGGACAATCGGTCTTCCATCTGCACATGCACCTCATCGGAGGCCGAAAAATGCCGTTCCACTTCAAATGAGCCTGCACCCCTCTCCTTTCCTGCGAAAATTCCTCCTCACCGTATGTCTGGGGGCTGTGAGCTTATCGGCCTGCACCCTGACCGCGCCTGAAGAGGATCCCTGGCTGCCCCCCGCCGCCGTCCAACCCGAATCCAGCGCACCGGAAGCGCGCCGACCTGCGCTTTCTCCCACCCCCAATCTTGGGCGCGTCCTGCCCACCCTGCGTGCCGAAGAGGCGTTTTACACCGTTCAGGCGGGCGACACCCTGAACCAGATTGCCCGCGCTTATAGCTTGCCTCTCAAGCTCCTGGCAGAAGCCAATCAAATTGAAAATCCCGACCTGCTGGAAGTGGGTCAGCAGCTGCGCATCCCTCCCCCTACCCCTGGCCCCAGCGGGCCAGATTTCATTATCCTGCCCGATTCCGAACTGGTCTTCAGTCCTGGCAGCCTGTCTTTCAACCTCAATCAATTCGTGCAGTCCAGCGGCGGGTACTTAAGTCGCTATCAAGAGACCGTCTCCGAACAAACCCTCACTGGCGCAGAGATCGTAGACCGCATCAGCCGCGAATACTCCGTCCATCCGCGCTTGCTTCTAGCTCTCATCGAACATCAATCCGGCTGGGTCACCCAGCCCCAGCCCAAAACTGGCCTGGAAGAAATCCCCATTGCGGTCCTGGAACCCTGGCGCACCGGCCTTTACCGCCAATTGGCCTGGGCCGCCAACCAGCTCAACCGCGGCTATTACCTCTGGAAGGTCAACGCGGTCGCCGCCTGGTTCCTGCCCGACGGTCAAATCGTCCCCCCCGATCCCCGTCTCAACGCCGCCACGGCCGGGGTGCAGAATCTGTTCAGCGCCCTCTACGACCGCCCTGCCTGGGAACGCGCCGTCGGCCCGCAAGGGCTGCTGGCCGCCTACACCCGTTTGTTTGGCGGCCCGTTCACCTATACGCTGGATGATTATCTGCCTGCCGATCTCCAGCAGCCCGATTTGCGCCTGCCTTTTGCCAGCGGCGAAACCTGGTCCTTCACCGGCGGCCCCCACGGCGGCTGGGGGGATGGCTCCGCCTGGGCCGCTGTAGATTTCGCCCCGCCGGACGGCGGCCGCGGCTGCGCTTCCTCGCAGGCCTGGGTCACTGCCGTGGCCGCTGGAAAAATCGTCCGCTCCGCCGAGGGCGTGGTGGTGCTGGATCTAGACGGCGACGGCCTGGAGCAGACCGGCTGGAGCATCCTTTACCTGCACATCGCCGCCCAGGGCCGCGTCAAAGCCGGGGCGGTGGTCAAGCCCGGCGACCGCATCGGCCGTCCCTCCTGCGAAGGCGGCCAGTCCAACGGTACCCACGTTCACCTCGCCCGCCGCTACAACGGCGAGTGGATCCCCGCAGATGGTGAAATTCCGTTTATAATGGATGGTTGGGTTTCCGTTGGGAGCGGAAACGAATATGATGGTACCCTGATCCGCGAAGGAGTTGTGGTTGAAGCCTGGGATTCCGTTCGGCCCGAAAACCAAATTCAACACTAAAAGAGCCGGCACGTTCCTCGTTCTGGCGGTTTGGCTATTGGTCTCCCTGGCCTGCGCCCGCACCGCCCAGTCCGAAAACGATTATGCCGCCACCGCCCTGGCCCAACTGCTCACCGCCGCGGTAACCCCTACCGTTCCCGGCGTCGAAACCGGTTCCAACATCGAGCAAATCCCCCTGCCCGTTCAGGTCACCAACACCCCCATCCAACCGGCGGATCCGCCCGACCCGCAAAGCTCACCTACTCCCTCCGGTGCCGGCGCGCCAGACCCCAATCCGGCGCCCGTCCTCCTCTACAACACCCAGGCAGGTGACACGTTGAAGGCTTTAGCGGCTCGCTTTGCCGTGACCCCCGCCGAAATCACCTCACCCAGCCCGATCCCAGCCGAAGGGCTTTTCTCCCCCAAGCAGCTCCTGGTCATCCCCAACCGCCTGGCCGAAACCACCCCCTCGATTCAGCTTCTTCCCGACAGTGAGATTGTTTTCTCGCCCTCCGCGGTCAATTTCGACATCGGGGCTTTCGTCCTCCAATCCGGTGGTTACCTCAGCACCTATCGCGAGGAGCTGTCCACCGGTTTTCTTACCGGCGCCCAGGTGATCCAGCGCGTCGCCATCGAAAATTCTGTCAATCCGCGCGTTCTGCTGGCCCTTCTTGAATACCAGAGCCATTGGGTCTACGGCCAACCCAACAATCTGGCTCAAACCGATTACCCCCTCGGCCATACCGATTATCATTCCAAAGGTCTGTATAAACAGCTCAGTTGGGCTGTACAGCACCTGTCCATCGGTTATTACGGCTGGAGAGCGGGTCTCATCACCGAAATCAGCTTCAAAGGCGCCCCTCAGGGCAGCGCGGCCCGTCTGGCGCCCACCTTGAACGCCGGAACCGTGGCGCTGCAAGTCCTCTTTGCCCAGCTTTACAACGATTCCCAATGGGGCGGCGCGCTGTATTCCCCCAACAGTTTCCCTGAGCTGTATGAGCGCATGTTCGATAACCCCTGGACCCGCGCCCAATTGGTTGAACCTCTCTACCCTCCGAACCTGATCCAGCCCAAACTGGAACTGCCTTTCGCTGTGGGTAAAACTTGGAGCCTCACCGGCGGCCCCCATTCCGCCTGGGGCCCCGACGGCGCCCTGGCCGCCATTGATTTTGCCCCCGCATCATCCGAACACGGCTGCGTCGTCTCCACCGATTGGGTGCGCGCCTCGGCCTCCGGCCTGGTGGTGCGCTCCGAAAACGGCGTGGTCACCCTGGATTTAGACGGGGATGGGTATGAACAGACCGGCTGGGTGCTGCTCTACCTGCACATCAGCCGTGACGCGCGCGTGGCTCCCGGCACCTGGGTGGATACCAATGATCAGCTCGGCCACCCTTCCTGCGAGGGCGGCGTCTCCACCGGCACCCACACCCACATGGCCCGTAAATTTAACGGTGAATGGATCCTGGCGGATGGACCCATCCCCTTCAACCTCAGCGGCTGGGTCGCTCACAACGGCGATAAGCCTTATCTCGGTTCCCTCACCCGCGGCGACCAAACCGTCACAGCCAGCCAGTACGGCTCCTTTGAAAGCCGCATCACCCGCACGCAAGAAGTGACTGAAGAATAACGGTATGTCCCTTTTGATTCAAAACTTGCGAAAGACCCTCTCCCGCCCGGCCCTGTGGCGCATGTGTGCCGCTGCCGCCTGGCTGCTCGCCTCCTGTGCCCCGGCCAATTCACCCGATGGGTTGTATCTTTCCACCCAAACCCCGGCCGCCCCAGCGCCGCTGCCTTCCGTGGCCCCCTTCCCCACCCGTCCGGCCTATCAGCCAGCCGAGCTGGTGGAATATATTGCCCAAACCGGCGATACCCTGCCTGCCCTGGCCGCCCGCTTTAACACCACCGAAAAAGAGATTCGCGAAGCCAATTCCATCATCCCCAACGATGCCACCACCATGCCGCCCGGCTTCCCCATGCAGATCCCCATTTATTACGAAACCTTGTGGGGCAACCCTTTTCAAATCATCCCTGATTCGCTCTATCCCTACGGCCCCGCCCAACGAGATTTTGACCCTGTGGCTTTTGTGAACCAGCAGTCCGGCTGGCTGAAAACCGTCAGCGAATATTACAGCGGCCGCACACGCTCCGGCGGCGAATTGGTAGATTATCTGGCCCTCAGCTACTCCGTCAGTCCCCGCCTGCTCCTGGCGCTGATTGAATATCAAACTGGCGCGCTCACCGAAGCCTCCCCGCGCAGCCCGGAGGATCCTTACCCCCTGGGCTTCGCCGACCCCAACCGCAAAGGGCTCCCCTCGCAGATCAACTATGCCGCCAATGTCCTCAATAACGGCTATTACGGCTGGCGCACGGGCCGCCTGACTGAATTTGATCATCTCGATACCCGCCTGGAACGCCCCGACCCCTGGCAAAACGCCGCCACCGTCGCCCTTCAGTACTATTTTTCCCACATGTTCGACGGCGCCGCCTATGACCGTGCCATTTCAGACCAGGGCTTCATTCAAACCTACACCGCCCTCTTCGGAGACCCCTGGCAAAATGTGGAACCGCACATCCCCGGCAGCCTGCGCCAACCCGAAATGCGCCTCCCCTTCCAATCGCGCAGCGCCTGGGCCTTCACCGGCGGGCCGCACACCGGTTGGGGGACAGGCGACCCATGGTCCGCCATTGACTTTGCGCCCCCTGCTGTGGTGGGCGGCTGCATGCCCACCACCGAAACCGCCACAGCCATCGCCGACGGCATCATCACCCGCACCGATACCGGCGTCGCCGTCCTCGACCTGGACGGCGACGGAGACGAGCGCACCGGTTGGGTGGTCTTCTATCTCCATTTAGCCACCGCGTCCATTCCCCCGGTCGGCACCGAACTGGCGGCCGGGCAGCCCATCGGCTTTCCCTCCTGTGACGGCGGCCGCTCCACCGGCACCCATGTGCACATCGCCCGGAAATACAACGGTGAATGGATTCCCGCGTCAGGCCCGCTGGCCTTTAATTTGGAAGGGTGGATTGCCGCCAACGGCAGCCAGCCCTATCAGGGGGAGTTGGTGCGCTACAGCCGCCGCGT
>DAIOUB010000173.1:0-5875 GCA_036751735.1 Levilinea sp. | reverse complement strand
ACGGGCAGAGGCGGCTTTGGGTTGGACAGGCATGTCAGGCTCCGAGGGGTGAGGGATAGTGTTTGGATGCGAGACGGCAAGAAAAGTGACGGACGGGGCGGCAGGTTCACACAGACCACCGCCCCGTTCGTTTGTTAGTCCTCGTAAACCACAGCCGTGCCGCTGGCGGTGACCATCAGCATGGATTGGCCGATGGTCTCGTAATCCAGGTCCACGCCGATGACGGCGTTGGCGCCCAGGCGGCGGCCGGCCTCGGCCATTTCGGCCAGGGCGGTGTCTTTGGCGCGGCGCAGCTCTTCTTCATAGGCGGCGGAGCGCCCGCCGACAATGTCGGTGATGCCGGCCATGAAATCGCGGATGATGTTGGCGCCCAGGATGGTTTCACCCGTGACGATGCCCAGGTAGCGGGCGATGCGTTTGCCTTCCAGAACGGGGGTGGTGGTGAGCAGCATGCGGTTCCTCCGGTTAGACGGCGGCCATGCGCACCAGGGCGCGGAAGGAGCGGTAGGCCTCGTCCATATCGGCGCACTGCACTTCCAGCTTGCGCCCGTCCAGGCGTTTGGCGCCCGGCAGCACAGAGGCGGCGTCGGTCATGGCGGAGGTGAAGAACTCCAGGGTGACGGTGACGGGATTGCTGAGGCGCAGCGGCGCGGGGCCTTGCCCGGCGGTGAACTTGCGCACGGCCTGGGCGGCGGCTTCGCGGATCTTCGGCTGCGAGACGGCGGGGGCCAGGCATTGGGCCGAGTGACGGCTGGTGGCGCGTTTGACCTGCACGGTGGTGATCTGGGGGATCCATTCCAGGGCCTCGTCGGCCACGGTTTGATCGCCGCTGACCAGCAGCACGGGCGCGCCGAAATGGCCGCAGACGGCGGCGTTCAGGCCGGTTTCACCGCTGATGCGCCCGTTGAGCCACAGGTTGGCCACGCGGACGGAAGACCAGGTGTGATCCAAAATGGCGGGGGAGGCGCCGGCGCGGGCGTGATAGCCGATGAAGAAGGCGGCGTTGACGCCGGTTTCGATGCCGGAGACCATCGAGTAGGGGGCCAGATTGCCGGCGTTGATGCGGGCGCGCGGGTCCAGCTCTTCGATGAGGATATTTTGACCGTCCCAATGGCCGTCGGAGACGATGATGTCTTGGACGCCCGCGTCCAGCGCCCCGGCGATGGCGGCGTTGACGTCCGCGGTCATCAGGCGGCGCATGCGTTGATATTCCGGATGGGAGGGGGTGACGTGATCCCAATTGGTGACGCCGGTGATCCCTTCCATGTCCACAGCGATTAGCAGTTTCATTGTGTGTTCTCCTTAGGTGAAGCGTACTGGGGTTAGTATAACCCAATGGGCACAAAAATGGGTGCGGCAGGAGCGGAGGGAAAATTGGTCGGAGGAAATCCCTTGACAGATCTGAAAACTGGTATAGAATTCGGTGCGATGAAATCCTGTCTTGTGCCACGCTGGATCTTTCTGCCCGGGCGCGCCGCGCCGCTGGGCGAAGAATCGATTTATTGAAAGAGAGCCAATCTTTTGGCTCTCTTTTTTTGTGTGTGAACAAAGGAGCAAAACAAGATGCGCTTACCTGGGCTGGTGGATGTTCATGTGCATATGCGCGAACCCGGCGGGACACACAAGGAAGATTGGGACAGCGGCACGGCGGCGGCCCTGGCGGGCGGGGTGACGATGGTGCTGGGCATGCCGAACACGCGCCCGGCGGTGACCGACAGCCAGACGCTGGACGAGGCCCTGGCCGCGGCGGCCAGCAAGGCCCGCTGCGATTACGGGCAGTACCTGGGGGCGGGGCCGGTGGTGCCGGATGTGACCGGCCTGGCCGAGCGCATCGCCGGGGTGAAGATGTATCTGGATCAGACCTACGGCCCGCTGCGCCTGGATGAGATGGATTTATGGGTACGGCATTTTTCGGCCTGGCCGGTGCAGGTTCCTGTGGCGGTGCATGCCGAGGGGCGCAGTCTGGCGGCGGCCATTTTGCTGGCTTCGCTGGCCGACCGGCCGGTGCATTTGTGCCATGTGTCCACCCGCGAAGAAATTGAGGTCATCCGCATGGCCAAGCAGCGCGGGGTGAAAGTGACCTGCGAGGTGGCTCCCCACCACCTGTTCTTGTGCGAAGAGGACGCGGCGGCCATTGGGGCGGGGCGCAGCGAGGTGCGGCCGCGGCTGGCGCGGCGGCGGGATGTGGAAGCCTTGTGGCAAAACCTGGATGTGATTGACTGCTTTGCCACCGACCACGCTCCGCATACCCTGGCCGAAAAAGACGGCGAAAACCCACCGCCGGGCTTCCCCGGGCTGGAAACGGCCCTGCCGCTGTTCCTGAACGCCGTGACGGAAGGCCGCCTGAGCCTGGAAGATATCATCCAGCGGTACGTGACCGCCCCGCGGCGCATTTATCACCTGCCGGAACAGCCTGAGACCTGGGTGGAGGTGGATCTGGACTCGACCTGGGAGGTGCGCGCCGCCGAGATGCACTCGCGCTGCGGCTGGACGCCCTTTGAGGGCTGGAAACTGCGCGGACGGGTGCGCAGCGTGACCCTGCGCGGGCAGGAAGTGATGCGCGACGGGCAGGTTTTGGCAAAGGTTGGCAGCGGCCGCAATGTGCGGCCGTAACAAATCGGTATTATTCGCAATCTAAAAAAATAAGTTAAGTCAGGAGAGAAAAAATGGCATCCCATGTTCCCCCCATCCGGCAGCACAGCCCCCACCTTCCGTTCGGCGATCACCAGACCGCGCCTTTGTACGGACGCGACATCCTCTCGGTGAAACAGTTCAACCGCGGCGACCTGGAGTATATCTTCGGGGTGGCGCATGAAATGTCAGAAATGGTGCGGCGGGTCGGCACCTTCGATCTGCTCAAGGGCAAGATCCTGGCGAACCTGTTCTACGAACCGTCCACGCGTACTTCGGCCTCCTTCACGGCGGCCATGGAACGCCTGGGGGGCAGCGTGATCCCCATTAACGAAGTGCGCTATTCCTCGGTGTCCAAAGGCGAGTCCCTGCCGGATACGGTGCGGACGCTGGAAGCCTACGCGGATGTGATCGTGCTGCGCCACCCCGAGGTGGGTTCGGCGGCCCTGGCGGCGCAGTACGCCAGCAAGCCCATCATCAACGCCGGCGACGGCGTGGGCGAACACCCCACCCAGGCGCTGTTGGACCTCTTTACCGTGCTGGAAGAGATGAAACGCCTGGACGGGCTGACCGTGACCATGCTGGGCGACCTGAAATTTGGCCGCACGGTGCATTCCCTCTCGCGCCTGCTGACCCTCTTCAACGTCAAGCTGAACTATGTGGCCCCGCCCAGCCAGCGCATGCCGGAAGAGATTGTGGCCGAGATCGCCGCGACGGGCGTCCCGCAAAAAGAGACCCCCCATTTGGAAGAGGTGCTGGCGGAGACGGATGTGCTGTATGTGACCCGCATTCAAAAAGAACGCTTTGCCAACCCGGACGATTACGACGCCATCAAGGGTGCGTATGTGATCACCCCGGAAACGATGAAGCTGGCGAAGGAAGAAATGATCGTCATGCATCCCCTGCCGCGGGTGGGGGAGATTGCCATTGAGGTGGATACCGATCCACGCGCGGCATACTTCCGTCAGGTGGAATACGGTCTGTATGTGCGTATGGCTCTGCTAGCCATGGTGCTAGGAAAGGCGTAGGGAAAAATGAGCGAAGGCTTCTTCTACCGAATTAAGCGGCGCGCGCAGCAGATCGATTCGCTGCTGTGTGTGGGGCTGGACCCGCATCCGGCGGATTTACCCGAGGCGAGCGCGGCGGCGGCACGAGAATTTTGCCTGCGGCTGATTGAAGCCACCCTGGATGTGGCGGTGGCCTACAAACCCAACGCGGCCTTTTTCGAAGCCTATGGGGCCGAGGGCTGGCAGGCGCTGAAGGATGTGATTGACGCCATTCCCGACGAAATTCCGGTGATTTTGGATGCCAAGCGCGGCGATATTTCTTCCACGGCGGAAGCCTACGCACGGGCGGCCTTTGAGGCCCTGGGCGCAGATGCCATCACCCTCAGCCCCTACTTGGGCTACGACTCGCTGACGCCCTTCCTGGCCGACCCGGCCAAGGGTGTGCTGCTGCTGTGCAAGACCTCGAACCCTGGTTCGATGGATTTGCAGGATTTGAGCCTGATGGATCAGGGGCGGCCGCTGCTGGTGTATGAAAAAGTGGCGCTGCTGGCTCAGGAATGGAACGAGCACAACAACCTGGGGGTGGTGGTGGGGGCCACGCACCCCGATGCGCTGCGGCGCGTGCGGCGGCTTGCGCCGGACCTGTGGTTCCTGGCGCCGGGTGTGGGCGCGCAGGGCGGCGATTTGATGGAAGCCCTGACGGCGGGGCTGCGCGCTGACGGGCTGGGCATGCTGGTGCCCGTTTCGCGGGCCATTTCCCGCGCGGCGGACCCCCGGCAGGCGGCTTTGGCGCTGCGGGCCACCATGTCGGAGGCGCGCAAGCAGGTGCAGGTCAGCACGGCTGCGCCGGTGAGCCCGCAGGAGCGGGTGACGGCGGCCCTGGCCGAGGGGCTGCTGCAGGCGGGCTGCGTGCGCTTCGGCACCTTCACCCTCAAGTCGGGCCTGGTGTCGCCGGTGTATCTGGACCTGCGCCAACTGGTGAGCCATCCAGGGCTGCTGGCTGAGGTCAGCAAGGCCTATCTCAGCCTGCTGCACGGGCTGGAATTTGACCGCCTGGCGGCCCTGCCTTACGCGGCCCTGCCCATCGCCACAGCGGTGAGTTTGCAGTCCGGCTGGCCGATGCTGTACCCGCGCAAGGAAGTCAAAGCCTACGGCACCAAAGCCGAGATCGAGGGCATTTACGAGCCGGGCGAGAAGGTGGTGGTGATTGACGACCTGGCCACCACGGGCGGCAGCAAGTTCGAGGCGATTGAGAAGCTGACCGCGGCGGGGCTGCGCGTGGAAGATGTGGTCGTGCTGGTGGACCGCCAGTCGGGCGCGGGCGAAGCCCTGGCCGAGGCGGGTATCCATTTGCACGCGGTGCTGACCCTGAGCGGGCTGCTGGACTATTGGGAAAAGACGGAGCGCATTCCGGCGGAAAAGATCCGCGAGACGCGCGAGTTTTTGGCACAGAAGCCGTAAGGTGGGCTGCTTAAGATGAAGAAGGCGCGCTCTCTTTTGGGGGCGCGCCTTCTTTTGCGCGGCAGGGGGAGTTGTGTATAATAAATCCATGACCAGCTACCGATATCCCAATGAAGAAATCATCTTGATGCTCACCCTGGGTGGGCTGTTTGGGGTGCTGCTGCTGACCGCCGGGCTAACCGTGTGTCTGGTGCCCCTGTTGGTGGGGGTGATGGTAGTGCTGGCGTACTACATGAACCGCTCGCACCATCAGTCGCTTTTGCAGCAGGCCACCCTGGTGGGCATGGAGAACGCCCCGCAGCTGACCCGCCTGGTGGAAGGCTGCCGCCGCCGTCTGCGCACCGGGCCGGTGCAGACCTTTGTGGCCCCTCAGCGGGCGCTGAACGCTTACACCTTTGGCTTTTCCAGCCCGCAGGTGGTGGTGCTGTTTCAGCCTTTGCTGCGGGTGATGGACGCGGACGAACTGCGCTTCATCGTGGGCCACGAGCTGGGGCATGTGGGGTTGGGGCACGCCTGGCTGAACACCCTGCTGGGCGGCATGGCCGGGGTGCCGCTGCCGTTTGGGGCGGCGGTGGTGGTGACTTTGGCCTTCCGCTGGTGGAACCGCGCCTGCGAATTTTCGGCGGATCGGGCGGGTCTCTTGGCCTGCGGCAAGCCGGAAAAAGCCATCTCGGCCCTGGTTAAGCTGGTGACGGGCGGGATCTCTTCGCAGGCGGAGATGGACCGCGCCTTGCAGGTGATTGAGGCCGAGGACGACTCCCCGCTGCATGTGCTGA
>DAIOUB010000172.1:0-5927 GCA_036751735.1 Levilinea sp. | reverse complement strand
CCATCGTGCCTACATTCAGATGCGGCTTGCTTCGATCAAATTTTTGCTTGGCCATAAGATCTAACTCTCCTTAAGAATTAAGCCGAATAGTTTCCAGGGTTGAACTAGACGTTCAAAATTTTCTGTGCAACCGAGTCGGAAACCGGCGCATAATGGTCGAACTCCATCGAGAACACTCCCCGACCCTGGGTAGCAGAGCGCAGCTCTGTGGCATACCCAAACATCTCGGCCAGGGGAACCCGCGCGCGGACCGCCTGTGTGTTGCCGTGGCGCATATCCATCCCCAAAATTTCCCCGCGCCGCGCGCTGATCTGTCCCAGCACATCGCCCAGGTAGTCTTCCGGGATAATGACCTCAACACTCATAATCGGCTCAAGAAATACCGGTAAGCCTTTCTCAACACCTTCTTTGAAGGCAAAGATCGCGGCCATCTTGAAAGCCATTTCACTCGAGTCAACTTCGTGGAAAGAGCCGTCCACCAGGCTCACCCGAATGTCCGTCATGGGATATCCGGCCAGCGTTCCGCTGTCAGCAGCTTCAATCACGCCTTTTTCCACTGCGGGGATGTATTCCTTGGGGATTGCACCCCCCACAATATTATTCTCAAAAACCACACCGTTTCCACGATCCAACGGCTCCAGGTCAAAGACCACATGGCCGTACTGGCCGTGGCCGCCGGTCTGCTTCACGTAGCGGTACGAAAGCTTGCGCACCGGCCGTGTGATCGTTTCGCGATACGCCACCCGCGGACGGCCCACATTGGCCTGCACGCGGAATTCGCGCATCATGCGGTCCACCAGCACGTCCAGGTGCAGCTCGCCCATCCCTTCGATGATCGTCTGACCGGTGGTCTCGTCCACATGCACGCGGAAGGTCGGATCTTCTTCCGACAGCTTGTGCAGGGCCTCGCCCATCTTCTCCTGGTCCATGGTGGTCTTCGGCTCAATCGCCACCTGAATCACCGGTTCGGGGAAGGAGATGCTTTCCAGCACGATCTGCTTTTGCGCATCCGTCAGGGTGTCGCCTGTGAAGGTTTCTTTCAGACCCAAAATGGCCGCGATGTCGCCCGCGTACACTTCGGTGATGTCCTCGCGCCGGTCGGCGTACATGCGGATCAGCCGCCCCACGCGTTCCTTGCGTCCCTTCACCGGGTTGTAAACCATCTCACCCTGGCGCAGCACGCCCGAATACACGCGCAAATACGCCAGCCGCCCCACATAGGGATCGGTGACGATCTTAAACACCAGCGCGCTCATCGGTTCTTCATCGCTGGGGGTGCGTTCTTCTTCGGCGTCTGTGTTGGGGTTCACACCCTTCACCGCGGGCACATCCAACGGCGAGGGCAGGTAATCTACCACCGCGTCCAGCAGCGGCTGCACGCCCTTGTTGCGCAAGGAAGAGCCGCAGAACACCAGCGTGGCCTGATTGCGGATCACCGCACCGCGCAAGGCGGCTTTCAGTTCATCCACGCTGATCTCTTCGCCTTCCAGGAACTTGACCGTCAGGTCGTCGTCCATTTCGGCGGCTCGTTCCACCATCTGGTCGCGCATTTCTTGGGCCTGATCTTTCAAATCTTCCGGAACCGCGGCAATGCGCATCTCCCGGCCCAGATCATCATCCCAATAAATGGCCTGCATGCTCATCAAGTCCACCACACCGCGGAAATTGGCCTCACTGCCGATCGGCAGCTGCATGGCGATGGGGTTGGCGCCCAAAAGGGTGCGGATGGAGTCAATGGCGTCTTCATACGAAGCCCCAATGCGGTCCATCTTGTTGATAAAGCAAATACGCGGAACGCTGTAACGGTCCGCCTGCCGCCAAACGGTTTCACTTTGCGGTTCCACACCCTGGGTGGCGTCAAACACCACCAACCCACCGTCCAACACACGCAAAGAGCGCTGCACTTCAGCCGTGAAGTCAATGTGCCCTGGGGTGTCGATGACGTTGATCTGGTAACCTTTCCATTCCGCAGAAACAGCCGCAGAAACGATGGTAATACCCCGTTCGCGTTCCTGGGCCATCCAATCCGTCACGGTTGTCCCTTCGTCCACAGAACCGATCCGGTAGGTCTTGCCGGTATAGAATAAGATCCGCTCGGTCGTGGTCGTTTTTCCGGCGTCAATATGGGCGATGATGCCTATATTGCGGTAAGTTTCAATCGGATATTGCCGTGACATGATTGCGTCTCTGGTCTTTCAATTACATACGGTAGTGCGAGAAAGCCCGGTTGGCTTCCGCCATCTTGTGGGTTTCTTCGCGTTTGCGAACAGCCGCGCCGGTGTTGTTGGACGCGTCAATCAGTTCCGCCGAGAATTTCTCCGCGAAGGATTTGCCAGTGCGGTTGCGGGATGAATCGATCAACCAGCGCATGGCCAGGGTCAACCGGCGCGAAGCCGCAACTTCCATAGGAACCTGGTAGGTCGCCCCACCCACACGCCGCGGGCGGACTTCCATCATCGGCCCCACGTTGCGCAGCGCCTGCTCCAACACTTCCATCGGCTCACGCCCGGTGCGCTCTTTAATCAGGTCCATCGCGCCGTAAATAGACGCGGTCGCCGTGCTTTTCTTTCCAGAGTGCATCACGCGATTGATGATCTCTTGCACGATGGTGCTGTTAAAGCGCACATCGGGGGTTACTTCTCGCTTTTCGGGTTTCGTACGTCGCATTAAGATCTCTCCGTCTTCAATTGCCTGGCGTCAGGGTCTGATCAGCGATCAGGCCTTCGGGCGCTTAGAACCATACTTCGAGCGGGACTGGCCGCGTTTGGCCACGCCCGTCGTGTCCAGCGTACCGCGCACGATGTGATAGCGCACACCGGGCAGGTCCTTCACACGACCGCCGCGCACCAGCACCACCGAGTGCTCCTGCAGGGAGTGACCTTCGCCAGGGATATAGGCGGTCACTTCGATGCCGTTGGTCAGACGCACGCGGGCAATCTTGCGCAGCGCCGAATTCGGCTTCTTGGGGGTCATGGTACGCACAACCGTGCACACACCGCGTTTCTGCGGTGCGCCTTCCATCTGGCGCACGCGGCGCTGCTTCATCGAGTTCAGCGTGTACTGCAGCGCGGGTGCTTTGCTTTTGGCCTTCTTAATTTGGCGGCCTTTGCGGATCAATTGGTTAATTGTTGGCACGTTTTGCCTCCGAAACATTGCCTGCGGCGAAATCCTCGCCTAATAAAATGATTGTTTTGTTTTCCAATAAGGGAGGCCATCGTTTGCAATGATGGCCTCGCCGTTGTGCAACGGATATGGGCGGGTTATGCCCACCCCTTCGCTAAGGGCAACAGGCGCTGATTATATCACAGCCCATTTTGAGCGTCAAGCTAGATCAAATTCTCCAGATCCTCACCCAGGCCCAACAGTCCAGTTTCAATCTTCGGCGGGCGCGTCCGCTCTTCATCTTTGCCAAAACGGATCACATCGCCCGAATCCATCACGGCTTCCACCGAAAGACCCAGGCTTTGCAGTTCCTTCACCAACACACGGAAGGAAGCCGGCAGCCCCGGTTCTTCAATGGCCTCGCCCTTGACGATGGCTTCATAGGTGTTCACACGACCCTGCACATCGTCCGACTTAACCGTCAGCATTTCCTGCAAGGTGTAGGCCGCGCCGTAGGCTTCCAGCGCCCACACTTCCATTTCACCAAAGCGCTGGCCGCCGAACTGCGCCTTACCACCCAGCGGCTGCTGGGTCACCAGGCTGTAAGGGCCGGTGGAACGCGCATGTACCTTGTCTTCCACCAGGTGGTGCAGCTTGAGCATGGTCATCACGCCCACGGTCACCGGCTGGTCATAGGGCACGCCGCTCTTGCCGTCGCGCAGCACTTCCTTACCCAAAATCGGCATGGGCGTACTCGTTTCGGCTGTGTAGGCTTCGGCGCGCGCGCGAATTTCTTCGTCCTTCACTGCGCTGACCTCCACACCCAGGCGCTCCAGCCACAAGCGCAGGCTGACGTTAATCGCGCGCAGGTCGCTGTCGCGGGTGAAAGGCGCGTTGGCGGGCACCGAGTCGTAATCCAAAATCTCATCGGCGTTGAAGCCCTTTTCGCGCAGCCAGGCCGCGCTGACGCTGCGGCGCGTGTAGTCGCTGTCGGTGGGCATGCGGGCCACATCATAACCCTGCGCACCCAGCCAGTCTTCCAGATACATCAAGCGCACTTCGTCGTCGTCGCGGATCAAGTCCGGGTCATATTCACCCTGAGCGTGCAGCCAATCCCACGCACGCAGGCCAATCTCCTGCCAGGCCACGTCCGCCAGCCAGGCCCGCGCCAGTTCTGCTTCAATTTCGGTTTCGTTGGCGCCGTCGAACACCGGGGTCACCGAGCGGTAGCCCAGTTTCTTGGCCGCCCAACCCAAATGCACTTCCAACACCTGACCGATGTTCATACGGCCAGGCACGCCCAGCGGGTTCAGGATAATGTCCACTGGAGTACCGTCTTCCAGGAAGGGCATATCTTCCACCGCCACCACGCGCGAGACCACGCCTTTGTTGCCGTGGCGTCCGGCCATCTTATCGCCCGCGGTGATCTTGCGGCGCTGCGCCACCGAAACGCGCACCATCATGTCCACGCCCGCCGAAAGGTCCACATTGTCTTCGCGGGTGAACACCTTCACATCCACCACCTTGCCGCGCTCGCCGTGGGGCATGCGGAGGGAGGTATCTTTCACATCGCGCGACTTTTCGCCAAAGATGGCCCGCAGCAGGCGCTCTTCGGGGGTCAGTTCCTTCTCACCCTTGGGGGTAATCTTGCCCACCAGGATATCGTTGGGGCCGACTTCCGCGCCGATACGGATGATGCCGTGGTCGTCCAGGTCCTTAATCGCGTCTTCACCCACGTTGGGGATGTCGCGCGTGATCTCTTCGGGGCCCAGGCGGGTATCGCGGGCTTCCACTTCGTACTTCTCGATATGCACCGAGGTGAAGCGGTCGTCCTGCACCAACCGTTCGCTGATCAGGATGGCGTCTTCAAAGTTGCCGCCTTCCCACGAGACAAAGGCCACCACCACGTTTTGCCCCAGCGCCAAATGGCCCGAAGACGTGGAGGAAGAATCCGCCAAAACATCGCCCTTGTGCACCCGCTGGCCCTTGGCCACAGCCGGGCGCTGGTCAATGCAGGTGCTCTGGTTCGAGCGCTGATATTTGCGCAGGGAATAGGTCTTCAGCATGCCGTCCAGGCTGCGAACAATCACCTGCCGCCCGGTCACCGACACCACATCGCCGTCTTCTTCGGCCACCACCACCTGGCCCGAGTCAATCGCCGCGAAGGCTTCCATGCCCGTCGAAATCAGGGGGATGTCCGGCTTCACCAGCGGAACGGCCTGCGCCTGCATGTTCGAGCCCATCAACGCGCGGTTGGCGTCGTCGTGCTCCAGGAAGGGGATCAGCGCAGCGCTGACGCCCACCACCTGGTGCGGGGCAATATCCATATAGTTGGCCGCGTCCGGCGTGGAGGTGATGAAATCGGAATGGTGGCGGCAGGAAATCTGCGCGTTGACAAATTCGTTGTGCGTATCCAGCAGGGTGTTGGCCTGGGCGATGACGAACTTATCTTCTGCATCCGCCGAAAGGTATTCCACCTCTTCCGACACAAACGGAGCCACGAACACCAGACGCCGCGGCAGCTTCTTGATCTCAGCTGCCAAGGCCGCGGTCACGCGCTCGCCGCTCTGAGCGATCACCTCGCCAGTTTCCGGGTTGGCCACTGCCTCTTTCAGCAGGCGGCCGTCCATGCGGGCGTCATCGTTATAAAGCTGCTTAATCACACGTCGGTAGGGCGTTTCGATAAAGCCGTATTCGTTCACCCGCGCAAAGTTCGCCAGACGGCCGATCAAACCGATGTTCGGGCCTTCCGGGGTTTCGATGGGGCAGATGCGGCCGTAGTGCGAATGGTGCACGTCGCGCACGTCAAAGCCGGCGCGCTCACG
>DAIOUB010000171.1:4604-6071 GCA_036751735.1 Levilinea sp. | reverse complement strand
TGGCGGCGGCGGTGGCCTTTGCCAATACGGCGGCGGCGCTGCAAGTGACCCAGCGCGGCACGGCCCCGGCCATGCCGCGGCGCGAGGCGGTGGAAAGCTTTTTGGCGCAGAAAGACGGTTAAGACCCAGGGCGCAGATAGGGCGCGGGAACATGGCAGAAGAGCTGACATTGCAAAAAGAAACCGGCATGAGCTTCGCAGCGCGCCTGGCGCAGGCCCTGCGGCGCAGTTCCAGCCTGCAATACGGCGTTCAGTTGGCGGCCGCGCTGCTGCTGGGGCTGGCTTTGGGTTCGGTGCTGATCCTGTGGGTGGGTGAAAACCCCCTGGAGGTGTACGCCAGCCTGATCGAGCAGGCCTATTTCACCCCGCTGGGCTTGATGATCGCCGTGCAGCGGGCCACACCGTTGATTTTGGCCGCGGCGGCAGCGGGACTGGCCTTTCAGGGCGGGGCCATCAACATGGGCCTGGACGGGCAGTTCGCTGTGGGGCTGAGCGTGGCCGGGTTGGCGGGTGTGCTGATGCCCGCATGGATGCCGCCGTGGGTGCGCATTCCGCTGATTTTTCTGCTGTGCGGGCTGGGCGGCGGCGCGGCGGCCCTGATCCCGGCCCTGTTCAAGCGTTTTTCGGGCGTGAGCGAGGTCATCACCGGCATGATCGCCAATTTGCTCATCCCACCCCTGCTCAGCTCGATCATCTTTGCCTTTCCGCTGCTGCGCGCGGCGCGGGGCGCGGCATCGAACGGGCTGCCGGCCGAATCGACCCTGGCGCATTTTGCCGACCTGCCCCTGGGCGGGATTGGCGAGGGCACCAAGGCCAATTTGGGCATTCTGGCGGCGGTGGCGGTGGTGCTGATCCTGGGCTACTGGATGCGCCGCTCCAAAACGGGCTACGAAATTCGCATGACGCGTTTCAGCTTTTCCCTGTCGGAATTCGCGGGCATCCGCGCCAACCGCATGTTCTTTTTAACCATGATCCTGAGCGGGGCCATCGCGGGCATGGCCGGGGCGACCGAGGTGTTGGGAACCTGGCACAAGCTCTCGATGGGCACCCTGTCATCGGTGGGCAACCGCGGGATCGTGTTAGCGCTGGTGGGCGGCAATTCGTTCTTCGGAGGCATGCTGGCTTCTTTGCTCTACGGCGGGCTGGAGGCGGGGGCCATGAACGCGGGCTGGTTCACCTCCGTCCCGCGCCCCCTGATTGACATATTGGTGCAGATGCTGTTCCTGTTTGCCGCCGTGCCCAGTATGCGCCGTTTCTTCACCGGCTCTGGCAGTGGGGATGCGGAAAATTTGGGCGGGCGCTTTTTAACCGGCCGCCGCTAGCGGGTCGGCGCGGCGATTAGCAGGCTTTTTAAGGAGGGTGCTGTGAACGAGCAGTGGTTGATTGAAAATGGGGTGATGGTGACCATGAACCCCGACCGCGAGATTTTATACAACGCCAGCCTGGCGATTGAAGGCAGCCGCATCGC
>DAIOUB010000171.1:0-4504 GCA_036751735.1 Levilinea sp. | reverse complement strand
GCCACCACCGCGGTGGGCGTGCGCGCGGTCATCGGACACACCATCATGAGCCGCCTGGGGCCGATCACCGGCGAAAAAGAGCTGAACGCCGGGCTGCAATTTGTGCAGGATTGGAAAGGCCGCCATGCGCTGGTGACGCCCTGGCTGGCGCCGCACGCCAGCGATACGGTTTCACAAGAGTGGCTGCTGCTGCTGCGTGAGGCGGCCACACGCCACCAGGTGGGCCTGCACCTGCATTTGGCCCAGTCCACGCGCGAGCGCGAATATGTGCTGGAAACGCAGGGTACCACCTGCGTGAAGTATCTGGAGCGCATCGGCTTTTTGGGGCCGGATGTGCTGGCGGCGCACTGCATCTTCATTGACGAAGATGAAATTGATATCCTGGCGCGCACGGGGACCCGTCCGCTGTACACGCCCATGGGCCACGCCCTGAACGGCCGCCCGGCCAGCGCCTGGAAAATGCTCACCCGCGGCGCAAAGGTTCTCATGGGAACGGACTGCGTGACCACCAATAATGTGATGGATCAATGGGGCGAGATGCGCATCGCCGGGGCTTCGCAGAAACAGCTCAGCGGCGACGCCCAGGCCATGCCTTCCCTCAAAATTCTGGAAATGTGCACCGTGGATGGGGCCGAGGCCATCGGCATGGGCGGCCAACTGGGCGCGCTGATGCCCGGCTATCTGGCGGATGTGATCCTGGTGAACATTCACGGGCTGCACACCGCGCCCAACTACCTGCTGCTGGATAATCTGGTGTACTGCTGCACCGGCCGGGATGTGGACACGGTCATCGTCAACGGCGAAATCGTGGTGCAGGGCGGGCGGCTGCTGCGCGTGGACGAGGAGACCCTCATCCGTGAGGTGGAAGATGCCGGCCGCGGCCTGCTGAGCCGCGCCATTCAAAAAGAGACCGATTTGGCCTGGCTGTGGAAAGACCGTCCCAGCAGCCTGCCGGAATGACCCTGGAGGAAACCCCCATGACCGCTCTCTCCCCCGAACTGTGGCAGGACTTGCCCTACGGCGAGATGAAACCGCGCGAGCGCGTGCTGGCGGCGCTGGCCCACCAGGAAACCGACCGCGTCCCGGCGGATTTGTGGGCGGTGCCGGAGGTGTGGCAGCGTCTATCGGCGCATTTGGGCCTGACCCGCCGCGAAATTCTGCGCCAGTTTCGGGTGGATGCGCGCTGGGTGTTCCCCCAATACGTGGGGCCGGTGAAGGAGCTGCCCGGCGGCGTGGTGCAGGATGCCTACGGCCACCTGCGGCGCAGCCATCAGCACGATTACGGCAGTTATTCGGAATATGCGGGCTATCCCCTGGCCTTTGCGCGCACGGCTCAGGATGTGTACGATTGGGATTGGCCTCAGCCGACTTATTGGGACCCTTCGAACCTGGCGGCGGAGCTGGCCGATCTGGACCGCGAGGACGATTACTTCATTTGTTACGACCTGGGCGGCATTTTTGAACGCTCATGGGGGCTGCTGGGCTTTGAACGCTTCCTCTCCGACCTGGTGGAAAATCCGGAAGTGCCCGCGGCCATCATGGAGCGCATGACCGACCTCTACATTGGCAATTTTCAGCGGGTGATGGAAGCCACAGATGGGCGTGTGGATATGGTCTATACCTGGGACGACATCGCCCACCAGCAGGGGCTGCTGCTTTCCCCGGCCATGTGGCGGCGCAGCATTCTGCCCCATCACCAGCGCCTGAACCGCGTGCTGCACGCCGCGCCGGTGAAGCACATGTACCATTCCTGCGGGGCGGTGTTCACCATCATGGGCGCGCTGATTCAGGAGCTGGGCATTGACGTGCTCAACCCGCTGCAGCCCGCCGCCAAGGGCATGGACATGGGCAGGATCAAGGCGGAACACGGCGCGTCGGTCAGCTTCCACGGCGGGGTGGATATTCAGAACACGCTGCCCAAGGGCACGCCCCAGGCGGTGGCGGATGAGGTGCGCTCGCGCTGCGAGGTGTTGGGCGCGGGCGGGGGTTACATTTTGGCCCCTTCGCACTACATTCAAAACGACACCCCCACCGAAAATATCCTGGCGATGTACCGCACGCCGCGCCATTCGCACGCATAACGAATTTTGGAGGAACGTATGACCACTGCAAAACTGCGCATTTTGTTTGCTGGTGAGTCCTGGATGTCTCACGGGATGCACATGAAGGGCTTTTCCAGCTTTGAGACGGGCTATTACGAAGAAGGCTGGGCGCCCCTGCGCGAAGCCTTTGCTGCGGCAGGGCACGAGCTGACCTATCTGCCCAATCACCTGGCGGGGGAGCATTTCCCCATGACAGTGAAAGAGCTGAGCACCTACGACGTGGTCATGCTCAGCGATATCCCCGCGGATACGCTGCTGCTGCACCCGGATACCTTTCTGCGCGGGCAGCGCACACCCAACCGTCTGCGGCATATCGTGGACTATGTGCAGGCGGGCGGCGGCTTTTTGATGATCGGCGGGTATATGTCCTTCTCCGGCATTCAGGGCAAGGCCAACTATCACTTTTCGCCGCTGGCCGAGATTTTGCCGGTGAAAATGTTCGGTTTTGACGACCGCATGGAAACGCCGGAAGGCACGATACCGCGGGCTGTGCAGGCTCACCCCATTTTGGATGGGATTCCGACCGAGTGGCCGCACTTCTTGGGATATAACCGCCTGATGCCCGCGGAGGGCGAGGTGATTTTGGAATGTCAGGGGGATCCCTTCCTGGCGGTGCGCAAAGTGGGGCAGGGGCGCACGGCGGCCTTTGCTTCGGACTGCTCGCCGCATTGGGCGCCGATGGAATTTGTCAATTGGGCCTATTACCGCACCTTTTGGAACCAGCTGGCGCAGTGGCTGGCTGGAAAAATCTAACCTTTCGCTATTTCTCTCCTCTCCTCTGCTCCCCTCCCGAAATACCGGGAGGGGAGCCTCTTGTTGTGGGGACGGGCGGCCAGAAGGCGGGCGGGAAAGTTGTTCATATCCGGGTTATAATATGCAGACTGTCTGGCGCGCTGGGCCGTTTTTTGCGGCGCAGCGCCGATTTTGAGAGGAGTGTTTGGTATGAATTCTGGTCCACTGCGCCCCGCCCTGTGGCTGGCGATGACGGCGGTTTTGGTGCTCAGCGCCTGCCAGCCTGCGTCTGCCCCGGCGGCGGCTTCTGTTACCCCGGCTGCGCCCACCGTGCAGCCGACCCCCATCCCTTCGCCTTCCCCCACCCCTCAGCCGCGCTCGCTGGTGGTTTGCCTGGGTCAGGAACCTACCACCCTTTACCCTTACGGCAGTTCTGCGCGCAGCACCTGGTCGGTGTTGGAGGCGGTGTATGACGGCCCGGTGGATACGCGCGCCTTCGAGGCCGTGCCGGTGATTCTGTCGGATTTGCCCACGGCCGAGAACGGCGGCGCGCTGCTGAAAAAGGCCGCGGTGCAGGCCGGGGATGTGGTGGTGGACGCCAGCGGCGAAGTGACTGTTCTGGCGGCGGGTACAAAAGTGCTGCCAGCCGGCTGCCGCACCCCGGAATGCGCTCAGGTGTGGGACGGCGCGGCGCCCCTGGAGATGGATCAGCTCACCTTGCAGTTCAAGCTGCTGCCCGATCTGCTGTGGTCGGACGGCACGCCCCTGAAGGCGGCGGATTCGGTGTATTCATATCAGCTCTCCGCTGACCCGGCCACGCCGGTTTCCAAGCGGGCGGTCAACCGCACCTTCACCTATACCGCATTGGATGATCTGACCGTGCAGTGGGTGGGCATCCCCGGCGAGCTGCCCGCGCGCCTGGAAACGCGTTTCTGGCTGCCGCTGCCCCAGCACGCCTGGGGACAGTTCGCCGCGGCGGATTTGCCCACCCAGGAAGCCGCCAGCCGCCAGCCCCTGGGCTGGGGGCCGTATGTCGTGCAGGAATGGGCGGCAGGCGATCACATCACCCTGACGCGCAACCCCAACTACTTCCGCGCCGCCGAAGGGCTGCCGCATTTCGATACCCTGGTGTTCCGCTTCCTGGGCCAGCCGCTGGATAACAACCTGGCGGCGCTGCAGGCGGGCGAATGCGACCTGGTGGATCAGACCTCCCTGCTGGATGAACAGTTGGAACAGGTGCTGGAGATGCAGCGCGACGGCAAGCTGAAGGTGTACATGGGCCAGGGGCCGGAATGGGAAATGCTCTCGCTGGGCATTCTGCCTGCCGCTTATGACGACGGCTACTCGCCCTGGGGCGGCGACCGCGCGGATTTCTTCGGCGATGGGCGCGTGCGGCAGGCGCTGACTTACTGCCTGGACCGCCAGGGGATTGTGGATTCGATTTTCCTGGGTCAAACCAGCGTTCCGGCGGGGTATTTGCCCGCCAGCCACCCCTGGGCCGCGACGGACCTGACCGCCCTGCCCTTCGACCCGGCTCGCGGCAGCCAGCTGCTGGAGGAGGCGGGTTGGAAAGACCTGGACGGCGACCCGGCCACGCCCCGCGTGGCTTTGGGGCTGGCCAACGTGCCCGAAGGCACGCCGCTGACGCTGAACTATGTGACCACCCAGGC
>DAIOUB010000170.1:0-6168 GCA_036751735.1 Levilinea sp. | reverse complement strand
CGATACCCAGGACAACGCTTATGTGACCCTGGAAGCCCTGCAGGCCATGATTCGTGCCGGTGAAGAGGTGCAGGTGGTGGATCACGCCAGCGGGGCGGACCTGACCACGCTGACCCTGCTGCAAATTCTGTTTGAACAGGAAAAGCAAAGCGGGGGGATCTTCTCACCCGCGGCGCTGGAGCGCATGATCCGGGTGGGCAGCCGCACGATCTCGGAGATTAAAGAAGGGCTGCGCGCCTTCGGTGCGCCGGTGGAACACGCCGAGGGTGAAATCCGGCGGCGGCTGGCGGCGCTGGAAGCGCAGGGGCAGATCAGCCCTGAGGAACGCGAACGGCTGGAGGCGCTGCTCCTGGCCAAAGAAGAAAAGCCAGAAGCGGCCGCACCGCAAGAGGTGGCCGATCTGGCGGCGCAGGTGGAGGCCCTGCAGAAGGAATTGGAGGCGCTGCGCGCCCGTTCCGCGGGGACAACCGAAGGCTAAACGCAGTCGGCGGTGCGGTCTGTGAGGCCGCGGGCGAAGGCGATCAGGGCGTAGACATCCTCAAAGGTGGAGGCCAGACCGACCGACACGCGCACCGCGCCGGTGCTGTGGTCATCAATGCAGCGGCGGAAGTCATCAATGGTCATGCGCTGGTGGCCGGTGAAGCAGGTGGTCAGTTCGTTGGCCGAGAGGCCCAAAGCCACCTCACCCCCGCCGGGGTTGCAGAAACAGCCCGTGCGCAGGGAGATGTTGACCTGGTTGGCGCAGGCTTCCACGCGGCGGTGATCCACAAAATGGCCGCAGGGGTCGAAGAAGTTCAGGGCGATGGTTCCGCCGCGGTGATCACCGGCCACCGGCCCGTAGATTTTGACCATGGGGGTTCCGTTGGTGTGGCGCAGGGCGGCGAGCTGTTGGAGCAGCCATTGGGTCAGGCAGGCCACACGGGTGTGGATGGTGTCGTAGCCGACGGCAGCGATGTGGCGCAGGCCAATTTCGACGGCGGGCAGGTTGAGATAATCCAGCGTGCCGTCTTCGAAGGCTTCGGCGCCTTCATGTAAGAAGTAGCGGTCGCCCTGCACCGAGGCCACGGTGATGGTGCCGCCCGCGAACCAGGGCCGGTGCAATTTGGTGAGGGCCTGGCGGCGGGCGATGAGCGCGCCGACGCCGGTGGGGTAGCCAAAGACCTTGTAAAACGACATGCTGACAAAATCGGGGTGCACCTGCGAGAGATCCAGGCGGTTGGAGGGGACAAAAGCGGCCGCATCCAGGAGGACATCCCAGCCTTTGGATTGGGCCAGGGCGATCCATTCCAGGGGGTGCTGCACGCCGGAGAAGTTGGATTGGGCCGGGTAGGCCAGCAGGCGGCGGCCTTCACCGCCGGGCATATCCAGCGCTTCGAAAAGGCGCTGCTCATCCATGCGCAGATCGGGGGGCAGAACGGGGATGTAAGTGACCTCGGCGCCCTTGGTGCGGGCAAATTCGCGGATGCCGTTGACCGAGTTGTGATTGTCGAAGCTGAGCAGGTAATGGCCGCCGGGGGCAAAGGGGTAGGATTCGCCCACAATGCGCAGGGCGCCGCTGGCGTTTTGGGTGAAGATGCACACGTATTCCTGCGGATCGGCGTTGAAAAATTCCAGCACGTAGGCGCGCGCCTGCTCCACATGATGGGTCATGGAGAGCGAGGTGGGGTTGGAGGAATGGGGGTTGCCAAAGACGTGGTTGAGGAGCAGGTCTTTATGCGCCTGCACCTGTGAATCGGCATACAAACCGCCGCCGGTGTAATCCAGATAGATATGTCCCAAACGGTCCAGGCGCGCGTATTCCACAGCGCGCAGCTCATCCAGCACGTGGGTGCTGGCAAACTGGGGGAAGTCCCGCAGGAATTCGGCTTTAGCCTGGGGACAGGCTTCGACAGATAAACTGGATTGACAATCGGAGGAGGAGGTCATGGGCAAGGCTCCTAAGCGTGGGGGGAAAGCAGATGGTGGTTAGCGATCAGGGCGGCGCTGGGGCCGCGGCGCAGGGCTTCGAGGACGCGCACCTGCGAGCGTTCGATTTCGGATTGGATGCGGCGGACGGCCTGGTCTGCATCGCGCTGCAAAAGGGCCTGGGCCAGGGCGATATGGTCGCTGCGCATCTCTTCGGCGCTGTCGCGCAGGTCGAGGCCCAAGTGAAAGACGCGGTTGAGCGCGTCCAGGGTGCGGCCCACCTGTTCGGCCAGGCGCAAATTGCCCGCGGCGGCGGCGATGGCGTGGTGGAACTCGGCGTTGCGCTGCAGAAAGTCAGAATAGGATTGACGATCTTTAAAGGTGTAGGTGAAGTGGGCCGACTGATAGATTTCATCCAGGGCGGCAGGAGCGGCGCGCAGGGCGGCCAGGCGCACGGCGGCGCTTTCTAAGATCAGGCGCATTTCATAAATTTCAAGCACATCCTGGGCGGTGATGGGGGCCACGATGTAGCCCAGGCGGGGGACGGGCTGAACAAAGCCCTCCTGGGCCAGCTGACGCAGGGCTTCGCGAATGGGGGTAATGCCCAATTGGAAGCGCTGGGCCAGATCGGCCTGGACAATGTGCTGCCCGGGGTCGAGTTCACAGGTGACCACAGCGTTTTTGATGCTCTGGTAGGCCTGGGCAGAGAGGAGGGGGTCGCGGTTAGAGGACATGGGGTTCAAGGGGTGTGTTCTGCTGATATATCACTAGTATATTACATGGAAATGGGCGAATCAAGCCTGATGTTTGTCACCTCTGACTGTATAGAAACCGCGGCGTCCAGATGTCCAGACGCCGCGGTTGATTCAGGTGGGGCGAAAGCCGTTTACGGCTTGATCTCTAAGATGCTGCCGCCGGAAGAGGCTTCGATTTCCGGGAAGTACAGCTGGTAGGCGTGGGCGGGCAGCACGCGGAACTCACCCGGCAGGTAGGGGGACAGGCGGTAGGTGAGCTGGTAGGTGCCGGGGGGCAGTTGGCGCGCCGTCCAGCGGATGCGGTTGTCGTACACCTGCGCCTGGCTGAACCACCACCAGCCCCAACCTTCCTCCAGACTGGGGGGATTCTGCGTGTAGCTGGGGGTGATGCCCTGCTGGGCGGTCTTCAGCGCCGGGTTGACGATCTCCGCGCCGGCGGGGGCGAAATCTTCCACCACCAGATAATTCATCTCGGTGGGCAGGGTGAGGGTGAGGCGCACATAGATGGTGGACGGCTGCGGGCCGATGATCACCGAGGTGACCGGCTGGCAGGCCGAAGCGCGGCAGTCCTGGCCGGTCAGGAAGACCTGGCGCGAGATGCTCAGCCCGCGGCGGATGGGGGGAACCTCGGCAGCGGGGCGGTTGACTTGCAGATAGGCGCGGTAGTACAGCCGCCCAGGCCCCGATTGGCGCTGGATGGCGAGCTGGTTGGAGGAGTTGGCGCTGATCTGGCTGAGGGGCAGGTTGGCCGTCACCGGCGCGGGGGTTTGGCCCGCGGCGGCTTGCCCCGTCAGAATGGGGGTCTGGTTGAAGGCCGCGGAGAAGGCAAATTCGGCGTTGACGTCATTGGTGGCCAGCACGTATTGATTCAGCGCCAGGAGGATCCAGGCGGTTTCGTACTGAGAAGACCAGATGCCCTGTGGGCTGCGGTTGGCCACCAGATAGCGGACGGCGTCTTCCAGAACGACCGAGTCGGACTTGAAACGGGAGAGGGCGTAGACGGCCAGGGCGGTGTTGAAGTGAGGCGAGGTGAGTGCCCAGCCGTTGGGCGCAGGGGCTTCCCAATGGGCGCCGGTGGCCGAGCGCACGGCCAGGGCCTCCAGATCGGAGAGCAGGGTCAGGCGCTGGTCATTTTGCTGGGGCAGCACCAGGCAGGGGATGAGCATGGCCTTGGCCCAGGGCGCCAGATCCGCGCGGCGCTCAATGAGCGCATCCAGGTGCGGCGAGACCTCACCGCGGGTTTCCCACAGCACAAAGTTGAGGAAGACGTGCAGCTCTTCCTGAACGGTGTTGCGTTCGGTGATTTCCGGCAGCGGCCGTTGAGCTGCGCCGCCGATGTAGGCGTAGGTGTTATCCAGGTTGTAGCTGGGGATGGTGAAACCGGCGGATTGGGCCTGGGTGAGGGTGTAATAGGCGTAGGCCGACAGGAAGGGATCCGATTCGTCGCGGTCGCCTGACCAATCCCAGCCGCCGTCGGGGTTCTGCTGGTCGAGCAGGCGGTTCAAGTCGGGGCGCAGCTGGTTTTGCAGTCTGCGCTGCAAACTGGCCATATCCAGCCCCATCGTGGAGAGGGTTTGATAGGTGACCAGGTTGGGCAGCAGGCGCGACAGAACGGCTTCGGGGTTGTAGCCGGGGAGGGTCTGGTTGGTGAGCACATCCAGGCTGTTCAGGATGGCCGAAACCAGCGAGGGGGTCAGCTCCAGGCGAAGCTCTCCACTGGTGACGTGGTAGGAGCGGGGCAGAGACAGCGTTTCCACGCGCTCGCCCGCCTCGGCCAGGGTTCCGGCGGCGGCAAAGGTCTGGCTGGCGGTGTACTGGTTCACCGGCAGGGTACCGGATTCGGGGCGCACGGAATCAGAGAGGTTTTCGGCGGCGGCGCTGAAGAGCAGATCCAGCTCGGTCACATCCTGCACGGTTCCCCACCAGGCCAGACGCAGGCGTTCACCGGGGCCAATCTGCACGCGGCGCGAGGCCTGGGCGGGGTCATCCAGGGTAAAGCCGGCGGCGGTCAGCGAGACCTCGGGGGCCAGTTCGCGATTGGTGTTGTTGTGCACCACGGCCGCCAACTCCAGATGGTCGCCCGCGATCACAAAGCGGGGCAGGACGGGGCGGATGAGCAGATCTTTGGAGGTGACAATTTCCGTTTCGCTCTCGCCCACCCGGTGGCTGGCGTCCAAACCGCGGGCGGTGACCACCCAGGTGGTCAGGTTGTCGGGCAGGGTCAGGCGCAGGGAGGCCTGCCCGGATGCATCCGTGCGCAGGCTGCCTTCCCACAGGGCGGTATCCTGGAATTTTTCGCGGACGCTGCCTGGGCCCATATCCCCGGCGCCCCCGCCCCCGCCGCGGCCTAAGGCTACGGGCTTGAAGCGGTTGGCGTAAGCGGTGAGGGGGATGCTGGTGAGCACGCCCAGCGGCTGAGGCTTATAAAAAGCCTGGGCGATGGGCTGCGCGTTGGGCTCGGCCAGGGCCAGGACGGCCTTATCCACCACGGCGATGGAAAACTCGCCCTGCACCGGCTGACCCTGGGAATCCACGGCCTTGAGCGAGAGGTTCACCGGGCTGCCGGGGGCGGCGCGCGGCGGGTCGGCGGTGAGGGTCAGGGAGAGCAGCAGGTCTTTGGGATCCACGCGCAGCTCGATGAGCCCCTGGCGGAAATCCAGCAGGCCGCTGGGATCGCGCCCCAAGAGGGTGACCGCCACATAGACATTGGGCGCATCCTCGGGGGTAAGGGTCAGACTGAATTCCTGGCTGGCGCCTTCAATGGTGATGACCTGGGAGCGCATGATTTTGGCGCGCTCCACCGTCACCCAGGCCAGGGCGGGGCCGTTGAAGGGGTTGGGGATGAGCACGCGGGCGCTCTGGCCGGAGGTATAGGTTTCAGCGTCGCTGCGAAGTTCCAGGCGCTGATCAGGCAGACGCGGCCAAAGCGCACCGGAGCCTCCCACCACCCATTGGAACACATCCACAGGGGCAGCCTCACCGCGGATTTGCAGTAAATAGGTGCCCGCGGTGGGCGGGGTGAAGGCCAGGCGGGCGCGCCCGGCTGAATCGGTGACAAAATCGGCGGTGCTGACGGCGGGGGCCACAACCAGCTGCCAGTCTTGATCGGGGGATTGGCCGAATTCCCAGCGGGCCGGGCTGAAGACGGCCTGCAGTTTGCGGTTCCCCGCCGGCTGTCCCTTGAGGTCCACCGTCAGAATAGAAAAGCCGCTTTCCTGGCCCGCAACCGCGTTCCAGGCGTCGGGGCGCACGGAGGCGTACACGGCCTGGGGGTGGTGAGTGACCTGGGCGCGGGTGCTGACGGGCAAGTTGCTCTCATCGGCGATGGTGGCTTCGAGGGTGAGGATGTAGCGCATTTCGGGGTCGAGCAAATCCGCCAGCTCCTCAGGGGATAGCTCCACTTTCAGCAGGCCATCCGCGTCGGTGAGGCCTGCGCCGGAGGTGAGGTAACTCCCCAGGGTGGAATAGGGGGAGGCGTCAAAGGCGCTGGATCCGCGGTAGGTCTTGC
>DAIOUB010000169.1:0-6211 GCA_036751735.1 Levilinea sp. | reverse complement strand
CGTGCGCAGCGAACGCTGCACCAGGCGTCCCGCGGTGAAGAGCAGCAGGCTCAGCGCCACCGTCCATAGGGCCGCCGCCACCGCCGCGGTGGTGAGGGCCGGCCGCAGCAGGCCCATCAGAATCTGGCTCAAGGCCTCGCCCCCCAGAACAAACAGGCCCATCAGCCGGTTGGGCAAAGAGGCGGCGAACTGCACCAGCCCCCACACCAAAACAGTCCCACCCGCCAGGTTGGCCCCTGCAAAGCCGTACAGCATCCAGGCCAACACCTCCAACAGCGCGTCCGACGCTCTGCGTGAACCCGACATGCTCACACCTCCTGACCCTGCTCCACTGCAGAGGGCTGCCCCGCACCTTTTTGCGCCCGCTCCCGCCGATCCACGCGGTAGGCCAGCACCGCCAGCACGGCCGAAACCACAATCAGCCCGGCGGCGATGCGGTAAGTGCCCGCCACGGCAGCCGCCATAGCCAGGGGCGGGGCGGTTGTGGCGTCCGTCCCCGCGGGCAGCCCCCCCAGGGCCAGCGCCTGTGCGCTGAACAGGGCTGCCATCAGCGGCAGGCCGGTGGTGTTGCCCAGGGTGCGCGAAAGCACCAGCAGCCCCGAGGCGATCCCCAGGCGTTCTTTGGGAACCGATCCCATGATGGCGCTGTTATTGGGCGATTGGAACATGCCCATGCCAATGCCCACCGGCGCCATGCGCGCGATGAAGCCCCACAGGCCCACCTCCACCGTCAGGGTAGACATGGCCAGGCAGCCGCCGATGATGATCACCAGGCCGATCAGGCTGATGACGCGCGAGCCAAAGCGGTCCGAAAGCCAGCCCGCCACCGGCGCCACCACCCCCATCGCCACCGGGAAGGCCATCAGCATCAGCCCCACCTGTTGGGCAGGGTAGCCTTTCACCAGTTCCAGGAAAAAGGGCAGCACAAACGAAATGGGCAGCACCACAAACACCAGAAAAGCCATCAGCAAATTCAGGCTAAACAAGCGGCTGCGAAACAAACTCAGGTCAATCATGGGCTGGTCGCGGCGCGATTCCACCGCGATCAGCGCGGTGAACCCCAGGGCCGCCGCACCCAACACCCCCAGCGTCAGGGGGGCGCCAAAGCCCACCCGCTGCCCCAGGGTCATGCCGAAGGCGTAGCAGGTCAGGGTAACGAACAAGATCACCGCCCCCGCCGGGTCAAAACGCTGGTTGGGGCGTGGATTGGAAGAAGCCACAAAGCGCGTCACCGCCAGGAAAGTGAGGATGCCCACGGGCACATTCACCAAAAAAACCGCCCGCCAGCCCACCAGACCGATGAGCAGCCCGCCCAGGGGCGGCCCCACGGCGATGCCGATGGAGACGATGGAACCCATCATGCCCAGCGCCCGCCCGCGCTCCTTGGCTGGAAAGGCCTCGGTCACCATCGCCATGCCCAGCGCCTGCATCATCGTGGCGCCCAGGCCCTGCAGGGCGCGCGCCCCAATCAGCCAGTTGATGTTAGTCGCCAGCCCGCACAGCAGCGAGCTGAGCGTAAACAGCACCAGGCCGGTCAGGTAAATTTTGCGCTTGTCGAGCATATCCCCCAGGCGTGCTGCGCTGAGGATCAGCGCGGTGAGCACCAGGGAATAGGACAGCACCACCCACTGCACGGTGGTGAAATCGGTACGAAAAACCTCCACCAGGGTCGGCAGAGAAATATTGACAATACTGCTGTCGAGGGTGGCCATGAAAACCCCCAGGCCCAGCCCCGAAAGGGCAAACCATTTCCGATTGTCCGCCGGCGTGGATGATGTCGCTTGCATAGCACCTCTAAAGGGAAAGGATAGGCCCATTATACGCCCAAACCCGGACGGTTCCGAAAAAAATACCGCTCCCCCAGGCTCAAAAACCGCGGGCTACACCGGAGTCAGCGGCGGTTCCTCTTCTCGCGCCTCCCAGGCAGCGCACATCTGCCGCCAGCTTTGCTGGGCCTGGGCCGCCTCCACCGGCTGAAAACGCACCCGTCCGCGCCCCGGCGGACACTGCACCAGCAGCGGCAGGCTGGCGCGAGCCGCCACCGCGATTTTGGTGTAGCCGCCCGTGGTTTGGCGGTCAGCCAGCAGCACAATTGGCTGCCCGTCGCCCGGAACCTGCACCGCGCCGCGCGCCAACCCTTCGGAGAGCATATCCGCCGCGCCCGCGTGAATCAGCTTTGGCCCCGCCAGGCGGTAGCCCATGCGGTCGCTGGCCGGCAGCACCTGATAGGAGGAATGGAAGAACACTTCCAGCGCCTGGGGTAAAAAGGCCTCAGCCTGCGGCCCCACCACGGCCTGCAGCACCGGCTCCAGGCTGTAGGCTGGGCGCGCATCTTCGCGCAGGCAGTCCCCCGCCCGCTCCCAGGCTCCCAGAGAAGGCCGCCCCAGCGGCAGAATATCCCCCGTTTGCAGCGCCCGCCCCTGCACACCGCCGAACGCGCCGCGCAGATAGGTAGTGCGCGAGCCCAGCACCGGCGGCACATCCACCCCGCCCGCGAAGGCCAGCACCCCCCACACCCCCGGGGCGCTTTCATCCGAAAGGGCGCTCAGCCCCACACGCTGCCCCCGCCGCACGCGCACCGCCATCCACAGCGGAAAGCGCCGCCCTTCCACCACCAGGGCAAAGCCCGCCCCGGCCGCGGCCGCCAGCGTATCACGCCCGGCCCGAAGCAGCGGCCCCGCTCCCACACATTCCAGCGCGGCCGCATCCGGCGGGTTGCCCACCAGCCGGTTGGCCGCCGCCAGGGCAAATTCATCCATCGCCCCGCCCACCGGCACGCCAAAACGCTCCAGGCCCCAACGCCCCGCGTCCTGCACGGTGGTCAGGGTCCCCGCGTCCAGCACGCCCAGGCCTGCGGCGATGGGTTGAGCGGACATCAGGGCTTACCCCGCCGGGTTCTGCTGCTGTTTTTTCGCCAGGCGCTCGTCGAAGCGCGCCTGATCAATAATGAAGCGCTCGTGCTCGCCCTCGGCGATCTTTTCCACGGCGTCCCAGGCTTCCACCTTAAAGCGCGTGCGGCGGCCGTCCACCTCCAGCAGTTCAGCGCGGAAGCGCACCGCCATGCCCACCGGTGTGGCCGCCAGATGGCGCACATTCACCACCACCCCCACGCTGCTTTGCCCGGCCTGCAAATGCGGCAGGAGCACCTGATGGGCGGTGCGTTCCAGGTAGCCGATCATGCGCGGCGTGCTCAGCACCAGCGGCAGGGTTTCGCCGCCCGAGGCGCGCGCGGTGTCCGCTTCCTGCACAGTCAGGGTCGTTTCATGGGTCATTCCAGGTTCGAGGGGCATGAGTATTCCTCCGCAAAGGGTCAGTTTGAACCGATTATATCATCCCCGCTCGCGCAGGCGGCTGTGCACCACCTGATCCACCCACTGCCCCTGGCGCAGCCAGGAGCGGCGCAGAACGCCTTCTTCCTGAAAACCCAGGCGCAAGGCCATCTTGCGGCTGCGCTCATTATCCGCCGCGCACAAAATCTCCAGCCGCTCCAGGCCCAGGTCGTCAAAGGCATGGCCGATGACCGCCTGCAGGCACTGCGTCACCAGGCCGCGGCCCTGGTAGTGCTGCCCCACCCAATAGCCCAGGCTGGCCTTGCGGTCGTTCCAATCCACACCGTGCAGGCTGACGCAGCCCGCCAGCGCCCCCCGCTGCCAGATCCCCGCGCGGAAGCCCTGGTTGGCCGCCAGGCGGTCTAACCCGGCCTGAATGTACTCGCCCACGTCCCCCTCGGCAAAAGGCTCCGCCAGCCAGGGCAGCTCCAACCCCAAATGCTCGCGGTTTTCGGTAAAAAACACGCACAGCTCCGCCGCGTGGCGCCGTTCGAATAAACGCATGACAATATCGGGTTCGATTTTAAACGTGAACACAGTCCCTCAACCCTTTCTGCTTGGAATCAGTCCTCCGCGCCGCTCAAGGCGCGGGCGGGCTTTTCTTTTTTGGCTTGGCCTTCAAAGCTGCCTTTTGCAGGTTCTCCTGCACGCGAAATTCCACGATCCTGCGGATCAGATCCAGCGGCAGGGGCTGATCCAGGGGGAACTGCACCGAGCCTTTGGCGTTTTTATACCCGGCCAGGGCCTCCTGAAAGGCTTCAATGCCGCTGGGGGTGGGGTACACACCGATGTGGGCTTTGTGGGCAGCAAAGTGGATCAAATTCCCGTGCAGGGTGAAGGTGGGCATGCCGTAGGCCATTCTTTCTTCGGCCTGCGGCGCCGCCGCGCGGATGGTCTGGCGCAGTTCCTGTAAAACCCGCTGCACCGCCTCAGGAAAAGAGGCGATGTAGTCATCTATATTGTCAAAACGTGCGGATGAATTTTCCATTTGTCCTTTTCCTCAGCGCTGCGCGCCGCGCAGCATAGCTTCCCAGGCCTGTTGGACGTCTTTTTGGGTGATGCGCCAGTTGGTCAGCGAAGCGCGCACCGCCGGAAGACCCGCGTAGACCGTGGGGGTCAAATACACGCCGCCGTCCGCCTGCAGCCCGCGCAGGTAGCGGCGCACGCCTTCCATGGGAACGCAGCCCGCCCCGTCCGCCAGGGCAAAGCACACCCCGTTCAGCCGCACCGGCGCCAACAGGTGAAATTCCCGCGCCCCCTCAATCTGCGCTCCCAGCCACTGCGCCAGGCCGCACAGGCGTTCCACCATCTCGGCGTAGCCCTGTTTCCCATAAGCGGTCAGCGTGAACCAGCTGGGCAGGGCCCGCAGGCGGCGCGAATTTTCGGGCGTGAGGTGAATGTATTGATCCGCGCGCACCTCCGCGTCCAGATAAGCCGCCGCGTTTTGGAAAACCTCGGCCTGCAAATCGGCGCGGCGGGTAAACTGCATGGCCGCGTCGTAGGGCACGTTCAGAAACTTGTGGGCGTCAATGGTGATCGAATCGGCGGCTTCCAAACCCTCCACCAAAGACGCATAGCGCGGCGAGCAGGCCGCGAAGCCGCCAAAGGCCGCGTCCACATGCAGCCAAAAGGGGTAGCGCGCGCGCAGCTCGGCCGCAGCCCGCAGGTCGTCAAAATCCACCGTGTTGACCGTGCCGGCGTTGGCCACCACCACGCAGGGCCGCCCCTCCTGGCGCTTCAGGTGCTCTTCCAGCTGGCCCACGTCTGCGGCCTCGCGCCCCGGCAGGCAGGGGGTCAGCGTCAGCGCACCGCGCCCCATCCCCAGCATGGCCAGGGCTTTGTACACGCTGGAATGGGGGCAGGCGCTGAACACGCGCAGCGGCTCCAGGCCCCACAGCCCCTGCACGGCGCAGTCCACCCCCAGCTGATGCCCCGCCCATTGGCGGCCCAGGGCCAGCCCCACGAAATTGGCCATGGTGGCGCCGGTGACAAAGGCTCCCGAAAATTCATCCGGCAGCCCGAACAACTGGCGCAGCAGCCCGATGGTTTCCAGCTCGATCTGCGGGGCGATGCTCTCATCCGACCCCACCGTGTTCTGGTCGTACACGCTCACCAGCCAGTCGCCCGCCAGGGCCGCCGGGGTCACCCCACCGGTCACCAGGCCGTAATAGCGGGGGCCGGCGCTGCCGCTGAGCCAGGGGGCAAAGCGCGCCTTGAAGGATTCCAGGCTGCCCAGCGCGCCCTTGCCCTCTTCCGGCAGTCGGGCCGCTTCCAGGCGCGGCGCGCACACCCCCGCGGGCCGAGACTCGATCTGCGCCAAAAAGCGCGCGGCTTCGGCCAGCGTCTCCGCCAGAACGGCGTCCATCTGGGCTGCATCCTGAGCTAAAGGTGTGTGCATGTGCGTATCATAGCATGATTCCCCGGTCTCAGCCCCGCGGAGCGGCAATAAAAAAGCGAAACCATTGTAAAATGAAGCCAACCCACCCGCCCATCCTTCGCGGCGGAATCTGGATCGGAGCGCCCCATGCCCATACCCGAAAGCTGGCTTCCTGCGCTGGAAAGCGAAACCACCCAGCCGTATTACCAGCAGCTGTATCAATTCATCGGCGAAGAGCGCCGCAAATACAAGGTCTATCCGCCCGGGCCGGACGTGTTTAACGCCCTGCGCTATACGCCTTTCGAGCGCGTGCGCGTGGTGGTCATCGGCCAGGATCCCTACCATGACGAAAACCAGGCCCACGGGCTGTCTTTCTCCGTGCAGCCGGGGGTGCCCATCCCCCCCTCCCTGGGCAATATCTACAAAGAGCTGCAAACGGATATCGGCTTTCGCGTGCCCAACCACGGCTGCCTGATCCCCTGGGCCGAACAGGGCGTGCTGCTGC
>DAIOUB010000168.1:0-6284 GCA_036751735.1 Levilinea sp. | reverse complement strand
GCCGGGCGTACCTGGTGTGGCAGGAGTACCGCGCGGCCCAGTTTGGCCTGGAGCGGGAGCTGGCCCAGCGGCGCATCACCGCATCGCTGGCGATGGTCTTATTGCTGTCGCTGCTGATCGCGGCCGAGTTTTTTGTGGCGTCTTTTGTGATTCCAGCGCGCCCCAAGCCGGTGATGCTGGCCACACCCACCCTCGACCTGCTGACAACGCCCGAAGCCGCGGCGGCCGCAGGCCCCACCGCCGAAGCGTTGGCAGCCGCACCCGCGGGCACAGCAGCCCCGGCCGCCCCCGCGGCGCCCCCCGCCGAGGGCTGCATCCCCGGACAGTTGGAATGGACTCTGCCGCAGAATGGGGAGGAGATTTCCGGCCTGGTGGAGCTGCGCGGCACCATCACGGTGGGCAACCTGGGCTTTTACAAGTATGAGTTCTCTCAGCCCGGCAGCGACAGCTGGGTGACGATTGCGGCGGGCAACCAACCTTTGCAAGATCAGCCTCTGGGCGGCATGTGGAACACCGCCGATTTGATCCCCGGTGATTACCTGCTGCGGCTGGTGGTGACGGATAACCAGAATCAACCTTTCCCCATTTGCCAGATCACCATCCGGGTGGTGGCCCCGGAGGAAGAATAGAGGAGCGCTATGCCCGAAATTGAAATTCGCCCTGCGGTTCCCGCGGATTTGCCCGTGTTGGCTGGTCTGGGGCACAGTTACGAGACCCAATACGTATGGCAGATGGATCGGAATGTGGAGGACGGGCAAACGTTGGTGAATTTCCGCGAAGTGCGCCTGCCGCGTTCGGTGAAGGTGGATTACCCCTACGCGCGCACGGTTTTGGCGGATGAATGGGGCCAGCAGGCCGTGGTTTTGGTGGCGGCGATGGGGTCGGAAGCCGTGGGGTATTTGCGCATTAAAGACCGCCTGATCCCCAACACCGCCTGGGTGACGGATTTGGTGGTGAAACCGCAGCTCCGCCGCCAGGGAATTGCCAGCGGGCTGATCCTGGCCGGGCAGGATTGGTCGGCCCAGCGCGGGCTGCGGCGTTTTATGATTGAGATGCAGTCCAAGAATTATCCGGCTATTTGCCTGGCGCGTAAACTGCGTTTTGAGTTCTCCGGTTATCACGATCATTTTTACGCCAACCAGGATATCGCCTTATTCTTCAGCCGCTTCCTGCGCTGACGGGAAGCGAGGGCAGGGCTTCGTTTTTGAATTTAACCGCCTGGCTACTTGCCTTTTTCCGCACCACCAGCCAAATCCTCACCGCAGGCATTGCCATCACTGCCTTTGCGCTGCTGCTGTACGCGTTGGCGTTCAACCTGCGCGACCGGGTGGCGCGCTCCTTTGCGGCGATTTTGGTGTGCGTTATTTTGGTCTTCACCGGTGAGGCCATCGGCTCTACCACCGCCCAGACACCCTGGCTGAGCTTTTGGCTGCACTTCCAATGGGTGGGGATCATCTTCCTGCCGCCGGCTTATCTGCATTTTTCGGATGCGCTGCTGGCCACCACCGGCAAACCCAGCCGCTGGCGGCGCTTTTGGGCGGTGCGTATTTCGTACGTCCTCTCGACCGGTTTCTTGTTCTTCCTGGTGATCGGCGTGCTGTTGGGCCCGGTGGTCAACACCGACCAGCCCGCGCCCCATCTGCAGCGCACCTTCTGGACGGACCTTTTTACCCTGTATTACCTGGGCATCACCGCCCTGGCGTGGATCAACTTTATCCGCGCTTACCGCCGCACCACCACCCCCACCAGCCAGCGGCGCATGGGCTACCTGCTGTTGGGTGCGGTGGCGCCCACGGTGGGCTCCTTCCCGTTTCTGCTGTTTGGCTCCGAATTGGTGGCCCAGCACCCGCTGTTCTTCTGGTCTTTTTCGGCCCTCAGCAACCTGGTGCTGGGCGGGTTGGTGGTGGTGATGGCGTACGCGGTGGCCTTCTTTGGCGTGTCGTGGCCGGATCGGGCGGTGAAAAGCCGCCTGTTCAAGTGGATTCTGCGCGGGCCGGTGAGCGCCAGCCTGACCCTGGGCATCACCACGGTGGTGCGGCGGGCCGGGGAGCTGTTTGGGCAGAATTACACCCCCTTTGTGCCCATTCTGATGGTGGTGACCATCTTGATCTTTCAGTATTTGATCACGGTGTTCAGCCCGTGGTGGGAGCGGGTGCTGTTTTCGGGCCAGGAGCGCGAAGATCTGAGCGTGCTGCGGCGGCTGGAAGATCACTTCATGACCCAAAACGACCTGACTCAATTCCTGGAAATGATCCTGGCGGCGGTCTGCGACCGGCTGCAGGCCAGCGGGGCCATGCTGGCGGTGATGGAGGGCGGCGTATTGGACTGGCTGGTGCGGGTGGGCAACGCGCAGGATATGGCCACACCGCCGGTGGAGGCTCTGCAGGAGCGCTGGGGCCCAAACGGTGTGTCCCTGGAGACCTTTCAGTGGGGGCCGCATCTGATTGTGCCCCTGGAGAACGACACGCTGATGGGCTTGATGGTGGTGGCCAACACCGACCGCGCCAGTTTGGAGCGGGATGAAATTTTTGGGCTGAACCTGCTGGCGGAGCGCGCGGCTTTGGCCCTGCACGACCGGCGCAGTTTGCAGCAGATTTTGGGCGGTTTGCAGACCCTGTCTTCGGATATGGACATGATCCAGCGTATGCGCGCGGTGGGGCGCTATGACGGCTCGGTGCTGCTGCAATTGGATGTGCCGGAGGTGTCGCCCGACCTGGCGCAGTCCGTCAAAGAAGCCCTGACGCATTATTGGGGCGGGCCGAAGCTGACCGAAAGCCCACTGGTAAACCTGAAGGTGGTGCAGGATTCGCTGGATACCTATGAGGGCAACCGCGCCAACGCGGTACGGGGGGTGCTGCGTGAGGCCATCGAGCGCGTGCGCCCGGAAGGGGAGCGGCGCTTCACGGGTGAATGGATCCTGTATAATATTCTGGAGATGAAATTCCTGGAGGGCCGCAAGGTGCGCGAGGTGGCCATGCGCCTGGCCATGTCGGAAGCCGATCTGTACCGCAAGCAGCGCGTGGCCATTGAGGCTGTGGCGCGGGCGGTGACCGAAATGGAAGCTCTGGCGCGGGTGGAAATGCCCGAAACAGAAAATCTGACCCCCCAAAACCCCCCAGATTCAGAGTAGTTACAAAATCCACTAGCGTTTCATTGTAAAATTGTTATAAAATAAATGATAGGCGATTTGTTTCTTCCCATCCTTAGAGTTCTTTGCAGGCCTTCCCAGGGGAGGTGAATACATGTTGTTTAAGCGCACCGATGTCCGCGCTGAAGATCAAGCACCAGACTTAGATGAAGGTTGGTGGGCGTCAGTATTAGCGGATGAGGATACATTTTCAGCAACCCGTGCGGAAGCGCAGAGCCGTTCGCAGACGAATGGGATGGCTTCAGTAGATTGGGATCATGTTCAAGATCTTTTTGAACAGGACGAGATCATCACCCTTCAGGTGACGGGTTACAATCGCGGCGGCCTATTGGTTCAGGGAGAATTGATGCAGGGCTTCGTGCCCGTATCGCACCTGATTGATGTGCCGACCACGCTGTCGGAAGACGAGCGTCAAAACCGTCTGGCGGGCTATGTGGGCCGCACCCTGGATCTGAAAGTGATCGAGTGTGAGCCGTCGCTGGAGCGGATTGTGCTTTCGGAGCGGGCCGCTTTGGCCGGAGAAGGCCGCCGCAAGCAGCTGTTCCAATCGCTGCGGGTGGGCCAACGCGTTCAGGGGCATGTGACCAACGTGACCGATTTCGGCGTATTCGTGGATTTGGGCGGGGTGGAAGGCCTGATCCATGTGTCGGAGCTTTCCTGGGGCCGCGTGCAGCACCCTGGGGATATCTGCGCCATCGGCGATCCGGTGGAGACCCTGGTTCTGCAGGTGTGCGAGGAGACTTCGCGCGTGGCACTCAGCCTGAAGCAGCTCACCGCTAACCCGTGGGAGCACATGAACGAAGCCCATCACCCGGGTGAGGTTGTCCCCGCGGAGGTGACCGCCATCATGCGCTTTGGGGCCTTTGCGCGCCTGCCTGAAGGCGTGGAGGGTCTCATCCACATTTCTTCGATCACGCTCCCCGAAGGGATCAAAAATCTGGAATACTACCTGCACGTCGGCCAGCCGGTGCAAGTGCGCATTTTGCATGTAGATGCCAACCGCCGCCGCCTGGGGCTGGGATTGGTGAGCCTTTTGGAATGAGAGCACCCGCGCCGGAGGAACCCCGTTCGCCGCGGAAAAAGCGCGGCGGCGAACCTGCCGCAGTGCCTGAACCGCAAGACCGCTGGATGGATAAGGCCGCGGGTTTTTGGCTGCGCCTGGACCGCTTTGGCAGCGACCTGGCGGGGGTGGGGCTGCTGCTGCTGGCTCTGCTGACCCTTTTGGGTCTGGTGGGGCTGACCCACGGAGTTGTCATTAATTTTTGGACCGGGCTGCTGCGCCGCTGGCTGGGCTGGGGCGCTTTCCTGGTCATTTTGGCCGCCGGTTTCGGCGGCGTTTTGCTGTTGTGGCGCGGAAACCCGCCCGTGCGGCGGCTGCCTTTGGGGCGCGTGCTTTCGCTGGAAGGGTTGGTTTTCACCCTGCTGGCGCTGGCCGCGCTGGTGGGGGGGCGTTCTTTAGAGCGCGCAGATTTGGGGCTGGACGGCGGCCTGGTGGGTTGGGGTCTGTCTGAGCTGGCGCGCCTGGCGCTGCCTGGGCCGCTGGACGCGGTGGTGCTGGTGCTGCTGGCGCTGCTGTTTGCGGCGCACGCCCTGGGGGGGCTGGCCTGGCTGGGCCGCCGCATTGAAAGCTGGCTGGCTCAGGATGCGCCGGAAGAACTTTTGGCGGCTGAAGAACCCGCCCAGGCTTCCCCAACCCTGGAGCCTGTGCCGGATGCACCGGACAAACCGCAGCGCGGCAAACGCAGCGGGCCGAAACCAGTGATGGTGAAGCCGGTGGCGCGGGTGGAGCGCAGCCCCAATTTGCCCCCGCTGGATTTGCTGATCCCCGATCAAGATTCACGGCCGGATGAGGGCCAGATTCATCATTCGGCCCAATTGATTGAGCAGACCCTGGCCGAGTTTGGCATTCCGGCGCGGGTGGTGGGCTTTCGCGTGGGCCCCACCGTGACGCAGTACGCGGTGGAACCCGGCTTTGTGGATAAGATCGGCCCTGACGGCGCGCCCCAGCGGCAGAAGGTGCGCGTTTCGCAGATTTCTGGGCTGGCCAAAGACCTGGCCCTGCGCCTTTCAGCGGAACGGCTGCGCATTGAGGCGCCTGTGCCGGGGCAGTCTTTCGTGGGGGTCGAAGTGCCCAACGCCCACAGCGCCATGGTGCGCCTGCGTTCCCTGCTGGAAACGCCCGCCATGCAGCGCATGACCGCCCCGCTGGCCCTGGCTTTGGGGCGGGATGTCTCGGGGCAGCCGGTGTTGGCGGATCTCTCGCGCATGCCGCACATGTTGGTGGCGGGGACGACCGGCTCGGGCAAATCGGTGTGCATCGCCGCCATCGCCACCTGTTTGGTGATGAACAACTCGCCGGAACAGCTGCGGTTGGCCATGTTGGACCCCAAGATGGTGGAGCTGATCCGCTTTAAGGGCCTGCCACACCTGCTGGGGACGGTGGAAACCGAGACGGAGCGCATGTTGGGGGTGCTGCGTTGGGCCCTGCAGGAGATGGACGCGCGCTACCGCCTGTTGGAAGCCAACCGCGTGCGCGACCTGGAGGGGTATAACCAGCGCGCCCTGCGCCACAAGGAACCCACCCTGCCGCGCATTGTGATTTTGATTGACGAGCTGGCCGATTTGATGATGTCGGCTCCAGAGCAGACCGAAGGGGCCATTGTGCGCCTGGCGCAGTTGGCCCGCGCGGTGGGCATTCACCTGGTGGTGGCCACCCAGCGCCCCAGCACGGATGTGGTGACGGGACTGATCAAAGCCAATTTCCCGGCGCGCATCGCCTTCACGGTGGCCTCGGCGGTGGATTCCCGCGTGATTTTGGATGTGAACGGCGCCGAAACCCTGCTGGGGCACGGCGATATGCTCTTCCTGAACCCGGAAGTGGGCACGCCCACCCGCGCTCAGGGGGTCATTTTGACCGACGCGGAGATGGATCAGGTGATTGCCTTCTGGCAGCGCAGCATTCCGCCTTCGGAGGAGGCCGCCCCGTGGGAAGAGCTGCTGCAGGAGGCCGAGGAAGAGGGGGGCGACGCCCTGGTGAAGCAAGCCATCGAGGTCATTCGCCGTTCGCAGCACGCCAGCACCTCCATGCTCCAGCGCCGCCTGCGCATCGGTTATCCGCGTGCGGCGCGGCTGATGG
>DAIOUB010000167.1:0-6458 GCA_036751735.1 Levilinea sp. | reverse complement strand
CGTGCTACAATGGAACCATCCTAAGACCCCGACCTGGAGACCCCTGCCCAATGAATGGTATCTCGCTCGTCCTGGCCCTGCTTCCCCTGATATTCATTTTCCTCTTGTTGGTTCTGCGCCGCACCGCCGCGGATGTGGCGGGGTTGGCCGGTTGGCTGCTGGCCCTGGTGATTGTGATTTTCTGGTTTCAAACCCCGCCGGGGGTGGCCTTGCAGGCCAGTTTGGGCGGGGTGGTGGCCTCTTTCCCCATCAGCCTGATGGTGCTGACCTCCATTCTGCAAATCACCCTCATGCTGGAAACAGGCGCCATCCAGCGCGTGGTGGTGCTGATGAAAGCGGTCGCGCCAGGCAATCAGGTGGTGCAGATCATGATCATCAACCTGGGCTTTGGCACGCTGCTGGCGGCGATGGGGGCCACGCCGGTTTCGATCCTGCCGCCCATCATGCTGGCGATGGGCTATTCCTCCTTCGTGGCTATCGCCCTGCCCGCCATCGGCTACGATGCCCTGTGCACCTACGCCTTGCTGGGCATCCCTGTGGTGGTCTTTTCAACCTTTGTACAGCTGCCGGTGAACGAAGTCGGCATCTATTTCGCGCGCTTCATGCCGGTGATCAGCTCCTGCATCGCCCTGGGTATGCTTTACATCGTGGGCGGCTGGAAAATGATCTGGAAGGGTCTGCTGCCGGCGCTGATCGCGGGGGTGACGGCGGGTCTGACCGCTTTGGTGATGAACGCCGCCCGCATGATCCCGCTGACCGGTGTGGCCGCGGGGTTGGCGGTGATTTTGGTGGAACTGGCCTATTTGAAACTGCGCGGCGAACGCCTGTACGACCGCAGCGTGCTGACCGAACAGGATTTGATCACCGAGCGGCGCATGCCCTTGTGGCGGGCACTCTTCCCCTGGCTTCTGCTGACCTTCTTTTCCGTGCTGATCAACGCGCCCTTCCTTCCGGTTTATAACTGGCTGTTTGTGCAGCAGGCCATGCCGCTGGAGATCATCCCCAACGAGCCGGAGAAGATCCGCTTGTGGTGGCAGGCCTATTTCTGGATTTTGGTCAGCACCCTGCTGGCGCTGCCGGTTTTAAAGCCAGGGGGCGGCGTGCTGCGCCGCACGGTGTCGAAATGGCTGAAGCGTGCCCCGCGCCCGATGGCGGCCGCGGCGGTGTTCTTTGCGCTGGCGTATTTGATCAACCACTCGGGTAAGGGGCTGGATTGGACCCTGGCGGACCCGGCCCGCAACATGGTCAACGTCATCGCGGGGGCTTCGGCGGCGGGCTTTGGCCGCCTGTACCCGCTCATCGCTCCCTTTTTGGGCCTGCTGGGGGGCTTTGTCAGCGGGTCGGAGGCTTCTTCCATCGCCATGCTGACGCGTCTGCACCTCTCCACCGCCCAGCAGGTGGGCCTGGCGGGGGTGGTCATCGCCGCGGCCAGCGGCATCGGCGGGGGGCTGGCTTCGGTGATCTCCCCGGCCAAGCTGCAAAACGCGGCGGCCAGCATTGACCGCATCGGCGAAGAAGGCCAGGTGCTGCGGGTGACCTTTGTGATTGCTGTGGTGATCACGGCGGTGTGCGCCCTGCTTTCGCTGGTGTGGGCTTACGGTTAAAAAAAGCCCGCCCTCTGGCGTTTATCGGAGGGCGGGGAGAAAAATTCAGGCCTGGGCGGCCGCGTGGCGCTTTTCCAGCCAGCCGCTGAAGAAAGTGAAGAAGATCATCCCGGCCAGGCCGAGCCACCCCACCCAATCGCCCAGCAGGGTGGTGAGGGTGCCGCGGCCGTCGCCCAGGGGCACTTCGGCCACCAGGGTGGCGCCGCCGCCCTGCGGTTTGACGGCCAGGGCCAGGATCTCGCCGTTGGGGGCGATGATGGCTGAGTCATAGCCGCCGTCGGCCTTGACCATGGCGACGTTGTTCTCCACCGCACGGAAGACCACATGGGCATAATGGGTGGCGGCGATAGTGCTCCAGTCGTTGGAGGGCACGGCGATGAGCTGCGCGCCCTGGCGTACCAGTTTGCGGGTGGTGTCGGTGTAATCGGCGTCGTAGCAGATGATGGTGCCCAGCTTGCCCAGAGGGGTGTCATACACCGGGTAGGTCCCGCGAGTGAGGCTGGTTTCGCCGCCAAAGACCACGGGGTGATCCTTGCCAAACACGCCCAGGAATTCGCCCTGAGGGTTGATGACTGTAGCTTCATTGCGGAAGCCTTGCTCCTCGATCACCAGGTAGCCGGTGGCGAGATGGGCGTCGGTTTCCGCGGCCAAAGCGCGCAGATTCAGGCGGTCTTCCACCTGGGGGTCCCACAGGAAGGAACCTTCCGGCCAGACGATGAACTGCGCCCCCTGGGCGGCGGCCTGGCGGGTTTGGGCGATCATCGACTCGTGCAGGGCTTTGAGCTGCTCGGTTTGATCGACGTTGGCGGTCATCACCGGCGAGATCTCCGGCTGAATGGCCGCGGCGGTCACCCGGGCGGTGGCGGTGGGGCGGGCGGCCCCCAAAACGGCGCTGAGCACCAGCCACAGCGCGCACACCGCGCCAGCGCTGATGAGCGCGGTGCGGGCCGGGCGAGCGGGCACGCTGACCCCCTCCGCGTCGAACTGCCAGCGCCGGTCGGCCCAGCGCAGCAGACCCAGGGCCAGGGCGTTGTTGACCCACAGGATGAGCACCCCCAGGCCGATGATGCCGAAGATGCTCACCGGCGCCAGCATCCACGTCTGGCGGAAGAGCGGGTAGGCGATGAAGGCCCAGGTTCCGGCGATGGGGATGAACAGGCGGATCATTTCGCCGCCCGCCCAACTGGCCAACCCGGCCAGTAGGAAGTAACGGTAGCTGGTTTTCTGGTGGAAACTGCGCAGACCGCCGTCGGTTAAGAAGGTGATGCCGGACACGATGAGGGGCAGCCACACCATGAAGGTGCCAACGGGTTTAAACACCGGCCCCAGGTAGCCTTGCAGCCACACGCCGATGGCCAGGGCTGGGGCCAGACCGGAGAGTTTGGGCGGTATCAGGCGGTACTGGGCAAAGAGCATGGGAACCCAGCCAAAGAAGACCAGCGGCCAGATTTCATAGGGCGGAAAGGCCAGCATGAAGGCCAGCCCGCTGAGGGCGCTGAGCAGCAGGCCGATGACAACGCGCAGGGCAAAGGATAAAGACACAGGGGAGGGGGTTTGCATGGGGACACTCACTCGGGAAGATACGGGGATAGAGTGGGCAGTTGGTACGATTGTCGGCGGATGCGGTCCATGACCTTTTCCAGCCAGGCCAGCTGCGAACGGGCCTGGGCCAGACCGTAATCGCTGGTCAGCATCCAGTAAAAGTATTCGCGCGGGTCTTCGTCCTCCTCCATTTCGTCTTGAACGGCGGCGGGGATGGCCTGGTAACGCTGGATGCGCCCGCGTTGGACGGCAGCCTGATGTTCCAGCACGCGCAGCACGTTTTCATCCGATGCGCGCCCAGCAAAAAACAGCTGGATGAGCCAGGCCAGGCGGGTTTCGTCCGGCGGCAAAGGACTCGAGAGCCAGCCCTCCAGTTCTTCCCGCCCGGCGGGGGTCAGGTGGTAGACCTTGCGGGGCGGACGTGAATCCTGCGGGATGACTTCCAGCGTCAGCCAGCCGTCGCGCTCCATGCGCGTGAGCGTGCGGTAGATCTGGCTTTGATCGGCAGGCCAAAAATGAGCCACGGACTGATCAAACAGCTTTTTGAGGTCGTAGCCGCTCATGGGTTCGTAGCTGAGAAAACCCAAAATGGCATGATCCAGAGACATTGTTTCCTCCTATATAATACAAGTCCTATAATAGTCTAAGCTAATATTTTTGTCAAGGTCTGGACGGCTGTTTCAACGGCCGGATTTGATGATACAATCCTTGCAAAGGACCCCAGGAGCTGCCCATGAGCGCTGTTGTATCGGACACAGACCGGCAATTGATCCAGGCCGCGCGTGACGTGATCGCCGCACGGTTCCGGCAGGATTACCACCATGTGGGGGCGGCCCTGCGCACCCGTTCAGGGCGCGTGTTTGCCGCGGTGCACCTGGAGGCCAATGTGGGGCGGGCGGCGGTGTGCGCCGAGGCGGTGGCTTTGGGCATGGCGGCTGCGGCCGGGGACACCCAGGTGGATACCATCGTGGCGGTGGACCGGCACGGGCGCATTGTGGCCCCCTGCGGCATGTGCCGAGAACTACTGTCGGATTATGCCCCCGTCTGCCGCGTGATTTTGGGCGAAGAGCGGGTTGTTAAAATTTCTGCGCTGCTGCCGGAAAAGTACCAGCGGCAGGGCGAGTAGACCTCCGGAGGGATGACGCATGCCAGCTTCGATTGAACACCTGTCTGCAAACCGCGATTTGAACGGCATGGTGCGCGCCCTGCGCAGCCGCAGCGACCCGCAGCGCCGTGAGGACGCTGCCCGCGCCCTGGGGCGCTGGGGGGACAGCGACGTGTACCCCTGGCTGCTGAAGGCCGTGCTGTATGATGATGATGCCCTGGTGCGCCAGGCGGCCCGGCAGGTGCTGCGCGAACATTTGGGCGCCGCGCTGGACCTGGCTTTGCAGGTGGAATCCTCCGGCCAGCCGGAGGAACAGCCCTGGCTGGTGGAAGAAGGGGAGGACGGCACCGGCGGCGAAGATGGGGTGGACGAAGAGGAAGGGCTTTCAGCGCAGGAGGCCGAAGAATTGCGCGGGCTGATCCTGGTGGCGCGCGAAGAGCCCAACCCCACGGTGCGCATCCGTGCCATTCAAGCCCTGGGCAAGATCAGCAACCTGCATGCCATCCGCACCCTGGCATCCCTGGCCCTGCATGAGGCGGACGACCGTGTGCAGCGGGCGGCCTACGATGCGCTGGAAGGCACCTTTGGCGAGGATTTGCCCGCCTTTTTGGCCAGCCTGGAGGATGAGGAGCCGACGGAGCCGGAGGAGGATGAGGGTGCGGAACCGCTTCGCATGGATCCGGCAGACTACTATGCTGACCCCACGAACACGTGGGACAGCCCGGCCGGGGTGGTGGACGAAGAAAAAGCCCACACAGTGGTGTGGGTGCTGATTGGGGTTTCGCTGCTGGTGGTGGCGTTTCTATTGGTATTGGGTTTGAGCAGCTAGGGGGTCAGCGCTCAGGAACGAAGCTTGCCTGTGGCTGGGGGAATATTCTGGCAAGAGTCTTGCATCATAGGTCTCTGGCGCGCGGTGGTTCGACACGCTGCAAGCCGCACCCGTCACCTGGGGACAATTTGCCAGGCTCATTCCCTTTTGGCATGTGGAGACCATGGTCACCACCGACACCCTCACCCATCTATATACCCGCCAGGGTTTCCTGGCCTCAGCGAAACGCTACCTGGGCCCCCAGGCCGACCACACCCCTGTGTCTGCTCTGATGGTGGACGTGGATCATTTGCAGCAGATCAACGACCAGTTCGGATGGACCACCGGAGATTTTGTCCTGCTGCGCCTGGCCGAGGTGTTTCGGGCTGCGCTGCGTAAAGAGGACCTTTTGGCACGCTACGGCGGGGAGGAGTTCATTCTGCTGATGCCTGGGGCTGGGCCGGAGCCGGCCTTTCGCGTGGCGGAGCGGCTTCGGCGGGCGGCGGAACAGCTGGAAATCACCTCTGGGGAAGGGCCGGTTTCGGTGACCGTATCATTGGGTATTGCCTCCTCGCCCACAGCCCATCTCAGCCTGGTGCGGTTGGTGAACCAGGCCAGCCAGGCGCTGCGGCGGGCCAAGCACAACGGCTGCAACCAGGTGTGTGCCCTGGAAGACGAGAGTTTGCGCTTGCAGGAGAAAACCACCCTCTGCACCTGCCCCAGCTGCACCCTGGGGGTGGCGAGGCGGCAGAAGCCGGATGAGGAGGGTGTGATCCGCATTTTGCTGGACGCTATGTCCCTGCGTGACCCGGATTTTGTGGGCCACGCGCGGCGCACGGCCACCATGGCGGTGCAGTTCGCCGAGGCGCTGCAATTGGACCCGCCCACGGTGGAAGCCGTGCGTCAGGGGGCGCTGCTGCACGATATTGGCAAGGTGTGCATCCCCGACGCGGTTTTGCTGAAGCCCGGGCTGCTGAACGAAGAAGAGCGCGGGATGGTGCGGGTGCATCCCGAATACGGCAGCCGCTTTTTATCCGTCTGGCACGGTTTTCAGGGCTGTATGGAAATTCCGCGCTTTCACCATGAATGGTGGGACGGCAGCGGCTATCCTTACCGCCTGGGCGGGACGCAGATCCCGCTGGCGGCGCGCATGTTTACGATTGTGGATGTATGGGACGCGCTGGGGATGGAACGCAGCTACCGGCCCGCCTGGACGGGGGATGAGATTGTGGAATTTTTGTACCGCGAGCGCGGGACGCATTTTGATCCGCATCTGGTGGATGTGTTCCTGGATCTGCTGATTCGCAGCCGCGCTTCGGGTGGGCGCTTGCTGTGAGAGGGGGGTGAGGAAAAAGAACGGCCGCCGGTGCTTCCGGCGGCCTTTTTGCTTTTCTGGATC
>DAIOUB010000166.1:0-6482 GCA_036751735.1 Levilinea sp. | reverse complement strand
AGCACCGTGTCCACGCTGTCCAGGCCGTTATCCGGGTGGGCCACCAACATGCGCGTGGCTTCTTCACCCAGCCGGTCGAGGAAATAGGTCACAAACATGAAACCCGCCCCGTAGTGCGGCCCCGTAGCGCTGGAATCATTGGGCCAATCGTTTAATTGCAGATCCGGGTCCGACATAAACACCATATCAAAACCGCCCGGGTCATAATTGTTCAGGAACGAAGCCAGCTCCGAAAAGCCTTCGTTCAGCCAGGATTCCTCGTTGCGATCCCGATACCAGTGGATCATGTGCTGGAACTCGTGCGCCAACACACCGTAGGTAAATTCTTCTCCCAGCTCAATGTTGTCGGCGTTCAGCAGGAACATTTCATGCGCGTTGGAGTATTCATGCGCCAGGGGGTGCACTGAATCCGCCGAGGAGAAATACCCCGCCAGGTTATTGCCCAGCCCGCCCGCCAGCAAAATATACAGGCGCGGGTCCTGATCAATCCCAGGGCTCCATTCGCTGCCAAAGAATTCGCGGTTGGTGGGGTAAATTTTCTCGTCAAAGGCTTCGCTCAAGTCCTTCAGTTGTCTTTCGTTATACGAAACCCCGTCTTCAATCCAGAAATACAGATTTGTGCCAATGTAGCGCAGCACGCCGGTCACCTGGAAATTCTCGTTGGTGTCCACATTCGTCACCCAGAACGAGCGCTTCTCGCCCAGTTTAGCCGCTTCGGCAGCCGGCGGAACCACTTCGGGGATGTCGCCCTTGCCACCCAGGCGTTTAGCCAGCTCGCGCATGTCGTTATTGGGCACAATCTGACTTTTCAGCGTATTCAGCGTTTCAAAAGCATCCGCATCCGCGGGTTCCCGCACCAGGGTGGGAATGACCTGCGGTTCATCCATGAAAGGCTCCGGCGTCAAGAAGGAATCAAACTCATCAAACGGCATGTCCGTCAGAAGCTGAGACGGATCCGGAAATTCCTCATAGACCGCCGTGGAAGCCGCCCTGGAAATTCCCCAGGCCGCCAGGCCGCCGGTGAGTGCCATCCCAATCAGGCACACGCAGCACAGCACGCTCAAAACCACCAGTATGAGAATCACCCATTTCGATTTCATTTTTTCCACTCCTCTAAACTACGTTCCAGATGAACCCGCGGTTTTGTTTTCTTCCTTCGCCGCAATCAGGGCCGCGCCGCTGACCCATCCCAGGGTAAGCCACGGGTATGGGAAAGCAAACGTGTCCACACTGAATCCTTCTACCAGATAGGCCAGAATTACCAGCTGGCCAACCCATCCAATCATACGCAGCTGCCGGTCAGACTGCCGCACCAATCCCAGTGTGGCAAACCACAGGCTCACCAACCAGCTGAGAAACACCGAGAAACCCACAATGCCGGTTTCGGCCAAAAGCCGCACCCAGATGGATTTGATATTTAACAACGATCCGCTGCGGTACAGCAGATCGCGCACCTCGAAAAGGCCGTGTGCGTACCCTTGCAATGTATCCGGCAGGAAAAAACCGGCGTTCCCCAACCCCACACCCAACCACGGGTGTGCTGTAAAAACACCCCAACCCGCCTGCCAATAGACCATGCGCGCCGCGAACATGAGTTGGTTTGCATACCGCAGCAGAGGGTTTTCGCTGCCCAATTCAAATTGGAACAGCTGCGCCATGCGCGGATCCAGACGGCTCAGCACCCACCCCAAACCCAGCAGCGCCCCTGCATACACCACAGCCATGCCCCCCAGCACGGCTCCCTGCACCCAGCGCGCCTGCCCGCCGGATGCATGTCTGCGCTGCCAGCTCTCTTGGATTTTACGCGCCAAACGCACATTCCACAGCAGCATACCGTAGCCCACCAACAAGAAGAGAGCCAACAGTCCCACCCGCGAAAGGCTTAACCCCAGCGCCGCCACGCCCCCCAGCAGCAGTCCGTCCTCCGCAATCCATTTGCCCCAGCGCAGTTTGTGGGCCGATTGGCGCGTTACCACCGCACCAATCCAGATGGGCAAATACAGCAAGTTCAACTGGTTTGCTAACCAGGAAGGTTCCAAAGTGAAACCAGAAACCCGCTGGCGGTACAGCGGACCAATGGAATACAGATCGTGAAAATCTTTCATCCATTGGGGGTAGCGGTGGTTAAACTGCCACATACCCGCCTGCAGCAAACAATACAGGATCACCACTGCCCCGCTCCAGTTGATCCAGCGCAGCGCCGTGCCCAGCCGGTCGCGCCGCTGCCCCCAGGCGCTGCCCGCCAGATAGAACGAAACGCCCACCCCCAGCGTCAGCAGCGCCTGAATTGAATTGCGCAGGGCTGAAATTCCTTTAAAGGGGGGAAGGTCCAAAAACGCCGCCCGCAGCGTTGTTACCCCCAATGCCACTCCCACAAACACCACCAGCGGCACAGACGTCCACGGCAGCCGCCCGCCCCGCAGCCAGGATGGGATCAGCCAGGCCACCATCAGGGCCAGCAAGATCAGCCCAGAGGGCGCCGCCACAGCGTCGGACCCCACCAGGCGCACCACCAGCGGCATACTGGTCACCGGCAGCAGCAGAATCATCGCCGCCCATCCAGCGTTCAACAGCATCCGCCCGGCTTGCTTAGCCATGGGTTTGTCCTCTCTGCGCCGCCTTGCCCGCTCCCCCCCACACCCACGCGATTCCAGCCAACGCCCCCAGCAGCGCCCCGCACACCATCAGCACAGCCGTCGTGCCGCGCGCGGGTGAAGTGGGAACATCCGCAAGGCGCACCTCAGAATACGCGCTCCACGGCACAATCCCCTGAGCTGCGTCTTTCTCGGCGCGCAGAATTTGCCCAACCCGCTGAATTTCGTTCTGCAATTCGGTCAATTCCCAACTGCGGCACTCCGCCGGAGCCGGTTCCATCCCCACCGACTGCCCCACACAGCCCGTCAGCCCATCCAGATAGGTTTCCCATTGGTAAGCGGTCTGCGCGTGCAAAACCGCTTCCGAAAGCGCGGTGTAAGCCGCCTGCCCCCAAGCGTTGGCCAGGGCTGCCGCCTGATCGGGGTTTTTGCTTCGCGCGCGCATGCGCCAGACGTTAAAATAGCGGTCAGCGCTCAGGCTCTGACGCAGCGTTTCTCGGTCCAATTCGCTATTCGCGGCCTGCTGAAAAACAGTTTCAAATACTGCGTCAGACTGGATCAAATCGCCCACCACCCCTACAGCGAAATCTTCTTCCGCGTCCGTCAGGGCACCCGTGCGGGTGAAGTCAATGGATACAGTGATCTCCGCCGCGGCTTCATAGACCGGGGCCTGCACGCGGCCGATTCCCCAGCCGGCCGCCGCCCCCAGCAGCATGCAAGCGGCCACCAGCCACCAGCTTCGCACCATCTCCATCACTTTTTCCTGCACATCCACGCCTTGTTCCATGAATTCCCTCAACTTCGCCGCTGTTGATCGGTTGGCTGTCCCTTTGATATGCACCACATTATACCTTGATGTCGCCCATCAAAAAGCCCCCGCCGGCGCAGGGGCTTTCAGGTTCAGACCAGGGGTGCGCTTACTTCTGCGCTTTAAAGTTGATCAAAATCAGGTTCTTCTCACATTCCGCGTAGGTGTCAAAAGCCGTCAGGTAAGAAAGCGGCTGACCGCTCAGATCGTACAGCGAGATAAACAAGGTCTGTTTTGAGGCCGTGGGTTGGTTCGCCAGCAGCACCTCATACCCCCCTGGGCCGTAGGCCGGGGCCAGCCCAGTCAGTCCCACTTCATCGACCGCCTGATCCCCCAAAAAGCCTTCCACAACCACCACCACGTTACTCATCGGCTGGTTGTTCTTGTCAAACACCTGCCCGGCCACCCCCATCCAGGTGCATTCCTGATCCGGGTGGGCAAAATTGCGCAGATACAGCGGGTTTCCGGCCTGCAGCGCGTAGGCTGGCGTGGCCGTGGCAGTGGCAGTGCGTGTGGGCCGCTTGGTATTGGTGGCCGTAAAAGTCACCGTGGCCGTCGGCGGTTTTTTGGTTTTGGTCGGCGTCAGCGTTTTCGAAGGTTTCACCGTCGGTGTGTCGGTCAGCGCCGGCACGGTGGCTGTGGCCGGGCAAGGCTCCGCCGTGGGGCAATCCGGGCAGGCCACCGCCGCGCAAGTCGGGCAGACCTGTGTAGCCATGATCACATCTACCGCGGCGGCGGGCTGCGCATCTGCTTTTCCAAACGGCAGCGTCACTCCAAACGGCAGTGCGCAGGCCGTGCTGACCATCACCCCTAAAAGTACCAACCACCCCAAGCGTCTCATAACAAACCCTCCCATGCGGTCAAAATGCTGTGTCGTTAAAAAGATTATACCCCCAGCAGGGTTGCACGCCTTGTGCCTAATAGGCGCCCTTACCGCGCAAAACCACCCACACCGTTTTCAGTAAAATACGCAGATCCAGCCAGATGGAATAATGCTGCACGTAATACAGGTCTTCATCCGTGTGCAGGTGCATGGGCTTATCGCTGCGCCCGTTCACCTGCCACCAACCCGTCAAACCCTGGGGCACGGCAAACCGTTTGCGCTGCCAGGGTTCATATTTTTCCACCAAATGCGGCTGCTCGGGGCGCGGCCCCACCAGGCTCATCTCGCCCTTCAGAATGTTGAAAAGCTGCGGCAGCTCATCCAGGCTCGTTCGCCGCAAAAATCGCCCCACCCGCGTGATGCGCGGATCGGCCGCGTGCTTAAACACCATCCGACCCTGCTCGTCGGTCTTTTCAACCAGATGGCGCAGCTGATCCGCGTTCACCACCATCGTACGGAATTTGATCATCTCGAAATAGCGTCCGTTTTCCCCCACGCGCTTGGGGCGGTAAAACAACGGGCCGCCGTCATCCAGCTTAATCGCCAGTGCCGCCGCCCCGATGACCGGCAGCACGAACGGCATTGCCGCCAGGGTCAGCATCAAATCAAAGGCACGTTTCATCATCCGCTGATACTCGCTCAGAGCGGGCGCGCGTAAATCCATCATGGGCAGCCCGGCGAACTCTTCCACCGTGGCGCGGTGCAGCGCCAGCGAAAAATAATCCGGCACCACCCACACCCGCACGGGTAAATCGTGCAGCTCCGTCACCACGCGAGTCAGCGCAGCATATGCCGAGCGCGGCAGCGCCACTACCACGTCATCCACCTGCCGCTCGTTCACCACCTGCCGCACCCGTTCCAGCCCGCCCAACACCCCTTCTTCCGTGTGCTTGCTGGGGTCATCGTCCAAGAAACCCGCAAAAGCCAGGCCCAAATGCGGTAAAGACTCCACCTGCTGCCGCACCCGCTTTCCCACGGTTCCAGCTCCCAGCACCAACACCTGCCGCACCTGAATGTTTCCAATCACCTTACTGCGCCAGGCCATCCGGAGCACCAGCCGCCACAAAGCCAGCATCATAAAGGCTTCCACCGCGAAAAAGATGAATAAGAACCGCGAAATATCGCGAAAGGTCAGGAACAAAATCCCCGCCATCGAGATGGTCGCCAAGAGCGAGCCCAACGCCAGACTGCCCATCTCATCGTTCACCCGCAGATTGCGGCGGCCGTCGTACACCGAAAACAGCACCAGAATCCCCACCCACAGCGCCGGAAACACGAAATACAGCAGCCAGGGCAGCTGCACCGGGTCTTCCACCGGCCGTACCAGCGGCAAAGTGCTCATATCTACACGCAGTTTGGCTGACACAAACAGGGTCAGGGCGATCATGAGCCCATCCAACGCCATCGAAAACAGCGCAAAATTGGCTGAAAATCTACGGAACATAAGCCGTCCTCACTTTTCCAGCGTTCGCTGGTTGGCATTTCGTCCGCGCAAAAGCTGAGCTGCCACCAACACCACAAAACGCGGGTACCCCAACACATACCGCCGCCACAGCCGCCCCGGTTCGCTGACCAGGCGGAAGAGCCATTCCAACCCGCTGCGCTGCATCCAGCGCGGGGCTTGCGGTTTATATCCCGAAAGAAAGTCGAACGCGGCCCCCACACCCACCAATACCGGCGCGCCCACTTGCCCGCGGTGCGTCGCCATCCACTGCTCCTGGCGCGGCGAACCGATCCCCACCCAAACGATATCCGCTCCCGAGCGCCGCATGCGCTCCGCTGCCTGCGCATCCTCTTCCGCGCTCAACGCGCGAAACGGCGGCGACTCTACGCCCACAATCTGGATGGAAGGGAAGCGTTCGCGCAGCCGTTCGGCCAGCCGCTCTGCCACCCCCGGCGCGCCGCCGTAGAAATAATGCCGCCAGCCTTGTTCCAGCCCTTCCGCGCAGGCCGCCAGCAGTAAATCCGGCCCATACACCCGCTGGGTGCTGGCATATCCGTACCAGCGGCACAGCCACACCACCGGCATCCCGTCCGGCGTGGTCATGCCGCTCTGCTCATACACGGTGCGCAGCTCTGGATGATCTACACATTCCATCACCGCGTGCGCCGGCGCGCAGCACACATACTGCGCTTCCCCCGCCGCGATCCATGCCCCCATCCGCGCCAGGGCTGCCGGCATGTCGATGGGGTCAAT
>DAIOUB010000165.1:0-6488 GCA_036751735.1 Levilinea sp. | reverse complement strand
CCCGTAAGGAATTTCCGCAAACTTCAATCAGGCAGATTGAACTTTTTTGACGACCGCGGTGAAGGCCTGGGGATCGCGCACAGCGATGTCGGCCAGGACTTTGCGATTGAGCATGATGTTGGCGGACTTGAGGCCGTTGATAAGGCGGCTGTAGGTCGTGCCGTTCAGGCGAGCGGCGGCGTTGATACGCGCAATCCAGAGCTTGCGCAGATCGCGCTTGCGCACGCGGCGGTCGCGGTAAGCATACCAGAGGCTTTTGAGCATGGCCTCATTCGCGCGCCGGAAAAGGCGGTGGCGGCTGCCAAAATAGCCCTGGTTCATTTTCAAAATTTTCTTATGACGGCGGTAGCCGGAAGGGCCACCCTTTACACGAGCCATGAATTACTCCTTTACGAACCCCTGGGCGCCGGTGTGGGACACACCTGTTGCGAACACCCAACGGCCGCACTAAAAAATGGGTGAGAACGGCCTGCGTTGAGCCTCGGCAGATCAGTCGAGGTTCGGGACGAGGCGCTTGACGCGTTTGATGATCTTGGTCCCTTCGACGGGGATCATCTCAGTGAAGAGGGCTTTGGTGCGCTCCGAGGTGCGGCGGCGGAGATGGCTCTTGCCGCCTTTGGTGCGCACGAGGACCCCAGACCCGGTGAGGCGGAACCGTTTGGAGGTTGCTTTATGGGTCTTCAGTTTGGTCTTACCTGCTTTAAGCTTGCGTGGCACTGCGAAACTCCTTGTAAAAAAATAATCCGACTGTGGGCGCGCAGCCCAACAGAAGCGGCTACGAGAGGGATTAGAGACTACTCGGTGGGCGCTTTTTCTAACGTTTCGGGTTCGCTGCCTTCGGCAGCGGTGCTCTTTTTCTTGCTGGCGCGCGAGGGGGCCAGGACCATCGACATGTTGCGGCCTTCCAGGTTGGGGGCCTGTTCGATGGTACCCACATCCGCCAATTCCTCGGCGACTTCGCGCAGATCTTCCAGCGCCAGCTCAGGGTAGGTGATTTCACGGCCGCGGAAGCGGACGGTGACACGCACCTTCATGCCTTCAAGGAGCCAGCGGCGGGCATCGCGCGTTTTAAAAGAGCGGTGGTGCTCATTGGTCTTGGGCCGCAGACGAATTTCTTTGACCTCAATCTTGGTCTGTGCCTTGCGGGCTTCGCGTTCCTTTTTGGTGCGCTCGTAAAGGAACTTACCGAAATCCATGACACGGCAGACAGGCGGATTGGCGTTGGGGGCCACTTCGACCAGGTCCAGTTCGGCTTCGCGGGCGATGCGCAGGGCTTCTTTGATGTTGACGACGCCGATGTTCTCGCCGTTGGGGCCGATCATGCGAACTTCTGGCACCCGAATGGTTTCGTTAACCCGAAAATTCGTAGTTGTTATAGTGCTCTCCTTCTCTAATCGAATAACCGATTTAAGCCCGTTTTTTTGGACGGACCTTAACAGAGGAAAATATACCACAATTGGGGGTAAACCGTCAACGGTTCACCGTGAGGCCTGGGTAAATCGCCCCCCTCCCAACGGGTCCCCAGATCCGCTGGGAGGGGGGAAGGCTGTCTTTAGATTTTTTCGGCGATGTCCTTTTCGGCCAGGGCGATGAAATCTGCCAGGGACATGGGGCCGGGGTTCTCACCGCTGCGCAGGCGCAGGGCGACCTGCCCGTTTTCCATCTCTTTGTCGCCGACGACGAGCATGTAGGGGATCTTCTGCATCTGCGCGTCGCGGATTTTGGCGTTCATGCGCTCCGGGCGGTCATCCACTTCGACCCGCAGGCCGGCTTTCTTGAGCTGGGCTTTGACCTGCTCGGCATATTCCAGGTGGCGGTCGGCGATGGGGATGAGCTTGACCTGCACCGGGGAGAGCCACACGGGGAAGGCCCCGGCGTAGTGTTCGATGAGGACGCCGAAGAAGCGTTCCATGCTGCCCAGCAGGGCGCGGTGCACCATGTAGGGGCGGTGGGGCTGGCCGTCTTCGCCGACATAGGTCAGGTCGAAGCGCTCCGGCAGGTTGAAGTCGAACTGGATGGTGGAGAGCTGCCATTCACGGCCGATGGCGTCCTTGATCTTGAGGTCAATCTTGGGGCCGTAGAAGGCGCCGCCGCCCGCATCCACCTCGTAGGGGATTTGGGCGCGTTCCAGCGAGGCCTGCAGGGCATCCTGGGCGTCCTGCCACTGCTGAAGTTCGCCCACCGACTTTTCCGGCTTGGTGGAGAGATAGGCCTGAAAATCGGAGAAGCCGAAGGATCGCAGGATGTGGAGGCAGAAATTGAGCACGAAGTCAATTTCGTCAGGCATCTGATCGGCGCGGCAGAAGTGGTGGGCGTCATCCTGGGTGAAGCCGCGCACGCGCAGCAGACCGTGGAGCACGCCGGAGCGCTCGTAGCGGTATACGGTGCCTTTTTCGGCAAAGCGCAGGGGCAGGTCGCGGTAGGAGCGGGTGTGATCGTTGTAGATGTGAATGTGGAAGGGGCAGTTCATGGGCTTCAGGAAATACTGCTGCCCTTCGATCTCGATGGGGGCATACATGTTTTCTTTGTAGAAGCCCAGGTGGCCGCTGGTTTCCCACAGGGAGGATTTACCGATGTGGGGGGTGTAGACGAAATCGTAACCGGCAGCTTCGTGTTCTTTTTCCCAGAAGTTCTCGGACAGCATGCGGATTTTGGCGCCCTTGGGGTGCCAGAGGATGAGACCGGCGCCGACCTCGTCTTTGACTGAGAACAGGTCGAGTTCACGGCCGATCTTGCGGTGGTCGCGTTTTTTGGCTTCCTCCAGCTTCCAGAGGTATTCCTGAAGCTCCTGGGGGGAATACCAGGCCGTGCCGTAGATGCGCTGGAGCATGGGGCGGCGTTCGTCACCGCGCCAGTAGGCGCCGGCCACGTTCATCAATTTGACCGCGTCGGGGTTGATCAGGCCGGTATGTTCCACGTGCGGGCCGCGGCACAGATCCACAAAGCTGGCGTGCTGGTAGGTGGACAACTCCGGCTTTTCAAAGAGCGGGTTGCCGTCTTCATCGTAGCCGCCGGATTCGAGGCCGGCAATCAGCTCCAATTTGTAGGGCTGGTCTTGGAAGATGGCACGGGCCTGTTCAGCGGAAAGCACCTGGCGCTGGAAGGAGTGATCTTCGCGGATGATCTCGCGCATGCGGGCTTCAATTTCGGCCAGATCTTCGGGGGTCAAGGCGCGGGGCAGCTCGAAATCATAATAGAAGCCGTCGTCAATGGCGGGGCCAATGGCCACTTTGCCGCTGGGGAATTTTTCCAGAACGGCCTGAGCCATGATGTGCGCGCTGGAATGGCGGATGCGGTACAGCAAGGAATCTTCGTAGCGTTCTTTAACTTTCTCGTCCATTGTGTCCTCCTCGAAACAGAAACATGATGAGATGGAGATGGGTCGAAGGGCTATTAAAAAAATAACCCTCGCCCAGTTCTGGGGCGAGAGATTCCTCACGCGGTTCCACCCAGATTTGGCCCCGAAGGGAGCCATCTCATTGCGACCGGTAACGGGGTCAGCCGTGCACCATACTGAGGGCGAAAAAGCCCGGTTCCGGTTTACGCTCACAGGGGGTTTTGGCTGGCATCGGTTCGCGGGGAGCTTGCACCCGGTGGCTCCCGTTCTCTGTCGAATAACGCCAGTTACTCGTCCTGATCGAAGCGTTTGTGGGCGGTATAGGACTCGAACCTACGGCCTTTGCGATGTCAACGCAATGCTCTAACCAACTGAGCTAACCGCCCGATGGGGATTATTATACCCAGGATTGAGCAAAAGTCAATGGAGGAAATTGAGGGGTTCTCAGGCGGGCTGGCCGGGTGGGAAGGCCGCGCCTGCCTGACGGCGCCAAAACCGATGGGACGGCGAACGGGACGGAATATCTGGTGGATGTGAATTTGCGGGAAAGAACGCCCTTGACATCCCTTGCCTTTTATCGTAAAATTACGATATAGAGGCCGAAAATGAATAAGGATACAACCACTGTGCGAGAATTGAGCCGAGATGAGGCGCGTTTGGCTGCCATGCTGAAAGCGCTGGGAAACCCGGTGCGCTTTCGGATGATGAAATATCTGGCCGAACGGCAGGTGTGCATCACAGGAGACCTGGTGGACTTCACGGAGCTGGCTCAATCGACCGTCAGCCAGCATTTAAAAGTGCTGCGGGAAGCCGGGTTAATTGAGGGTGAAATTGAAGGGCCTGCTACGTGTTACTGCATTCATGCTGAGGGCCTAAAGTTTTTGAAGGATCGGATTCAGCAGTGGCTTCCGGAATGCTGCCCATCTGAACCGGACAACACTACCGCGGATTGCTGCTAGGATTCGAGGATGGATCCCAGCAGGTTTTTTTAATTTTACATATCGTAAAAATACGATAAAACAAATCTAGGAGAACCTCGTATGTCAATGACACAAGCATCATCCCAATATTTCCAACAGGTTGCCGGTCAATGGGACCAAATGCGAAGTGGTTATTTTGGCGAAGCGGTCCGTGAAACCGCGATTGCGAAAGCTTATCTGCGCCCAGAGATGGCGGCTGCCGATATCGGTGCTGGCACGGGCTTCATGGCGGCTGGTTTAGCGCCGCTGGTGCAGAAGGTTCATGTGGTGGACGGATCCACCGCGATGCTGGACGTGGCCAAAAAGAACCTTGGCGATTTTGACAACATCGAATATCACGAGGCGGACGGGGCGCACTTGCCCTTTGCGGATGCGAGCCTGGACGCGGTATTTGCCAACATGTATCTGCACCACACCAGCGATCCGCTGGCTGCCATTCAAGAAATGGTGCGGGTGCTGAGGCCGGGGGGACGGTTGGTCATCACAGATATGGATGAACACCCCTACGCCTGGCTGAAAGATGAGATGGCGGACGTGTGGCAGGGCTTTGACCGCGGGCAGATGTACGCCTGGTTCCAGGAAGCCGGGTTGGTGAATGTGATTGTGACCTGCACAGGGCAGTCCTGCTGTGCAGAATCTGCGAATCCCAATTTGTCTGAGGATGGGCAGCACGAGGCCAAGATCAGCGTTTTTGCCGCGGTGGGGACGCGCCGCACGGCTATGCGCGAAGTGGTTCAGGAGCGGTATGCGGCGGCGGCTCAATCCGAAGGCCGCAATTGCAGCACCATTTCCAGCAGTTCATCGGGCTGCTGCTCCGAAACGCCGCAGAAAGAGACCTGCTGTGGGGGTTCGAGCGGCGCGCCGTCTTGCTGCGGTGCCGAGAAGAAGAGCGATACCGTGACTTTTTCCAGCGGATATACGCCCAGCGAATTATCCGCAGCGCCCCAGGAGGCCGCGGAGTTCTCTCTGGGCTGTGGGAATCCGCTGGCGATGGCTGGGCTGAAGCCCGGTGAGGTAGTGCTGGATATTGGCAGCGGCGGCGGGCTGGATGCGTTTCTGGCGGCTGCCAGAGTGGGGCTTGCGGGGCGGGTGATTGGGGTGGATATGACCCCGGAGATGCTGGAACGCGCGCGTGCGGCTGCGGCACGGAATCACCTGAGCCAGGTCGAATTTCGAGAGGGGTATGCGGAAAATCTGCCTTTGACGGATGCAGAAGTGGATGTGGTCATCTCCAACTGCGTGATCAACCTTGTTGAGGATAAGGGATTGGTCTTCCAGGAAGCTTTCCGGGTGCTAAAACCCGGAGGCCGCTTAGAGGTGAGCGATATGGTCACTTCTGCGGGGATGCCGGTGGAAATGCGCGAGAACGGCGCGGATTGGGCGGCATGTGTGAGCGGGGCACTGCCAGAACAGGAATACCTGGATTTAGTGGCCCAGGCCGGTTTTCAAAAGATTATCACCCGCCGCAGCACCAGCATGGGCGCGGTGGGCGGTGTTTCGGTATACAGCGTGATCGCTTCCGCACAGAAACCTGACACAGCCGTAAAAGAGAAACGGTCTTCCTGCTGTGGGTAGCCGCGGCGGTAGCTGCGAATGAAAATAATGAGCTGTCCAAGAATATCTGGACAGCTCGTTGTTTTATCTGGTGAAATCGCCTACCGCCGGTTTTGCATCAGGGTGGGACGACCAGGGGTATATAGAGGGTGCCTTCGTAGACCACCTGATTGGTGTCCTGGGTGAAGACTTGCAGGCGAATTTCGCCGTCCACACGGGTGAGCGGACCGCTGCAGTACAGGCGGTCGGGGTACACCGGATATACCACACAGGTGTATTCGCGTCCGTCCACCTGGGCGGCATATTTCCCGTTAATTTCCTGCTGGGCCTGAAGGGTGAAGAAATAGCGGAAGCCTTTTAAGAACCCGGCAGTGAGCAGGCGCACACCGGACATTTCTTCCACGGGGCGGGCTGTGGGGGTGAGGGTGGCGCCGGGGAGGGTGGGGGTGAGGGTGGGCGGCGGCAGGGTTTCGGTGGGCGCAGGGGGGGGGCTGGGCTGCGGGGTAGGGGTGCGCGGGGGCGGCAGGGGGGGCGTGGGGGTGGGAGCCAGTAAACCGGGCGTGGCACAGCTGGTGAGGGTGAGGGCTGGAAGGAAGAGAAGGAGCAGGGATGGGGTG
>DAIOUB010000164.1:0-6582 GCA_036751735.1 Levilinea sp. | reverse complement strand
GAAACCCTGCGCCTGCTGGGGGGATGGGCAGCGGACTGCGCCGAGCGGGCTTTGCCCATTTACGAAGCGGCAGCCCCTGGGGATGCGCGTCCGCGGGAAGCGCTGGAGGGCATCCGTTGGTTTGCGGGCGGCGGAAAGCGGGCGGCGAAACTGCGCGTGCTGGCCCTGGACGCCTACCGCGCGGCGCAGGAATGCCCCCACCCCGCCGCCGCGGCTGCGGCACAGGCGGCCAGTTTGGCAGCGGCCAGCGCCTATACCCACCCATTTGTGGATGTGCGCCAGGCCCGGCACATCCTCGGCCCGGCGGCGCACGCCGCGCTGGCTGTGGAGACTCACCCTGCTGATCCCCAGCGTGGGGATGAGCTCATCCGCTGGGCCGCGGAGCGGGCGCCGCGGGAGGTGTGCGAACTGCTGCAGAAGATGCCCCCCCAGCCCCAGGGCAAGACCCGCCTGGATCAGCTGCTGTTGGCGTTAGATACGGAACTGCGGCAGAAACGGTAGGGCGGGGTTGGCCGGGGCAATTCTGCTGGATTCCGCCAACCCATGCTAGAATCTCTGGCGAATATGGAACCCAACCCAGCCCCCAGCCCAGAACGCCCACCCTATATCCTCTCCGTGCGCAGCCTGGTGGAATTTGTGCTGCAAGCGGGGGATTTGACCGCGGGCGGGTTTCAAAAGCGCGACCGCGCCCAGCAGGGCACCCTGGGCCACCGGCGCGTGCAGCGATCCCGCCCAGAAGGCTACCAGGCGGAAGTGGAGGTGGCCTACCGGGTGGAGGGCGCAGACCCGCCTTTGGAAGTGCGCGGCCGGATGGACGGGGTGTATGCCGACCGGCAGCCGGTGATCCTGGAAGAGATCAAGACCACCACGCTCAGCCTGGAACTGATTCACGCAGACCACAACCCGCTGCATTGGGCTCAGGCGCAGTGCTACGCGTTTATGTATGCCCGCCAGCAGCAGCTCGGCGAGGTGTGCATCCACCTGACCTATTACCACCTGGACAGCCGCAAGGAGAAGACCTTCGAACGGCGCTTTTCACGGGAGGAATTGGAGACGTTTTTCCAAAGCCTGATCCTCCCCTACCTGGACTGGTTCCGCAAAACGGCTGCCTGGCAGCTGCGGCGCGATCGCTCCATCCAGACCCTCGATTTTCCCTACAGCGCCTACCGCCCAGGGCAGCGCGAGATGGCCGTGGCGGTGTATAAGGCCGTTCGTGACCAGGGGCGGGTGTATGTGCAGGCGCCCACCGGCGTGGGCAAGACCATCGCGGCTCTCTTCCCGGCGGTGAAGGCCCTGGGGCAGGGGCTGGCGGACAAAATCTTTTACCTGACGGCCAAGACCTCCGGGCGGCTGGCGGCCGAAAAGGCGCTGGACGATCTGCGCCGCGCTGGGCTGGAGATGCGCAGCGTGACCCTGACGGCCAAGGAGAAGATCTGCTTTTGTCCGCCGGCCGTGTGCGACCCGGAGGTGTGCGTCTTTGCCCGCGATTACTTCGGCAAGGTCAAAAATGCGCTGGCGGAGATGGACGGGGTTTCGGCCTTCACCCGCCCGGTGATCGAAGACATCGCCCGGCGGCACGAGCTGTGCCCGTTTGAGTTCTCGCTGGATCTGGCGCTGTGGATGGACTGCATCCTCTGCGATTACAACTACGCCTTTGATCCGCGGGTGTATCTGCACCGCTTTTTTGACATCGTCACCGAACCCTATATCTTTCTGGTGGATGAGGCCCACAACCTGCCCGACCGGGCGCGGGCCATGTATTCGGCGGAGTTGGATAAACACACCGTGCTGGAGCTTCAGCGCGCGCTGAAAGCGCAGCTGCCCGGGCTGGCCAAAAAACTGGGCGCGGTCAACACCGCCTTGCTGGACATGCGCAGAGCCTGTCAGGAAGCTGGTCAGCCGGCGCTGATCGCCGATGAGCTGCCGGAGCCGCTGCTGAAGGCGGTGCGGGCCTTCCATCAGCAGGCCGAAGACTGGCTGGTGATGAACCAGGCCGCGCCGTTCCGGCAGGCGCTGTTGGATTTCTACTTCTTATGCAGCAATTTCCTGCGCACGGCGGAATACTTTGACACCTTTTATGTGTCCTATGCGGAGCGTCAGGGCCAAAGCGGCCTCAAGGCCAAATTGTTCTGCCTGGACCCGGCCCCCATGCTGGCAGCCCCGCTGCAGCGCAGCCGGTCGGCGGTCTTTTTCTCGGCCACCCTGCTGCCGATGAAGTATTTCACCCAACTGCTCACCGGCGCTGAGGAGCACCCCCGGCGGATCTTCCCTTCGCCCTTCCCCACCGAGAACGTCAGCCTGCTGATCCACAGCGGCATTTCCACCAAATATGCCCAGCGGGCCGATTCCTACGCGGCGGTGGCGGATGCCGTTGAGGCCGTGTGCCGCGCGCAGGTGGGCAACTATCTGGTGTTCTTCCCCTCCTATGCTTACCTGACGGCGGTGCATGAACAGCTCAAAGAACGCCTGCCCGAAGGTCAGCTGCTGGTTCAGGACCGCGGCATGAGTGAGGCCGCGCGCGAATCATTCCTGGAACGCTTTTCGGCCGGCAGCACCGAAACGGTCATCGGCCTGGCGGTGATGGGGGGCGTGTTTGGCGAGGGCATTGACCTGGTGGGCGACCGGCTGATCGGTGCGGTGGTGGTGGGTGTGGGGGTGCCGCAGGTGTGTTTGGAAAATGACCTGATCAAAGCCTATTTTGACCGTCAGCACGGCAGCGGTTTTGCCTACGCCTACCAGTACCCGGGCTTTAACCGCGTGCTGCAGGCCACCGGCCGGGTGATCCGCACGGAGACCGACCGGGGGGTGATGGTGCTGATTGACGAACGCTTCACGCATGCCCGCTACCGGCAGCTGTTCCCCGCGCACTGGCGCGATTTTCATATCGTCCGGGACACCCAGGAGATTCAAGAGCACCTGGCGCGCTTCTGGGCGAAGGAGTGAAGTTACACGCGCATCTGCGCCTTCGTTTTTTTGTACAAATATGCAGTTGAAATGCATATTTGCACCATTTTTGCATTGGTTCAGGGGCGTGGAAAACCGAGGATTATAATTACCGCAGCCCGGGGGTTTGCCGGGCATTTGAACTGTGCGGACGGATGATTCGAAAGGGACACCCGATGAAAACACAGTATTACACCGCTTCCAGCCTGGACGGCTTTATTGCCACAGAAGATCACTCCCTGGAGTGGCTGTTCCCCCTGGCAGACCCCGAGGCCACCAGCTACCCGGATTTCATCGCCGAGGTGGGCGCGCTGGCGATGGGGGCATCTACCTATGAATGGCTGCTGCACCACGCGCTCAAACTGGGCACGCCGGAGGAAACCGCCTGGATGTACACCCAGCCAGCCTGGGTGTTCACCCGGCGAACCTTCCCCACCCCGGCCAACGCGCTCATCCGCTTTGTGCAGGGCGACGTGCGCCCGGTTCACGCCGAGATGCGCGCGGCGGCGGGGGAGAAAAATATCTGGATTGTGGGCGGCGGCGACCTGGCCGGGCAGTTTTTTGATGCAGGCCTGCTGGATGAGATCATCGTCCAGATCGGCTCGGCCACCCTGGGCAGCGGCAAACCCTTGTTCCCGCGCTTTGTGCCCGGCCCGACCCTGCAATTGCGCACGGTGCAGCAGTACGGCGGCGGCATGGTGGAACTGCGCTACGATATCCGCACGCGGGGAACCGAACCAAAGGAACCTCTCAATGGACTACATTCGTGAACTGCGCCAGGTGGTGGGCAACCGCCCCCTGATCATGGCGGGCGCCGCCTTGCTGGTATTGAATCCAGAAGGGCAGCTGCTGATGATGCGGCGCACCGACAACCAGCGCTGGGGGATCCCCGGCGGGGCGATGGAATTGGGGGAAAGCCTGGAAGATACCGCGCGGCGGGAGACCCAGGAGGAAATTGGCGTGTGGGTGCCGCAGGCGGCATTGTTTGGCGTGTATTCGGGGCCGGAGCTGTATTACCAGTACCCCAACGGCGCCGAGGTTTATAATGTGACCGCGGTGTATATCGCCCGCGGGGTGACGGCCGACATCCGGCTGGACCCCGAAGAGCACAGCGAATACCAGTTTTTTGACCTGGCTAACCTGCCCACCGAGATCAGCCCGCCGGTGCGGCCCATCCTGCGCGACCTGGTGCAGCGCGAAGGCACAGGATCCGCCCGCGGGTGACGGCCCGCTGCGGCCCTCTGCGTGAATTTAACCATCGAGGCTCCAACACCATGAACACTCGCAAACATTTACAAGCCGCGCTGCTGGCGCTGTGGGTCACTTTTCTGTGGTCCACCTCCTGGGTGCTGATCAAAATGGGGCTGAAAGCCAGCCTTCCGGCGCTGACCTTTGCCGGGCTGCGCTATTTTCTGGCCTTTGTGTGCCTGCTGCCTTTTGTGCTGCTCAACCCTGCCCACCGCCAGACTCTGCGGGGTTTACCGCGGGCGGCGTGGGGGCAGCTGGCGGTTCTGGGGGTGCTCTTTTACGCCCTCACCCAGGGGGCGCAGTTCGTCAGTCTGGCTTTTTTGCCCGCGGCCACCCTGTCGCTGCTGCTCAACTTTTCACCGATTCTTGTGGCCCTGCCCAGCGGCTGGATCAACCAGGAGCCGACCTCTCCGGCGCAGTGGGGCGGCATTCTGCTCTCGGCGGTGGGCGCGGCGGTCTATTTTTTCCCGCTGAACATCCCCGCGGGGCAGATGCTGGGCTTGCTGGCGGCGCTGGTGGGGGTGGCGGCCAACGCGGCCTCCTCGCTGCTGGGGCGGCAGATGAATCACAAAAGCGGCCTGGCGCCCCTGGTGGTGACGGCGGTCAGCATGGGCATCGGCGGGGCGCTCCTGCTGGGGGCGGGCGTGCTGACCCAGGGCTTTGGGCGGCTGGACGGCACCCAGTGGCTGATCATCGGCTGGCTGGCGGTGGTGAACACAGCCCTGGCCTTCACCTGGTGGAATTCCTCCCTGCAAACCCTGACGGCGGTGGAATCCAGCATCCTCAACAGCACCATGCTGCCGCAGATCGCCATTTTGGCCTGGCTGTTCCTGGATGAGCCGCTCACGGGGCGGCAGATTTTGGGGATTGCCCTGGTGGCTGCGGGCACTTTGATCGTGCAGGTTTGGAGAAATTCATCTACACTAAAAGAGGCGCGCCCGCGCCGTTGAGCCGGTTTTCCGACTGCCGGTGATCTTTCTGCAAAAACCCAAAGGTGCAAAAATGACTTCCTATTCTCCAGCGGAACTCCATGCGTTTATCCTGGCCGCCAAGCAGGCCACCTACGTGGGCAGCGGGCAGAAGCTGCTTTCTTACCGCCTGGGTTCGCACGACCTCCAGTATTTTGAGGGCGATTGGGCCTATCACGACAGCTATTTGGGCGAAAGCGACTTCATTGGCGAAGAGGCGGTGTATTTTCGCGGCCAGGTGGTGTGGGCCATGAACTACTTTGGGCGCATCCTGCGGCCGGAACGGATCACCTCGGCCCAGGCCGGGCAGATGATCAAGGTCAGCCTGACGAAAATGTACGCCGAGGGGCGTTTTTTGGGCGGGTTTGAACACACGGAAGGCGGCCTGACCTATGTGGATACCAGCGAGGGCGATGAGGTGGATTTCACGGGGCGCGAGTGGATTTTGCGCGAGGGCGAAAAGGTGTATGAGCTGATGTATCACGGCGGTCTGGTGAAATAGGGCGGCGGGGCGCCGAAGCCGACAGCACAACGGATCCACGGGATTGGAGGCGGAGATGGATTTCATTCGGGGTTTATTTGGAAGCAAAGGCGATGAGGACCAGCCGTCATCCCCCATGTTTGCAGGAAGCCCTCATCTGCTGCGGGGGCATGCGGGCAATATCCCCGGGAGTGTGATGGGCGTGGGCTGGTCGCCGGACGGCAAGCGCTTTGCCAGCGGGGCGGATAAACTGATCCTTTGGGACGCGGCAGACTGGCAGCCGGTGATTGTATCGGAAGAAAGTGTTCAGTCCTGGGACGCTGTATTCGGGGAGCGCGAGGCGGGCAGCGCCGGCATCAACGCCCTGGCCTGGTCGCCGGATGGGCGCAGCCTGGCGATGGCCCGAACGGACGCACGGCTTAGCTTTATCGCCGCGGACACGGGAAAAGAACGCCTTCAGCTGCACGTGGGCAGCGCGCCGCTTTGCTCGGTGGCCTGGTCGCCGGATGGGGAGCTGACGGCGGTGGGCGGCTGGGATAGGACCGCGCGGGTGTTTGAGGCGGCGCGCGGCCTGCGCTTCGCTGAGCTGCCGCATGAGCCTGCCAAAACCCCGGGGTTAGACCTGTTGGGGGTGCATGTGGCCTGGTCTCCGGATGGGAAATATCTGGCCTCCGGCGCCAGCGACTGCACCGTGCGCATTTGGGATGTGCGGCAGGGCACCCTGCTGCGCGTCTTGAAGCACAAGGCGGAGGTGATCTGCGTGGACTGGTCGCCGGATGGGCGCCATTTGGCCGCGGGCGATGCTGCCAAAGAAAATGCCGCGATATCCATTTGGGACGCCGCCGCTGGAAAACAACTCCGCGCCTTGAGGGGGCACGCCGACCGCGTGAACGCGGTGAAGTGGTCACCGGATGGAGCCTACCTGGTATCCGGCAGCGGCGA
>DAIOUB010000163.1:3376-6706 GCA_036751735.1 Levilinea sp. | reverse complement strand
GATGTTCGCGTTTTAGGGCAGCTCAGGGGCTGCGTTATACCCCCGTGCAAAAGAACGGCTGCTGAATCTCACGAACTGCATCCATTGCGCGAATCAGGGCGGTGAAAAAAGCGGCCGCCCCAGGCCCAAGGTCAGACGCTGCACACCAGGAGTCCCAATGAAACACACCCTCGTCCGCTGTACGCTGCTGTTCACCCTGTTATTTTCCCTTTTCTTAGTCCCCACCTCCGCGGTCTCTGCGGCTGGCCCGGACCTGCTGGTGTCTGGCATTACCAACCCATCTGCGGCCAACGGAACCTACGTTTGGGCAGGCACCTACAGCGGCTATGATTACTGGTCGCTGACGGTGGGGCCGACTACCTACGTGCTTTACAATGACGTCTACGGGGCAGGCCCGGACCGTTATTGGAACCTGGATACCGATTTTAACGATGAGGGCACGCTGGCCACCCTGTTTTTTTCCTCCAGCCCTTCCACCGCTCTGGTGCCCACCGGGCTGAGCTGGACGGCGGATTCGGGGATAGGTTCCCTGACGGTTGCCACCGGCACCCCCAGCCCGGAGATCTCGATCACGGGGAATGGGGCGCAGATTATGGACGGCAGCGCAGCCATTCTCACCAATAATTTCACCAATTTTGGCGCGGCCAAGTTCCCCGGCGAAACCGCCTCGCGCACCTTCACGATTAATAATACCGGTTCGGCGGCGTTGACCCTGGCGGGCACCTCGCCTTATGTGGTCATCAGCGGCGCGAACGCTGGCAGCTTTGCGGTGACGACCATCCCCAGTGCTAGCATCCCCGCTTCGACCGGCACGACCACCTTTGCGATCACCTTTACCCCATCTTTTGAGGGCTACCACAATGCCGTGGTGACCGTGAACAGCAACGACAGCGACGAAGGGGAATTTACCTTCGCCATTCAGGGCTACGGCTATGTGGCCCGCGACCTGGTCGTTACGGGGATCACCCAACCGGCGGCGGCCAACGGCACTTACCTGCATCAGGGGAGGCTGAACCAGTTCCAATACTGGAAACACGCAACGCTCAACTACTACATCTATTTTGACACTTTTGGGGGCGGCGGTTATTGGGACATTGACACGGACACGGATGATGCCCAGGCCCTATTCTTCAAGCCGTCTGAAGACGGCACGCCGGTGGGGCTGACGGGGTGGAGCCCAGATACTGCATTAGACCCAGACCCAGCCGGAACCCCGGTGATCAGCTATGCGGTGGCTGCCCCCGAAATTGAACTGTACGGCGGCGGCGCGTTAATCGCGATCAACGACATTACCCCCTCCTTTGCGGATGACACCAAATTCGGCTCGGTGGATGTTTCCGGCGGCTCTCGGACGCGCACCTACACCATTCAAAACAGCGGCGGCGCGGCTCTGACCCTCACGGGTGTGACCCTGGGGGGCGGCGACGCGGGCGAATTCAGCAAAACCGACCCCGCTTTGACCTCGATCCCCGCCTCCGGCAGCACCACCTTCACGGTGACGTTTGACCCCACCAGCGAAGGCACCAAGACCGCCACCCTCACCGTCGCCAGCGATGACAGCGACGAGGGCAGCTATACCTTTACCATTTCGGGCGACGCCTATACGCCCAAGAATTTGATCGTGTCTGATATCACCACCCCTGCGGCCGCCAACGGCGTGTATCTGTTCCAGGGGGAATTGAACGAGTTCCAATATTGGAAGCACGAAACGCTCAATTACTACATTTTTAACGATGAGTATACTTCGAGCTATTATTGGAACCTGGACGTGGATACCGACGACACGGACCTGGACTACCTGTTTTTTACCACCTCGCAAGCCGTGGCTCCGGTGGGGCTGGCGGGCTGGTCTGCCAATACCACCGCCGGTTTTGAAAGCGCCGGGCCGGTCACGATTGTGTACGCTGGCCCGGAAATGGACGTGAAGGGCGGCGGCGTGAGCATCGCCAGCGGCAGCCTTGTCCCCAGTCTGGCCAATGACACCGATTTTGGCCCGGTGGGCGTGGCTGCGGGCAGCACTGCGCACACCTTCACTATCTACAACACCGGCTACGAAACCTTGAACCTGACTGGCGCACCCCTGGTGCAGATTTCCGGCGCGCACGCCGGTGAGTTTAACGTGTCTGCGCAGCCGACCACACCGCTCACGGCGCTGACTGGAACTGCCGCCTTTACGATCGAGTTTAACCCGGCCAGCGGCGGGCTGCGCTCCGCGGTGGTTTCCATCGCCAACAACGACAGCAACGAAAATCCCTACACGTTCAATATTCAGGGAACGGGCCTGGTGGCCCCCACCCTGACCACCGCCGCGGCGGCGAGCATCACCAACAGCTCCGCCACCCTGGGCGGCACCATCAGCAGCGACGGCGGTGACCCTGTGACGGAGCGCGGTGTGGTGTATTCCTCCACCAACACCACCCCCACCCTTGGCGGCCTGGGTGTGACTCAGGATACCAACGGCTCCGGCAGCGGCGCGTTCAGCGAAACCATTTCGGGTCTGTCGCTGGCCACTCACTACTACGTTCAGGCCTATGCCACCAACCCGCAGGGCACCTCGTACGGCGGCGTGGAAGAATTTACCACCCAAAATATGGTTGCCTCCATCACCCGCAGCAGCGCCAGCCCCACCAACGCCAGTTCGCTGAGCTGGGATGTCACTTTCAGCGCGCCGGTGACGGGTTTGAGCGCCTCCAATTTCACCCTGGTCGCCGGCGGCAGCCTGGCCGGGGCCTCCATCACCAGCGTCAGCGGCTCCGGCACGAGCTGGACGGTGACGGCCAGCACCGGCACGGGTTCGGGCACGCTGGGGCTGAACCTGACCAGTGCCGCCGGATTAGACAATGGGCTTTACAACCTGCCCTTCATCGGCGAAGTGTACACCCTGGATCGGACGGCGCCCACGGTGACCATCAGCCAGGCGGTGGGGCAGCTTGACCCCACCAACGCCAGCCCGATCCATTTCAGCGTGGTCTTTAGCAAATCGGTGACCGGGTTTGATGCCGGAGACGCGGCCCTCAGCGGCAGCGCGGGACCGGCCACCGCCCTGGTGACCGGCAGCGGCACGACTTACGACGTGGCGGTGAGCGGCATGACCGGGTCGGGCGAGGTGATCCTTAACATCGCCGCCGGGGCTGCCCAGGATGCGGTGGGTAATGACAGCACCGCCGCCGCGATCAGCGATAACCAGGTGACTTACGACATCGCCCAACCGGGGGTGACGGTGAGCTCCACGGCCGCCGACCCCACCAACGTGAGCCCCATCCCGGTGACGATCACCTTTGACGAGGCCGTGACCGGCTTCACCCCCAGCAGCGCATCGGGGGACGTGAT
>DAIOUB010000163.1:1600-3276 GCA_036751735.1 Levilinea sp. | reverse complement strand
GCGCCCATCCACTTCACGGTGACTTTCAGCGAAGCGGTGACGGGCTTTGAGGACAGTGACGTGGCCCTGGGCGGGACTGCCGGGGCAACCACGGCCGTGGTGAGCGGCAGCGGCATGATCTACGACGTGGCCGTCAGCGGCATGACGGCTAACGGCACGGTGACGGCCTCCGTGGCGGACGGCGCGGCCCAGGATGAGGCCTTGAACACGAGTGAGGCTTCCACCTCCACAGACAATCAGGTTAACTATGTGGTTGGGCCGGTGGATGTGACCGTTGAGCAAGCCGCCGCGCAGCTCGACCCCACCAACACCCTGCCGGTGAACTTCACCGTGACCTTTGGGCGGCCCATTGATCCGCTCAGCTTTACCGCCGCTGACCTGACCCTCAGCAGCACAGGGCCCGGCGTGCCCGCGGCGACCCTCACCGAGATCGCGCCCAACGACGGAACCACCTTCAACGCGGCGGTGAACGGCCTGACCGCGCCCGGCACGGTGACCGTCAGCCTGGCGGCGGATAAGGTGCAGGATACGGCTGGAAACAGCAACAGCGCCAGCACGTCGGCGGACAATTCCGTCCACTTTGACGCCAGCATGCCCACGGTGTCGAAGACCAGCTTGAAATCCAGGCTGACCTCCGGGTTCAGCAGCTTCACGGTGGAATTCAGCGAGGCGGTCAACGACCCGGCGGGCGACACGGCTGAGGACGATGTGACCAACCCGGCCAACTATTTGCTGATCAACAAAGGCCCCAACGGCGTCACCGAACGGGCTGCCTGTGTGGAACCCCCACCGCCGGGCTCGGATGATGTTTATCTCAGCATGGATCAGGTGGTGTACGACAGCAGCACCTTCACCGCCACGGTGACGGTGAACGGCGGTGCGGTTCTGCCGACGGGGAAATATGTGGTGTTTGTGTGCGGCACGACCTCCATTGTGGATCTGGCGGGCAACCCCATCAACAACGGCCTCATGGATTTCACCTATGAGTTCCGCGTGGCCCCCGCCGCGACTGAAAGTGAGAGCGAGGGTGCCAGCAGCAGCAAAGTGCTGCCTCTCACCGGCTTTGCTCCCGGCAAAATCACCGCGCTGCCCCAGCAGCCGGGTGAACGCGCCTATTTCAGCACCCCAATGGTGCTGGAGATCCCGGCGCTGAGCGTGAACGAGGCGATTGTGGGCGTGCCCGAAAGCGAAGGCTGGGATGTGACCTGGCTGGGCGATCAGGTTGGGTACCTGGGCGGCACGGCCTTCCCCACCTGGGCGGGCAACTCGGTGCTGACCGGCCACGCCACCGACGCCAACGGCGGCAGCGGGCCTTTTGCCCGCCTGGGCAGCCTGACCTGGGGCGACAAGATTGTGATCCATGCCTTTGGGCAGGACTACATCTATGAGGTGCGCTCGGTCAACCGCTGGACGGATCCGAAGGACGTCAGCGTGCTGAGCAAGCACGAAGAACTGCCCTGGCTGACCCTGATCACCTGCAACGGCTATGACGAGAAAACCGGCACGTACCGCTGGCGCACAGTGGTGCGGGCGGTGCAGATGAAGGTGGTGGACCCCGACTAAGCGGGGCTGCCGGATGAGAACCCTGAAGCGCCTTCCAGCAGTGGAGGGCGCTTTATTTATTTGGCCTGCGGCCGGGAGGACTGTATAATTAACCCAATAGGGCGAGAGGGTGA
>DAIOUB010000163.1:0-1500 GCA_036751735.1 Levilinea sp. | reverse complement strand
AACCCATCCGCGGCGGAAATTTCGGTGGTGGAGGTGCCGCCGCTGAACTTCCTGATGGTGGACGGGGCGGGCGACCCCAACACGGCCGCCGAATATGCCCAGGCGGTGGAGGCGCTCTACGCGCTTGCTTACGCGCTCAAGTTCAAGGTGAAAAAGAGCAGCGGCGAGGATTACGCCGTGATGCCCCTGGAAGGGCTGTGGTGGACGGAGGATATGCGCCTGTTCAGCGTGGAGCACAAGGAGCAGTGGCTGTGGACCATGATGATCCTGCAGCCGGAGGTCATCACCGCGCCGATGGCGGCGGAGACGCTGGACGAGGTGCGCAAAAAGAAGGGCCTGCCCGCGCTGGAGAAGGTGCGCTTTGAGACCTACACCGAGGGCCTGGCGGCGCAGATCATGCACTGGGGGCCGTACGCGGATGAAGCGCCCAACATCGCCCGGCTGCACGCCTTTATCCACGCGCAGGGCTGCGCGCTGAGCGGCAAGCACCACGAAATTTACCTGAACGACCCGCGCCGCACCGCGCCGGAGAAAATGCGCACGGTGCTGCGCCAGCCCATGCGCCGGGAGGGGTGAGGCCGGCCGCGCCAACCCAAACAGCCGATCGAAACAAGGGGATGGAGGATGACACAGTCCGCTGAAAACCCGGAGGTCTTTGTGGAATACCTGGGCGTGCGCTTCAGTCAGAAGGGCGTGGCCCACATGGAGGGCGGCCAAAGACTGTGGTTTGTCCCCAAAGAAAAGATCCGCCAGATCACCCTGCGGCAGGGCTTTCAGGCCGAAAGGCCGCTGGTGCAGACCCTCTTCAGCGCGGCGCTGATCCTCATCGGCCTGTACCCGCTGCCGCATTTGATCCTGTGGGCTTTTGCCGGGGGCAAGGCTTATGATTTTGAATTCCTGCTGCTGCTGTTAATTCCTTTGGGGGCCTGGTTTTTGAAGGACGGGCTGAAGAGGGGGCTGTACTTTGAGCTGACCCTGGTGGACGAGGGCCGGCGCAAGATCCCCTTGCAGCAGAAGCCGGAGCGGCCGGTACTCGATATGGTTTTAAATCGGGCGGCGGCGATGGGCTATGCGGTTGACCGCGGCGGCGAGGGGTGAGCGGGGGGGTGAATTGGTATCCATTTGGTTTTTTCACACAGGGAGGAAAGGATGGTACTCTATTCAACAGCGCGGGAAGTGATCTCACCTCATCAGGAAGCCGTGGTTGTGTTTACCCACGGGGATAATTTTTTCGTGGATGCATTGGGCAACGGGTATACTGGAAATTGGGTGGTGAACCCTGACAATCTGGAAGATGTGGACAAGGTCATCGTTTACCTTCGCCGGGACGGAGAGAACATCAACCGAATTTTCCTGGGGAACTATGCCGGTTGTCGGAAATCGCCGGAAGCTGGAAGACAGGAAATCCGTTTCAATCATTTGCAGGAGATTGGGACGACCTATTCGAATTGGATCGAGTTTGCCGGGAGTCAGAATCCGGTAGCCTATGCTCGAAGGTAA
>DAIOUB010000162.1:0-6754 GCA_036751735.1 Levilinea sp. | reverse complement strand
TTCACCTACGGCGGTGGTCGCCCCCGCGCCGATCCCGGCCCCGGAACCCCCGGCGTCGCCTTCATCCGAGGATGACCCCAACATCTAATCCACTTTCATCCCACATAAGAGGCGAACCGACTCCGGTTCGCCTCCTTTCACTCTCACCCGCATAGAGGAGGTACCCTATGCTCAAAAAAATCACCGCCTTGCTGCTCCTGCTGATCCTGCCCAGCCTGGCCTGCACCATCACCGTCCCCACCGTGCGCACGGTCAACACCGGCGCCACCCAAACCCTCACCCTGGCCGAGCCGCTGCCCGAAGGCGCAGCCCCCGCCCGCCTGCTCATCGAAATGGGCGCCGGCCGGCTGACTCTGGCCCCAGGGGCCAAAAACTTCGTGGACGGCGAAATCCGCTGCAACGTCGACTCCTGGCAGCCCAAAGTCACCCGCCAGGACGGCCGCCTGAGCCTGCTGCAGCCCACCAGCCTGACCGCCCAATTCCCCAACAACGACATCGTCAACGAATGGGATCTGCGCCTCGGCGGCGCGGCCCCCTTTGAGCTGGAGGTCAACGCCGGGGCCTACGACGGTTCCCTGGATCTGTCCGGCCTGCCCATCACCCGCCTGGAAATGTCCAGCGGGGCCAGCAGCCTGAACGTGTCCTTCACCCAGCCCAATCCGCAGGTCATGCGCCTGCTGTCCTTCAAAACCGGCGCCTCCAGCATCAACCTCAGCGGCCTGGCCAACGCCAATTTTCAAGAAATGACCTTTGAAGGCGGCGCGGGCTCCTATCAGCTCGATTTCGGCGGTGCCCTGCTCCAGCCCGCCAACGTGCGCATCACCGGCGGGGTCAGCAGCACCACCCTGCGCCTTCCCGCGGAAACCAACGCCGAGGTCATCGTCAGCGGCGGGCTGAACAACGTCTCGCCCAGCGGCACCTGGAACATCACCGGCAGCACCTACCGCGCCGAAGGCCCCGGCCCCCTGCTCACCATCCGCGTGGAATTGGGCGTCGGCAGCCTGGAACTGATCCGCGCAGACGCAGACTGATTCCCTTCTGCGCTTAACCAAACGACCGCCCGCGGGTTTGCCGTGGGTGGTCGTTTCTGTCTAGATTGATTAGTGCGCTCAGGCGCTTTCCTCGCGGTACCAGCCGTTTTCTTCAATCAACGCGCGCACGCCCGCGGGCAGGTAATAGCGGTAGGGCTTGCCCGCCGCGATGCGGCTGCGGATCTGCGACGAGGCGATCTCCAGCAGCGGCGCTTCTACAAAATGCACCTTGGCGCTCAGGCCGGGGAAAAGGCTTTCCAGGTGAGCCAAATCCACCCCATCCCCCGGGCGGCGCATCACCCCCAGCCCGGCGCAGGCGCGAATCAGCGCCGCGGGTTGGTGCCAGGTGGGCAGATCGTGCAGCGAATCCCCACCGATGAGGTAAAACAAATCCGCATCCGGAAACTGGCCTTGCAGCAGCCGCACCGTATCCAGGGCGTAATGCGGCCCAGGACGGTCCAGCTCCACCCGCGACAGCTCAAAGGCGGGGTTATCCGCCAGCGCCGCCTGCACCATTTGCAGCCGCACCCCCGCGGGGCGGATCACCTGGCCCTGCTTGTGCGGCGGGTCAGGCGTCAGCACCCACAGCAGGCGCTCCAGCCCCAACTGGTCTTGGGCTTCCGCTGCCAGGATCAAATGGCCCAAATGCGGCGGGTCAAACGTTCCGCCGAAAATGCCAATGCGCGCCGCGCCCAAATTAATCCTGCCAATCCAATTCGAAACCGGCGATGGTGACCGTGTCGCCTTCCTCCACACCCGCCTTGCGCAGGGCCTCTTCCACGCCCAGGGTTTCCATCAGGCGTTGGAAGCGCCGCACCGAACCGTCATGTTCCCAATAGGTCATGGCCGCCGCCCGCTCGATGGCCCGCCCACGCACCACATAACCGCTGTCGGTCTTTTCCACGGTAAAGGTACGCGGATCTTCCTCCGGCCGGTACACGGGCAGCTCGCCCACCACGGTCGGCTCTGGGGCGGTTTGCAGCAGCTCCACCGCCTTCCACAGCACCGGGTTCACATCCGTGCGCGCCAGGGCCGAGATGGCAAACGGCTCGTAGCCGTGCTTTTTCAATTCCTTGCGGATCTTGGGCCAGCGTTCCTGCACCTCTGGCTGATCCATCTTGTTCAGCACCACAATCTGCGGTTTCTTCGCCAATCCAGCGTCAAACAAGGCCAGTTCGCTGTTAATCTGGCTGAAATCCGCCAGCGGGTCTTCGCTCATCCCGTCCAGCAGGTGAATCAGCACCCGCGTGCGCTGAATGTGGCGCAGGAAGGCATCCCCCAGGCCCACGCCCATGTGCGCGCCTTCCACCAGGCCAGGGATATCCGCCAGCACCAGGCTGTTCAGGTGGTCCAGCAGGGCCACGCCCAAATTTGGCTCCAGGGTGGTGAAAGGATAGTTGGCGATCTTGGGCTTGGCGTTGGTCACCGCCGCCAGCAAACTGGATTTGCCCGCGTTGGGAACCCCCACAATGCCCACATCCGCGATCAGCTTCAGCTCCATCCGCAGACTGCGTTCCTGGCCCGGCTCGCCGCGTTCAGCCGTGCGCGGGGCCTGGTTGCGCGAGCTGGCAAAATGCTGATTGCCGCGCCCGCCGCGCCCGCCCTTGCACACCGTCAACGTCTGGCCCGGCTCCACCAAATCGCCCAGCAGCTCATCCGTGGCCGCGTCAAACACCATCGTCCCCGGCGGAACCGGGATGATCAGGTGCTCCGCCGAGCGGCCGGTCATGTTGGTGGGCCCGCCGTTGCGGCCGTCCTTGGCGATGAAGCGCGCGTTCTGCTGGAAATGCGCCAGCGTGTTCAGTTTGGGGTTCACCTGCAGAATCACATCCCCGCCCCGGCCGCCGTCGCCCCCGTCCGGCCCGCCGCGCGCGATGAACTTCTGCCGCAGGAAATGCACCATGCCGTCCCCGCCCTTGCCCGATTGTACGTAAATAGAGATTTCGTCAATAAACATGCGTCAATTGTACCGTATTTCCAGAATTTCTCAGAACCTGCTGCGCTTAAAACACAGCAGGGCGGGGGCTGGCCCCGCCCTGCTGGCCAAAATCAAAACCTATTTGTGGAACTTCGCCTTGAGGATGGTTTCCAGGGTGGGAACGCCGATCTCCTGCAGTTCGTAGCGCACGCGCTGCATGGGCTTGTTGACCTTGATGATGCGGGTCAGGTCAATCGGGGTGGCCGAGATGACCATATCCACTTCGGCGCGGTTGATGGTGGCTTCCAAATCGCGCACCTGCGCATCGCCGTAGCCCATCGCGGGCAGAATCTGACCGGTCTTGGGGTACTTCTGGTAGGTGCTGATGATCGAGCCGACCGCGTAGGGGCGCGGGTCCACGATTTCAGCGGCGCCAAAGCGGCGAGCCGCCACCCAGCCAGCCCCGTAGGCCATTTCGCCGTGGGTCAGGGTCGGGCCGTCTTCAATCACCAACACGCGCTTGCCGCGGATGGCTTCGGGGTCGTCCACGAACAGCGGGGAAGCGCCTTCGATGACCACCGCTTCGGGGTTCAGGCGGGCAGCGGTGTTGCGCACGGCGATGACGGAATCGGGGTTGGCGGTGTCCACTTTGTTGATCACGAACACGTCCGCCAGGTACATGTTGGTTTCGCCGGGGTGATAGACATACTCATGCCCGGGGCGGTGCGGGTCGAGCACCACAATGCTCAGATCGGGCTTGTAGAACGAGAAGTCGTTGTTGCCGCCGTCCCACAAAACGATGTCCACTTCCTGCTCGGCCTGGCGCAGAATGGCTTCGTAATCCACACCGGCGTACACGATCACGCCGTTATCCAGATGAGGTTCGTATTCCTCGCGCTCTTCGATGGTGCATTCGTGCTTGTCCAAATCGGCATAGGTGGCGTAGCGCTGCACCTTCTGCTTCACCAGATCGCCGTAGGGCATGGGGTGGCGGATGGCGGCCACTTTGTAGCCCATTTCGCGCAGGATCAAGGACACGCGGCGGGTGGTCTGGCTCTTGCCCGAGCCCGTGCGGATGGCGCACACCGAAACCACCGGCTTGGTGGATTTCACCTGGGTGGTGGTGGTGCCCATCAGGCGGAAATCAGCGCCCGCGGCCGTCACCAGGGAAGCCTTGTGCATCACATATTCGTGCGGCACATCGCTGTAAGCGAAGACTACCTGATCCACCTTCATGTCTTTGATCAGCTTGAGCAGATCGCTTTCGGGGAAGATCGGGATGCCTTCGGGGTACAGCGAACCGGCCAGGGCCGCGGGGTATTTGCGGCCGTCAATGTTGGGGATCTGGGTGGCTGTGAAGGCGACCACGGTGTAGTCGGGGTTATCCCGGAAAAACACGTTGAAGTTGTGGAAGTCGCGCCCTGCAGCGCCCATGATAAGAGTACGGATGGGGGTCATGCTTGCATTTCTCCTTTTGGTGTCTGATGGTTTGATACGATTCACTCCAGCCCAAAAAGGCACATGAGGATCCTGCCACTGCTATTCCGAAACAAGGCTTCCCAATATGGGAAGCCCTGGAACGAACTACATCACTTCGGGTGCGCGAATGCCCAGAATGTTCAGGCAGTTGGCCATGGCCTGCTTGGCCGCCGCCACCAGATGCACGCGGAAGGCGCGCACCGCCGGTTCCGCGGAGATCACCGGGCACTGGTTGTAAAAATCGCTGAACGACCGCGCCAGATCGTAGCCCAGCGAGGCCAGACACAAAGGCCGCAGCTCCGCCGCCGCCCGCTGCACCTCTTTGGGGAAGCGCGAAATCAGCTCAATCAGCTCCACCTCGGCCGGGGCCAGCTCATGCTGCGGTTCGGCCAATTCGGGCAGCTCCCCGCCCAGCTTGCGCAGAATGCTGTTGGCGCGCACATGCGCGTATTGAATGTAGGGCGAAGCCTGGCCGTTGAAATCCAAAGCCGCCTGCCAATCAAAGGTGACCGTCTTGGCGTTTTCGCGCGCCAGCATGGGGTACTTAATCGCCCCAATGCCCACGGCTTTGGCCACTTCCAGCTTTTGCTCCGCGCTCAAATCGGGATTCTTATCTGAAACCACCTGCAGCGCGCGCTCCGTCGCCTCGCGGATCAGATCTTCCAGCAGCACCACCGTGCCCTCGCGCGAGGCCATCACCACATTCCCCGGCAGGCTCACCAGCTCATAGGGGATGTGCTGGCAGCGCTGCGCCCAGTCGTACCCGGCCAGTTCCAGCGTCTTAAACACCTGCTGAAAATGCAGCGACTGGCGCACATCCACCACATACAGCGAGCGCGCCAGTTGGGGGTATTCTTCAAATTTGATCTTGGCCAGGGCCAGGTCTTCTGTGGCGTACAGGGCCGTGCCGTCGGAGCGCAGCACCACCATCACGCGGTACTTTTCGTTCTTCAGGCCCAGCAGCTCATCCAGTTTCACAATCACCGCGCCGTCGGGGCGTTCATCCTGCGCGATGCCGCGTTCGATCAAATCCTGCACCATCACCTTGCCGGGCTGCTCCGCCTGACTGTTAAAGTAGTAACGGTCAAAGCGGATGTCCAGCAGGTCGTACATCTGGTGAAAGCCTTCCAGCGACCATTGGCGGGTTTCTTCCCACAGGCCAACGATCTCCGGCTCGCGCCGGTCCCAGGCCTGATACAGCGCCCGCACCTCGGCTTCCAGATCGGGGTTTTCTTCCAGGCGGCGGCTGGCCTCGGCGTACAGTTGGCCCATCCACTGGGTGATGTCTTTCTGCGGCTTCTCGCCCTTATGGAATTTTTGGTAATTCCACAGCCATTTGATCACATGCAGGCCCATATCGCCGGGGTAATTGGCACGGATGACCGCGTAGCCCGCGAATTCCAGGATGCGTGCCAGGGTGTCGCCCAGGATGGCCGAGCGCAGATGGCCCACATGGAAGGCCTTGTGGGTGTTGGGCTGCGAAAATTCCACCATCACCTGCTCGCCCCGCGCCGCGCCGCTGCCAAAGCGCTCCTGCTCCAGGCGCACATGCTCCAGCACGCGCCGCGCGTAAGCCCCGCTGTCGAAATACAGGTTCAAATAGCCGCGCACCGCTTCCACCCGCTCAAAGCCCGCCGGCAGCCCCAAATGGGCCGCGGCCCCTTCGGCCAGCTCCTGCGCCCGCGCCCCCACGTTAATCTTCTGCCCCTGGCGCGATTCCTGGGCGGCGATGGGGAAAAACGGCAGCGAAATCCCCCAATGCCCGCTGAAGGGAATCCAGTTCCATTGAACCGCTTCCAGCGTCAGCCCCTGGGTCTGGCAGTAAGCGCGGATCTGTTCGCTAATTCGTTCTTGTTCTGCTTCAAACATGCGCGTCTCGTTCGATCAACTGGGTGGAAATGCAAAAGCGGGAGTAGGTGAACTCCCGCTGCCGGTATGCTTGATGGATCCCGAATCGTCCGGGAGAAACTTTCAGGCTTAGCTTTGCAGCTCAGCCAAACGCTTCATTAACCGGCTTTTCCGGCGTGCGGCGTTATTCTTGTGGATAATGCCCTTTTCGGCGGCCTTATCCAGCGCGCTCACGGCCACACGGACAGCCTCAGCGGCGTTGTCCTGATCTCCAGTGTTGATCGCCAGGCGAGCCTTACCGACAAAGGTACGAGCCTTACCCCGGAAAACACGATTGCGCACGCGTCGTTTTTCGTTCTGCTTGTTGCGCTTAATTTGCGACTTGATGTTAGCCAAAGCTTCCTCCGATTGAATCTTCTTAACGATTGCAACACTGGATTTTACCCGACAGATGCGTTTTTGTCCAGTATTCGCCCCG
>DAIOUB010000161.1:0-6771 GCA_036751735.1 Levilinea sp. | reverse complement strand
CTTGCCTGGACAACTGCCATTCGTCCAGGCAATTTGTGATAAAATGCAGTGTCAAACTGCTGCCGTGCGGCGGTTTGTGGGCGGTTTCAGGCTGTCCATCTTTAAAGAGAGGTATCATTCAAATGAAAACAATTCGCAGGGAGATCCCTAACCAATTTCGGCTCCCCCGCCGTATCAGCCGCCTGGGCGAGCTGGCTTACAACCTGTGGTGGGTGTGGAACCCCGATTCCCAGATTCTGTTCTCCTTCATTGACAAGAATCTGTGGGAAGGGGTGTCTCACAACCCGGTGGCTTTTTTGCAGCAGGTGGAACGCCCCTATCTGAACGCGGTCACCAATGACCGCTGGTATTTGGAGCTGTACGATAAGGTCATGCAGCGCTATGATGATTATCTGCGCGGCGCCAGCACCTGGTACAGTGAGAAATACCCCAAGCTGAAGCACAAATCCATCGCCTATTTCTCCTTTGAATTTGGCCTGCACGAATCGGTGCCGGTGTACGCGGGCGGCCTGGGCGTGCTTTCGGGCGACCACCTGAAAGAGGCCAGCGATTTGGGCCTGCCGTTGGTGGGCGTGGGCTTCATCTATAATCAGGGCTATTTTGCCCAGCACATCACCGAAGACGGCTGGCAGGAGACCCGCAATCTGATCCTCAATTTTGATCAAATGCCGGTCATTCCGCTGACGGACGAAAACGAGCAGCCGCTCACCATTCAGGTGGATCTGCCCGGCCGGGCGGTGACAGCCCGCCTGTGGCTGATTCAGGTAGGGCGGGTGCCGCTGTACCTGCTGGATACCAACCTGGACAGCAATTCGCCTGCCGACCGGCAGCTGACTGCGCGCCTGTACAGCAACGACCCCGAGGTGCGCATTTCGCAGGAAATCCTGCTGGGCATCGGCGGGGTGCGCGCCCTGCGCCTGTTGGGCTATCAGCCGGACGTCTGGCACATGAATGAAGGCCATTCAGCTTTCCTCACTCTGGAACGGCTGCGCGAGATGATCGAGCAGGGCAAGACCTTCGAACAGGCCGCCGCTGAGATCCGCAAGGGCAACGTCTTCACCACCCACACCCCCGTTCCGGCGGGCAACGATCAGTTCCCCCTGTGGCTGGTGGATAAGTATTTTGTGCAGGTGTGGGATCAGTTGGGCCTGACCCGCGATCAGTTCATTGATCTGGCGCGCCACACCCAATCGTGGGGCGACAACTTCAGCATGCCTGTTTTGGCTCTGCACCTTTCGAACCAGGCCAACGCTGTCTCCGAGCTGCACGGTCAGGTTTCGCGGACCATGTGGCAGTTCCTGTGGCCGGAGCGCAAAGAGGCGGATGTGCCCATCACGCACATCACCAACGGCGTGCACACCGGCACCTGGCTGGCGCGGCGCATGGGTTTGCTCTTCCAGCAGTATTTGGGCCGCGATTGGCGCGAGCGCGCCGACGACCTGGATTTCTGGTCGCAGGTAGAAGCCATCCCCGACGCCCAGCTGTGGGCGGTGCGCGAACACCTCAAGCGCAAGCTGATCATGTTCGCCAACGAGCGGGCGCGCAAGGCCTGGCATGAGGGCGGCAGTCACCCCGTGCAGGTGGTGGCGGGCGGCGTTTTGCTGGAGCCATATTCGCTGACCATCGGGTTTGCCCGCCGCTTTGCCACGTATAAGCGCGGCAATTTGATCCTGCGCGACTTTGACCGCCTGATGCGCATCATCAACAACACGCGCATGCCGGTGCAGATCATCTTCGCTGGCAAGGCTCACCCGGCGGATGAACCCGGAAAGCTGATCATCCAGCAGGTGTACCGCGCGGTGAAAGATTCCAAGACGGCCGGACGGCTGGTTTTTCTGGAAGATTACGATATGAACGTGGCTCGCTATCTGGTGCAGGGTGTGGATGTGTGGATGAACACCCCGCGGCGGCCCAACGAAGCTTCGGGCACCTCTGGCATGAAGGCAGCCTTGAACGGCGCCTTGAACTTCTCGGTGCTGGATGGCTGGTGGCACGAGGCCTACAACGGCATGAACGGCTGGTCCATCGGCGACGAAACCGAATACAGCGACCCCAACGTGCAGGACGACGCCGAAGCGCGCGAGCTGTATGACACGTTGGAGAACGAAATTGTGCCGCTGTATTACAGCCGCCGCTCCAGCGATAAGCTGCCTGGGGATTGGATGGTGCGCGTGAAAGAATCCATCCGCACCCTGGCCCCGCAGTTCAGCATGAAGCGCATGGTCAAAGAATACATGGACGAGCTGTATCTCTCGGCGATGGGCGTGAAAAAAGCGCCGAACGCGGCGGAAGATTAGTCGGAAAGGATCGGGACGCCATGCAGTTTATTTTGACGCCAGAGGCTTTTTTGGGCGCGCTGCTGATTTTTGTGCTGCGCATCGGCGACATGTCCTTAGATACCATTCGCGTGCTGTTTGTGGTGCGCGGGCGCAAGGGACTGGCCTGGGGGTTGGGGTTCTTCCAATCCCTGATTTTTGTCATCGCCATCAGCTCCGTGCTTTCGAATCTGGATAATTTTCTCAATGTGCTGGGTTACGCCGGCGGGTTCGCCACGGGCAACGTGGTGGGCATGCTGATTGAAGAGCGCCTGGCGGTGGGGCACATTCATTTCACCATCATCTCCTCCACCCGCGGGGCGTCCATCACCGAAAAACTGCGCGCCAGCGGCTTTGCCGTCACCGAAATTCCGGCGCGCGGCAAGAACGGCACGGTGTTTGTGCTGCATGTGGATGTGACCCGCCGCGACAAGGATAACGTGGAGACGGTGGTTTTGGAAACCGACCCGGAAGCCTTTGTCACCGCGGAAGACGTGCGCCCCATCCGGCGCGGCTACTGGCGGGCCTGAGGCCCGATTAAAAAAGGAGTCCCCAATGCCTGTGAAAAGGGTGTTGGGGACTTTTTGGTTTGACCGCGGGAGGCAGCATGGACGCTTTGGTGGGTGTGGATCTGGGAACGTCGAGCGTGAAGGCGGTGGTCATGCAGCGCGACGGGCGTTTGTTGGCGGCGGCGGGCGAAGAAACTGCCCTGCACACCCCGCAGCCCGGCTGGGCGGAACAGGACCCCCAGGACTGGCTGGCGGCCAGTCTGCGCGCCCTGCGGCGGGCGGTGGCCGAGAGCGGCGTCTCAGCGCAGCAGGTGGCCGGGATGGGGGTGACCGGCCAGATGCATTCGCTGGTGTGCCTGAGCGGCGCGGGAGAGGTGCTGCGCCCGGCGATTTTGTGGGCCGACAGCCGCAGTCAGCCCCAGGTGGACGCGCTGCTGCGCAGTCCCGGGGCCGACGCCCTGGCGGAATGGACAGGTAACCCGCTGGCGGCGGGGATGATGTTGGTTTCGTGGCTGTGGCTGCGCGAAAACGAGGCCGATACCGCCCGGCGCACACGCTGGCTGGTTTCCCCCAAGGATTATTTGCGCTGGCAGCTCAGCGGCGACCTGGGCACAGAGGACAGCGACGCTTCTGCCACGCTGTTGTTTGACCCCTTTGAGCGCTATTGGAGCCAGCCGGTGCTGGATCTGGCGGGGCTGCGGGAAGAAAATCTGCCGTATGTGAACCTCTCGGCGCGGGCGGCAGTCGGGCTGCGGCCGTCTATGGCGGCGGCCTGCGGACTGCGGGCGGGCACGCCGGTGGTCTTTGGGGCCAGCGATCAGGCGGCGCGGGCGGTGGGGCAGGGACTGTTGGATGAGGGCTGGGCGGCGGTGACCATCGGCACGGGCGGGCAGATTTTTGCGCCGGTTGCGGATGCGCGCGCGGCGGCCCGACAGGCTCCGCACCGCAAAGCCGTACACCTCTTTTGCCACGCCCTGCCCGACCGCTGGCATTTGCAGGCGGCCACCCTTTCGGCGGGGCTTTCGCTGCGCTGGCTGCGCGATCAGCTCTGGCCGGGCAGCGATTACGCCAGCCTGGCGGAGGCTGCTCAGGCGGTGGAGGCGGCCCAGGAAGGGCTGTTTTTCCTGCCGCACCTGGCCGGGGAACGCACCCCGCACCTGGATTCATCGGTGCGCGGCCTGTTCGCGGGGCTGGGACTGGCCCACCAGCGCGCTCATCTGACGCGGGCGGTGATGGAGGGGGTGGTGTTCAGTCTGCGTCAGGGGTTAGAGGCGCTCACCACGGCGGGCGCGCCGTTGGAAGGGCTGCTGCTGGCGGGGGGCGCGCTGCGACATCCCCTGTGGGTGCGGCTGGCGGCGGATATTTTGGGGCAGGCGGTTTACACCACCGAGCGGGAGGAGATCACGGCTTGCGGGGCGGCTATGTTGGCGGGGGTGGGCGGCGGCGTGTATGCGGATGTGCGCGCGGCGGTGGAGCAGGCCGTTCCCCCGCTGGGACAGCCCGTGCTGCCCGACCCGCAGCGGGCCGAATCGTACACGCTGGCCTATGCGCGTTACTGCCGGCTCTATCCGGCGCTGCGTGAGGCGGGGTTTGCGCGCCCGGCCTAAACGAGCGGGTTCACCTTACGCACGATCAGGCGTAAGCCGTTGACGGACAGCACCTCCACGCGCTCCCCTTCGGCGGCGTGCGGCTGGCCTTCTTCCACCTCCGCGGCCCACAACTCGCCCGCCACCTGCACGGTTCCAGCCGGGTGCAGCGCGGTGCGCACCACCCCTACCTGACCCGGAAGGGCTTCGCGCCCGGTGAGGATGGGTTTGTGCTGGGCGCGCAGGGCAAAGGTGACGATGGCCAGGAAGCTGCCCGCCAGCACGATGGACGTGACCACCACCAGCACGGGCGAAATGCGCGGCAGGCCGGGGACGCGCACCGAGTTAAAGAGGATCAAGGCCCCGGCGATGAGCGAAATGGCCCCTGCGGCGCTGAGCATGCCCACCGTGGGCGTTTTGACTTCCAGCACGAAGAGCACAAAGGCCACGATGATAAAGAGGATGCCGAACCAATTGACCGGCAGAATCCCCAGGCCGTAGACCGCCAGCAGGATGCTCACCACGCCGATGAAGCCGGCCACCCAGCCGCCCGGGCTGGAGAGTTCGATCATCAAGGCCCAAATGCCGGTGGAGAGCAGCAGAAACACCAGATTGGGGTTGATCAGTAGTTGGAGTACGTTTTCGATCAGCGACGCGCGGATTTCCACCAGCTGCGCCCCGGCGGTGTCCAGGGTCACGCTGCCGCTGTCCAGCTCCACCGTGCGGCCGTCCATCTGATCCAGTAAATCCTGCACATCAAAGGCTTTGTAATCCACCAGGCCGATGGCCAGGGCTTCTTCCACGGTCACGGCTTTGGCGGAATCGATCATGTCTTCGGCCAGACGGGTGGCTTCGGGCGGGCGGTTGGCCGTCAGCGCGCGCACCGAGGCCTTGAGCGATTCCTTGACCTTGGCCTGCATGGTCTCTTCAATATCTTCGCCCTGCCCGCCCACCGGGCTGGCTGCGCCGATGGTCGTTTCGGGGGCCATCGCCGAGACGTGACCCGCCATGGTGATCAGCGCGCCGGCCGAGCTGGCGGCGGCGTTGCGCGGGGAGACGTACACGGCCACGGGCACGGGGCTGGAGCGGATGATCTGCACAATGCGTTCCATCGTATCAATCGCCCCGCCGGGGGTGTCGAGCTGCAAGACCACCACGCTGGCGTTTTGATCTTTGGCGGTGGATAAACCGCGCTCCAGATATTCCACCAGCACCGGGGTGATGGGCCCGCGGAAGGTGAGCACCACCGCCTGGGGGGCGCTGCTTTGCGCCTGGGCAGGGATGACGCTCAGGACCCAAAAGATGCAGAAGAAGACCAGCCACAGCCGAGAAGCCATTCGTGATTTCATAACGTCCTCCGCTTTCATTATAACGTGAAGTTGTCTAAACCCCATGCGCCGTGTCACAGCTTGGGGCGTCAGGCCGGGCTTAACAAATTTCCTATAGATCGTTAATGCCCTTCGTATGCGGGCTGGGTATGCTAAACCTGAGAAGTTCTTAGCGAAAGGAGTGCAGAACGATGGGAAAAATTATCGGTATTGATTTGGGAACCACCAACAGCGTGGTGGCGGTGATGGAAGGCGGCGATCCGGTGGTCATTACCACCGCTGAGGGGCCGCGGCTGTGCCCGTCTGTGGTGGCGTTTAACAAGAATGGGGAACGGCTGGTGGGACTTTCGGCCAAGCGCCAGGCGGTGATTAACCCCGAAAACACAGTGTCCTCGGTGAAGCGTTTCATGGGCCGCCGTTACGACGAAGTGCAGCAGGAGCGCCAGATGGTGCCCTACCGCGTGGTGAGCGGCCCGGCGGGGGATGCGCGCGTGTCCATCCCCATGAACCAGCGCGAATACACCCCGCAGGAAATTTCGGCCATGATCCTGGCCAAGCTGAAAGCGGACGCCGAGGCCTATTTGGGCCAGACGGTGACCCAGGCGGTCATCACCGTTCCGGCGTATTTCAACGACAGCCAGCGCCAGGCCACCAAAGACGCTGGCCGGATCGCCGGGTTGGAGGTGCTGCGCATCATCAACGAGCCCACCGCTTCGGCTTTGGCTTACGGCCTGGAAAAGAAGCGCAACGAAAAAATTCTGGTGTTCGACCTGGGCGGAGGCACCTTTGATGTCAGCGTGTTGGAGGTGGGCGAGGGTGTGTTTGAAGTCAAAGCCACCCACGGCGATACCCACCTGGGCGGCGACGACTGGGACGAGCGCGTGGTGCAGTGGCTGGCCGACACCTTCCAAAAGAACCAGGGCATTGATCTGCGCGCCGACCGTCAGGCCCTGCAGCGCCTGCGCGAGGCGGCGGAGAAGGCCAAGATCGAGCTTTCCAGCGTGATGGAGACCGAGATCAACCTGCCCTACAT
>DAIOUB010000160.1:4265-6866 GCA_036751735.1 Levilinea sp. | reverse complement strand
TCGGGGCTGGTGATGGAGAGGGTGTAGCGCCCCGGCTGCAAATCTTCGGGCAGGGTATACGAGGCGCTGCCCGCCCCAAACGTATCCAGGGGGATGGGGATGGAGGCCAGTTGGGCATCGGGCTGATCGTAGTCGTAGTAATCCCCGCGCAGGATGGAGAGGGTGACGGACGGGATATCGGGAGGGGAATAGCGGCCGTTGTCTTTGCGGTAGAGGATGGAGCGGATGAAAACTTCCTGGCCAGGGCGGTAGATGGGGCGGTCGGTGTAGAGGTAGGCGCTCAGGCCCGTTTTTTCCAGGGTGTTTTCATAGCCGAACTGCCAGCCAGTGATGCCGTAGCTCCAGCCGGAATAGGCAATACCAAAGTCGGCGGCGCCGGGCGCGCCGGAGAGGGCAAAGAGGGTGGATTCAATGGCGGACGTGCTGGGAACGTCCCATTCAGCGATGCCCTGAGCGTCGGTGACGGCGTAGCCGAGGTTTTGCGCGTTAAAGTCCCACAGCTGCACGCTCAGGTTGGAGATGGGGGCGTTGGTGGTTAGATCGGTGGCCCACACCTTGACCTGGGTGGCGCTGCGTTTGAGGGTGAGGTGCACGTTGGAGACGGCCAGGGCAATGGGACTCACAAAACCGGCGTTCTCGCCCAACTCCGGAGAACTCAGGTTCAGCCAATACAGGCCGGTGCCCAGGGCGTCCCCGGTGGGGGTCAGGGCCACATCCAACATCTGGTAACGGTTAGCGGGAGCGTTGATGGGGGTGGTCCAGGTGACGGTGGGGGCCGACAGGTTGACTTGTTGGCCGGGGGTGTGGCGCAGCGCCAGGCTGATCATCTCGTCCAGGGTGATGGGGGTCACAGAGAGGGAGGCGTTCTTCAGGTTGACAGCTTCCACCGACAGGGTTTTTTGGGCGGCAGGCAAAAAGAGCACGCCGCTGCCCAGGTAGATGGAAGGGATGCGCAGGGTGGGCGAGACGGGCGCAGTGGAAAAGGTGAGGGTCTGGTTCTGGCCGAGGGGCTGATCGTAGGCGTCGCGCAGCGAGGCGTCGAAGGTGAGGGTGTAGCTGGTCTGCGGCTGGAAATACCCGCTGAGGGAGATGGACTGGCGCTGGTTGTAGAGGTTGAGATTGAGGTCCTCAACGGCGGGCTGGATGGTGATTTTGGTATCAATCTCCTGGCGGGCCAGCGGCAGGTTGGCCTGGATGTTGATGGAAGAATATCCGCCGTAGAGCATCAGGCTTTCACCGGCGCGCGGGCTGCTCAGCGAGAAGGTCAGGTTCCCAGAGGAGGTGTAAGGCTGGGAGAAAGAATCCCCCAAGGCCACGCCGCCGGCTGAGAGAGCGCCGGGTTCGAGGGCAAAGGTCACGTTGGTGCTGCGCGGCAGCAGCACGGTGGGCTGGATCTCGACACGCGAGTCGTTTTCAGTCCAGGTGAATTTCAGCGGGAAGGCGCTTCCATCGGGGCCGCGCAGAGACACTTTCTCTTCCAGGCTGGACGGATTCATGGGCTGATTGAAACCCAGGGTGAAGATTTGATCCAGGAAGAGCAGGCTGGCGGAAGTGGGGGCGATTTGCATGAGCTTGGGCGGGGCGGCGGTGAAATTCCATTGGGTGACATCCGCGGAGAAGGGCACACCCGCCAAAGCCGTGAACTGCGGGGTGAGGGCGGCGGTGTACTGCACCCCACCGGAGAGGGCCGGGTTGGGATAAAACACGTAGGTATCCGTGTTCAGCCATTCGCCGCGGCCTTCGACCGCGGGGGAGAGGGTGAAGGCGGGAGGCAGGGCTTCGGTGGGCTGGCCCAGGGGCACAATGGGCTGGCTGAAGGTGATGGAGACGGCGGATTGGGGGCTGATGCCCGTGCTGAAGGGCGGGGGCAGCTGCTGCACCACTTTCAACGGGTCGGTGGTGCGGTAGGCGGCGGAGAAGGCTTCCGGCAGGCCGAGGCCGTTGGCAGCCTGGGCTCCCGCGGCCACGGTGAGGGTGAGGGAGGTGAACGGAGGCAGGGCTTCGGCGGGGATGAAGCTGAGGGTGGCCGGGTCGAGCCATTCAAACTTGCCGGTGATGGGTGGATTGAGGGTCACCGCGGAAAGCACGGATTCGGGCTGCATGTCCTGGCTGAAATACAGGGTCAGGGCGGATTTGAGGGGCAGCGCATCCGAAGGGGAAGGCACAATTTCGGCCACGACGGGCGGCATGGGCGGCAGAGGTGTGGGCGAGGCCTGCGGCGCGGCGGTGGGGAGCGGTGTGGGGGCCGCCGCGGGGGCCTGGGCGGCTGGCGCAGGGGTGGGCGTGGGGCGAGAGAAGCCCGGCAAAGCGCAGGCCAGGCTGATGATGACAAAAATGGAAAAGAACGCAGCCCAGGCACGGGTTGGGCGGGAGAAGGGGGAAGGTTTCATGGTGTTCCTCATGATCCTGCTTTACGTGCAGACAGGAAAGATTGCCCCGGGGTTGGGGCGTAGGACTAGGACGCTGCCGCGGGGAAAAGGGTTCCCAAAGCTTACTTCTATTATAGCCAGGGGCCGCAGAGAAACAAGCGACCGGCGGTGATCAGCCGCCGGTCGAAAATCATTTTGCCGTCTGTACAACCGAAGAACTTTACACTGCCCC
>DAIOUB010000160.1:3041-4165 GCA_036751735.1 Levilinea sp. | reverse complement strand
GCGCGCGAGGCGTTGACGAAATCCAGGTCTTTGACCGAGATGACGCTGGCGCGCACCACGCGGGCATAGCGCGGGATGGACACAATGGCAATCGCAATCAGGGCGTTGATCAGACCGGTGCCCAGCACAGAGACAATGGCGATGGCCAGCAGCAGGGCTGGAAAGGCCATGAGCACATCCATCGAGCGCATGATCACGTCGTCAATCCACCCGCCCAGGAAGCCAGCCATAGCCCCCAGCAGGCCGCCGATGAGGATGGCGAAGCTGATGGTGGAGATGCCGATTTGCAGAGAAAGGCGCGAGCCAAAGACGATGCGGGAGAAGAGGTCGCGGCTGTTGCCGTCAATGCCCATGAGGTGCTGCTGGGCGTCTTTGGGGCAGCCCAGGAGGTGAACGCAGGGGGTATCGCGCCGTTTGACGTTCTTGAGCGGCTTAATCGGGTCAAAGGGGGCGATCTGTTCGGCGAAGATGGCGGTGAGGATGAGCACGGCGAGGATGAACATGCCGATCTGCGCGGAGCGGTGCCGCAGCAAACGCCGGAGCGATTCGCGGGCTGGAGAATTCTGCGGTTCTTTGGTTATGGTAGCGATGTTATTTTCCTGGCTCATGGGTCATTCCAGACGGATGCGGGGATCCAGATAGGCGTAGGAGACATCCACCAACAAATTGGTGAAGACGAAGACGAAGGCGACCAGGAGGGAAAAGCCCTGGACGACCGGATAATCACGGGAGAGGATGGCCTCCACCATGCGCGAGCCGACCCCGGGGAGAGCGAAGATGGTTTCGGTGAGGACGGCGCCCGAAAGCAGGCCGCCGATCTGCAGGCCGATGATGGTGACGATGGGGATAAGGGCGTTGCGCAGGGCGTGGCGGATGATGACCAGGCGTTCAATCAAGCCTTTGGCGCGCGCGGTGCGGATGTAATCCTGGCCGAGGGTTTCCAGAAGGCTGGAACGGGTCATACGGGCCACGATAGCCATCGAGATGGTGCCAACGGCGGTGGCGGGTAAGATCAGATGCCAGATGGCGTCTTTGACCAGCTTGAAATTACCGGTGAGGATGCCGTTGAGGATGGCAGAATTGGAGATGAGCGACAGCAGGAAGCGCGGCACGCCGGTCCAATC
>DAIOUB010000160.1:0-2941 GCA_036751735.1 Levilinea sp. | reverse complement strand
TGTTCGGGGATGCTGTCATCGAGTCCGTAACGGGCTTTGAACTCGTCGCATTTTTCAACGGTCGCTTTTTCCCCGAGCATCACATAACAGGGATCGCCGGGGATCAGCCGGACGATGACAAAAGTGACCAGGACAATCCCGATGAGGACCGGGATGAGCATGAGCAGACGGCGGGTGATGAATTGGAGCATAATGGTCTATGGTCAGGTCTCAGAGTTAGCGGGATAGAATAAAAAAACCAATTCGCCCGGATGCGGGCGGAGAGACGACACGTTTGCAAAAATGAGAGGAAGAGTCTGGTTGGGGCGGAAAACCCGCCCCAACCAGACGAACGTACAAAAAGCAGATTACTCTTCGTTGAGGGACTTGGGGCCGAAGAAGTCCTTGAAGTACTGGAACACGCCGGTGTTACCCTTGCGGTTCACGTCCTTCATGTCCCAACCCATGCCGAAGGAGGCCACAACATCATTGGCATCCAGGGCGGCGCCGTTGGAGAACTTGACGCCCGCGCGCATGGTGCAGGTCCATTCGGTACCATCGGCGTTGGCTTCACATTTCTCCGCGGCAGCGGGCTGCAGGTCAGCGGAACCATACTTGAACTCGTAGAGGGTGTCGAAGATCTGCAAGCAGGCGCGGAAGGAAGAGCCGTCGGTTTCGTCCAGGCACATCAGAGAGACCGGCTCGCCATCTTGCGAGAAGATGACCGTGCCCGATTCGCTGGTCATTTCGGTGAAGTTTTCGTTGTAGGGGCCGACGACCACATTGCCGATATTCTTCTGGAAGGCCAGCGAGGTGGCGCCGTTGGCGATGACGATGGTGGGAACCAGCTCATCCACGAGCTTGTTGACCTTGTCATAGGCTTCCTGGCGAACTTTCACATCAGCCGTGGTGGCGCCGATCTTGATCTGTTCCATAATTTCGGGGAAGGGCGCACCGAAGCTGGGCGAGGAGCCCATCAGGAACACATCATACCAGTTGGTGGCATCCGGGAAGTCTTCGGACCAGCCGAGGAAGTAGAGGGCTTCTTCGCCAGCGCGGGTGCGGGGCAGGAAGGCAGCCCATTCCTGGAGGTTCAATTTGATATTGACGCCGATTTCAGCCAGCTGGGCTTGGACGGCCTGGGCGATTTTGGTCGGCTGGGGGAAGTAGGGGCGAGTACGCTCGGCGTAGGACAGCACGATTTCCTGATTGAAATCGAAGCCGGCTTCTTCCAAGAGGGCCTTGGCCTTGACGGGATCATACGCCGGGGCGGCGTAGCCTTCGGTGAAGCCAGGCTTCACACCCGGGGGAATGAACTGGGTGGCGGCGGAAGCGCCCTTGGGGTAGAAATCGCGCACGATGGCTTCTTTGTCAATCGCCATGGCGAAGGCCTGGCGGACTTTGACATCGGTGAAGGGGGCAATATCGCGATTCATGCCCAGGTACAAGAAGTTGTTGAACTTGCGCGGGTAGAGCGCCAGGTTGGCATCGGCTTCCACGGTGGGGAAGTCATCGGTGCCGACATTGTCCATACCGCTGATGTTGCCGGACTGGAGGTCGAGCAGGCGGGCAGCCGCTTCTTTGTTCCAGCGCAGGATGAACTCTTTGTTGGCAGGCGCCGGGCCCCAGTAGTTGGGGTTGGGCACGAAGGTGATGTGATCGCCGCGGACCCATTCTTTGATGACGTAGGGGCCGGTGCCGACGGGGGCGTCGTTCAATTTGGCAGCGTCACCACCGATGGAATCGAGGTAGTCTTTGTCCAGGATCGAGAAGGCCGGAACCGCGACCTTGGCCAGGAAGGCCGGATCGGGGGCGCACAGGGTGAACTTGACGGTCATTTCATCCAGGGCTTCGATGGACTTGAGGTTGCCGCCATAATTGCAGTCGGGGGCTTCTTTCTTCATGGCCTCAAAGGCGGCCGCGGGTTCAGCGGGGGCGGCCGGTTCGGCCGGAGCCGCAGGTTCAGCGGGGGCAGCCGGTTCGGCAGGGGCCGCCGGTTCGGCGGGGGCCGGCGTGGCAGCGGGAGTGCAGGCAGCCAGTGCCATGCTGAGCAGGATCAAAACGGCTAGCATGGAATAGAGTTTGCGGTGTTTCACTTTTCTCCTCCTTAGGAACATTTCGAACGATTGCCTGGGGGTTTGCCAGGCTCAAAGGGTCCTACTGGGGTGGTTCTGTTGAACATATTGGGGAATTTTCACCTCCTGCTGGAACGAGGTTGGCGAGCTGGCGCTTGTTCGGAGGTTTTGCAGTGCTGCCTACACCCAACAAAGGCTAAGTGCGGCGTGGAAAGATGAACCGCCGCCAGCAGCTTAGATCATTATACGATTTTTATCTCACTTGTCAATTAATTTTTTGGGATTTCTATAAATTGGTCAGATGGCGGTAAAATGGTACCATCTCAGTGGTTGGGAGCCGAAAACGATGAAACGAGCAGTCAGTATCAGCATTGGATCCTCGAAGCGCAATAAATCTGTAGTGGTGGAACTTCTGGGGGAACAAGTGCAGTTAGAACGGATCGGTACGGACGGCGATATGGAAGCCGCAGCCCAATTGTACCGTGAGATGGATGGGCAGGTGGACGCCTTTGGGGTGGGCGGGGCGGTTTTGGGCTTATTGGTGGAGGGGGAGTGGCACCCGCTGCGTTCGGTGGCCCCGATGGTGCGGTTTGTGGAAAAGACCCCGGTGGTGGACGGAACCGGCCTGAAAGAGACTCTGGAACGCCAGGCGGCGGAGGTGGTGGAAGCCCAGCTGAAACCCACAGGGGAGCAGAGACGCGCTTTCCTCATCAGCGGGGTAGACCGCTACGGCCTGACCTGCGGCTTTTTGGACGGTGGGTACGATTCGGTGATCGGCGACTTAATGTTCGTGCTGGGCGCGCCCATCCCGCTGCACAGCAAGCGCAGCTTACAGCGGGTGCTGCGGCTGCTGCTGCCGGTGGTGGGGCGGCTGCCTTTTTCGTGGC
>DAIOUB010000159.1:0-6877 GCA_036751735.1 Levilinea sp. | reverse complement strand
CCGGCACTAATACGGGTCCATCCCGCCCAGGCCGATGTCGCAGGTGTTGTTCACGGACACATTGGCCCCGTTCACTTGCAGCACCTTCCACCAATCTTTGTTCTCGTTGCACGATCCTGCTGTTGAATCTTGCAGGCGGACACTGGTCACCACCTTGCCGCTGGCCCACATGCGCACCACCGCCGCGGTGAAATTGGGGCTGGTTGTGGTGGCGCTCAAATAACCAACCGTCTTCGGGCTTTGGCTGCCCCCGCCAATGGCGTCGGGGCGGTGATAGTCGGTGACCACCAGGCGGTATTCCCCGCTGTACCACGGCAGCATATACGGAGCCGCCGACTGCTTCACCTTCGGCAGAACGCTGATAAATTCCACCGGGCTAAGCGGCTGGCCGTAGTCATCCTGGCCGTAGAAATACCCGCCGTCAAAGCCGTGCTGCGCATAGGGCGAGAAGGGGTAGCCCAGGGCTTCCCCATTCAAGAGGCTGCCCACGCCCACAAATACATCCTGCTTGCCAGGAAGATAGGTCAGCAGCTTGGGCGAAGCCCCCCAACCCAACTCCGTGCCGATGATCCCGCCCTGACCGCCGTTGACGCCGTCGCGGGGCAGCAGCAGGTACAGATCCAGATCCGCATCCGGATCCACCCGCCCCTGCGCGGGGTTAATGGCCGGGTCTACCCAATCCAGCACAAAATTGATATTGTTTTTCGAAGCCAGGCTGACGCGGTTATAAGCGTCGTTCAGCGCCATACCGCGCAGGTCCCCGCTCAAATTGACCTCGTTGAAAGGCTGGTAACCGGTGGTGTAGCCCGCCATCGAGACCGACAGGCGGTATTGAATGCCCGTTTCGCTGGCCGGCAGGTTGGTTAGAACCACCACAGACCCGCCCTTTTCGGTTTTGGTCTTATCGCGCAGCACCGGTTTCACACCGGTAATATCGTGCGCCACCACATACGCGCCCACAATCGGCGAACCGTTGGTGGCGTCTTTCACTTCCACCGCCAAGGCCGCCCGCTGCATGGCCCGCGCCACGTTCAGGTACACCGCCGCCAGCTTGACCTTGCCCACGCCATAGGTGAAGCCGTCCATGCGCTCGTCATCACCGTAGTTGTCGTTTGAGGCCGGCCAGCAATAGGGGGCTTTCATAATCATGGTTGTGGCGGGGTCGTCATCATGGTCATACGGCTTGCCGAACCAAACCGTCTCCCCATCCATGTCCACCGTGTTGGTCGGGCTGCCGTAGCCCACATCGGCCATCACCCCAGGGGTGTTGTCTGACGCAAATTGCAGCGGCTCGCTCAAGGCCACCAGGGTATCCTTCACCTTCTTGGGCGGGTTCAATTCGGCCTTGGGCACCAGGCTCCACACCCGCGCCGCCGAGCCAGTGACCAGGGCCGCCGCCTGCGACGTGCCGCTCATGTAGTCATAGCCGGAGCTGACCTGCGGCTGGTAGGAATTCAGATAGAAGGGGTTGCTCACCGGCGTGGTGGAATACACATCCTCGCCAGGGGCCACCATCGTTACCCAGCGGCCGTAGTTGCTGCCCGTGGCGATGCCGTTCTCGTTGTAATTGCCAGATGCGCACTGCTCCGGCAGGAACACCTCGCTCCCGTCCGGGTTCACCACACCGTCGCCGTCTTTGTCCACCCACAGGGGGTAGGGGGAGAAGGGCGAACGCGCCGCCGCTACCGAGATCACCTGTGAGGCGATGTTGTTGAACGATTCCGGCGCGGTCACTTCGGGATCCGCGTAGGCTGCCGGGTAAAAACGACCCGAAACGCTTTCGTTGCCCGCCGAGGCCACCAGCAAGCGCCCCATCAGCGCGGTTTCCAAGGCCTGGTACTGCACCTTATCGGCCAGATACGACCCCAGGCTCATGTTAATGATCTTCACGCTCTTGTTCGTCCCACAGTACTTGATGCCTGCGGTGACGCTGAAGGTGGTGCCGATGCCCTGGGCATTGAGCACTTTCACCGCCAGCACCTTGCCGTTGGATACGCCCACCGTCGAACTGGCGTTGGTGTTGGCCCGCCCGGCGATGATCCCCGCCACGTGCGTGCCGTGGCCGTTATCGTCATCCGGCTTCTTATCGTTGTTGTAAAAGTCCGGCCCCGAAACCACCACACCGCTCAGGTCAGGGTGCTTCACATCCACGCCCGTATCCAGCAGACACACCAGCGGCGAAACCGCTTTCTCGCCCCAGATCAGGTCGGCCTGAATGCGGTCCCAGGCCCACAGGTTGCCGCTGAGCAATTCTTTGGGGAAAGAGGGGATGGCCGCCGAGCGCGTGCCCTTCTTGACGATCGTGCGCAGGCTGGACACCTGCTCCCAACTCATGCGCACATCCAGGCCGTTGGGCGAATCGATTACATAGGCGCTTTGCGTACCGCCCTGGGCCGCGCCGCCTTTGCTTTCTGGCAGGCTGTAAATATAGTTCGGCTGTGCATAGACCACACCCGGCAAGGAGCTGACCCTGGCTGCCAAAGCGGTTACATCCGCCTGCGGATCCGCGCTCAGCAGGGCCATATCGCCGTAGCTGGCCGCCACCGCCGCCCCCACCGACCCCGCCAAAGCCCGCGCCTGGCTGGCTGGCCCAGACGCACCGGTTTTCCCATCCAAAACCACCACCAATTCCCCCGGCACATAGGTGCCTTCGGGCAGCGGCGTGCCGCTCTGTGCCGCTGCGGGTTTAGCCGCGGGGAACATGCCCAAGAGGAAAACCACCATCAGTAAAACCATCCAGCCGCGTGAACATTTCATCTCGACCTCCGTTCTTTCACTCAAAAATTGTCATGGGGCCAACTGCACGCGGCCCAACTCTACGGTTTCGCCCGTTTCCACCGTGAAAACGCGCGTCTCCCCCCCCTCGTCCACCACCGTCAGCCCCTGTTCCGCGGTCGGCCCCACCACCAACACGTAGCGCCCCGCCGGAACCGCGCTGAGAATAAATTCACCTTGCTCGCTCAATTCAGCCGAAGGGTGAATGGCCGGCTCCAGCATATAAAAGCCCGCCCCCTGGTCGTCGCCGGAGAAAGGCGCCGCAAAGATCTGCAGCGGCTCTTCTTCCCAGCGCCCGGCCGTATCCATCACCTGCCCGCGCAGAACCCCGCCCGCGGCAGAGACTTCCGCTGCCTGCGTGGGTGCGGGCGGCGGGGTCGGCGTCTGCACGGCGCAAGCCGCCAGCGCCAGGGACAGCCCCGCGCAAACCGTGCTCAGCAGTGCGCCGCGCAGCTCAGTCTTCCAGAATTTCGGCATATGGAATCCCATTGTAATCATCGCCCAGGGTACTGTAACTGCCCGTACCCACCGTACGCTGCACCCGCGCCACCACCACCACCGGCTGATCGCTTTCCACAATCACCGCGCCGGCGAAGTGGTTGGTATCTGGGTTCAAGGCCCGCGCCGCGCCCGGGTTCGAGGTGCGCCGCGCGTAGGGGGCCAGCGGCCCCGGCTGCGCATCGCTCCGCGCCACCCAATGGCTGCTCTCCAGCACCCCACCGGAGCCGTAATACAGCACGCGCACATCCGTGGCGGGTTGGTTGGAAACGTTCATAACCGTGATATACGTGCGCAGACCGGTGCTCTTGGGCGACCATTCCACATACGGCAGCACCGTGCGGTACGGCTGGTCCGGCAGGGCCGACCCAGGCATGCGCAGCCCGGTGTAAGCGGTCATCAACCCATCGTCGCTGCGCACCTTTCCCAAAGCCGCGATCGGCTCGCCGTCTGAATGGATCACCGCCGAAAGGCCCTGGCCGCGCGTCTGCGCGTACACCGCTTCATCACAGGCGTTAAAGGGATGGTTGTAGCCCGGCTCAATCACCGCCGACGGGGAGGTCGCCACCACATCCCCCGCCGCGGAATAATAATCCACCCACACGGTGGCGTCCGCCGCACCCACATTCTGCACCATCATTTCTGCGCTCATTTTATTGTCGCCCATCTCGCACATGGCGTTGGGCATGAACACCCACGAATCGCCCCCGTTGACCCCCTCGAAGGCGTAGGCTCGCCGCCCGCCGCCCTGGATTTCTTGGGCCACCACCACCAGGCGCGCCGGGTCATCGTTGCCCGCGCGGTAGGCCTGCACCACCAGGCTGCCGCGGAAGGGCAGGCTGGGCTGTTCCATGGCGCCGTTATAGGCTTCTTTTAAAGCGTCCGAGGCGTTGATCACCAGGGTGCGCTGGTTGTAGAGCGGCTTGCGCGCCGTCACAAACTCGCCCTGGTCTTCGGAATAAAAGCGCAGCACCACTTCGATCTGCAAGCTTTCCACGTTCTGAACGCCGATGCGCGTGTCATAGGCCTGATTGGCCTGCACGTTGGGCAGGTAAAACGTGCCCAGGCCCGCGTCGCTGAGGGCAAAGGAGGTGTACAGAATGGGGCTGTAGGGTTCCTTGGTCTCTGTGGACACCTGTTTGTACACCGCCAGCACCGGCACCGTGGCGCTGATCACCGCACCGCCGGTGAAGTTCGGGTCGCGCAGCACATTGCCCACCAGCAGCGTGCCGGATTGATAGGGCTTGATCTCGATATCGTTCAGCAGCTCCCGCCGCGAGGTGGAACCCTGCTGCAGGAAAAGCACGTTCAGCACCGGCTCGGTGTAATCCGGCGGCAGCGGGTCCGGTTCGGGATTCGGGTTAAAGTAGGCCACCACCGAAGTCCAGGTCGTCTTGCCGGCCGCGTTTGCGGGCGCTGGCCCGGGTGTCACCAACACCCCCAACAATATCAACAGCACCACCACGCGCAGGGCACGTTTCATACGCCATCTCCTTCCCAAACCGTCCGTGAAATACCAACCAGCCATGCGCTGCCCCCGCCCAGCACCCATTAACCTTAGCCGGACCCCCAAAAAATGGCAATAACCCAATTGGATTATTGCCCCAGGTCTTACATTTCTGTAAAGTGGCGTGTGCGCTAATTTTCTAGGGAAGCGCCGGCGCCAGCGAGGTGAACACCGCCCGGTAGGCCTGCACGCTGGGCAGCCATTCCCCCTGGGCTGCGCGCCCGCCGATCACATAGACGCGCGACTCGTACCCCACCACGGCCGCCCCTTCGCCCACTTCCAGCGGGGCCTGCCCCAGCGCCTGCCAGGCTTCTCCTCGCCAGGAGGTCTGCCAGAGGGGTAAGCCCGGCGGGCTGCCCCCCAGAACATACACCTGCCCGGCCAGCCCCACCGCTCCCATGCCGCCGCGCCCGGCGGGCAGCGCGCTGCGCTCTTCCCAGGCCTGCCGCTGGGGGGCATACAGCCACTGGCGCGGTGAAAGCCCCTGCTCGCCCCAGCCGCCCATCACCATCACCCGCCCCTCCACCGGCAAAGCCGCCGCCCCCCGCACCGCCAGGGGCAGCCGGCCGCCCTCCGCCCAACCGTCCTGGGCGGGGTCGTACACCCACACCGTGCCGCGCGCGCGCTGACCGTCCCACCCACCAAACAGGTACAGCCGCCCGTCCAGCGCCGCGGCCGCGGCGGCGCTGCGGCCTTCGGGCAGGGGGGCCGCCTGCGTCCACACATCCGCGCGCGGGTCGTACACCCACAGGGCCGCGCTCACCTGGCCGTCTGCGCGCAGGCCGCCCGCCAGATACAGGCGCTCCCCCAGCACCACCGCCGGCGCATCCCGCACCGCCTCCGGCAGCGAGGCGCGCGTTTCCCAGGTGTTTAAGGTCAAATCAAACATCAGCGTGTCCGCGCTCACCCCCGCCGCGGTCTGCCCCCCCATCACATACAGGCGCCCCTCAAATACCGCCGCGGCCATGCCCGCCCGCCCCTGGGGTAAATCGGCCAGGCGTTCCCAGCGCAGGTCGCCCACATCATTTTGGGGCACGGCTGCCGGAGACGCCGCCGCCGCCGGGCTAGGGGGAGCCCAGGCCGCGCGCAGAGCAGGCAGCCCCCAAAACAGAGCCGCCGCCAGGATCAACACCGCGGCTGCCGCAGCCGCCGCCCACAGCCGCCCCGCTGTGCGCCGCCGCACAGGGGTAGGAGCGGGCTCCATCTGGGCAGGGGACTGCGCCTCTTCCTCGCGCGCTGTCATTACCAGCCCCATCTCCAGGGCCTGGCGCGTGGCCGCTGCGCGCGTCTCCACCCCCAGCTTGGCAAAAATCCGCCGCACATGCACCTTGACGGTGTTGGGACTGATGCCCAGTTCCTGGGCAATTTCCTTATTCCCCACCCCCGTGGCCACCAGGCGCAGAATCTCACGCTCTCGTTCGCTTAACTGCGAAGCTCCATCCATAAGAGAATTCTAGCGGTTTCTCTCCATTCGGGCAAGCCGCCCCCGTTTTTCCGCTTTAACGATTGTCTGATTCAACCACTTGCGATACACTCCAATATCGATTCAACCCACCCCCAGCCCTGCCGTCCGGCTGAGGCTGTCCGCGATCGCGGCTTTCAGGGGTGGAGGCGCCGGTTTTCACCCGCGCGCGCCCATTCTTCCATTTATGAGGTACGAGGTTTCCCATGACACCCCCATCTTCCCAGACGTCCCACAGCGCCGTCGCCGGATCGGGCTACAAATACGCCCAGGCCAACCCCAACGCCAAGAAATATAAAGCCTCCGCGGCCGTCGAAAGCGTTACCCTGCCGCCCAAAGTGGACTTGCGTCCCTATCTGACACCCGTTGAAGACCAGGGAAATACCAATTCCTGCACCGCCAACGCCATCGCCGGGGCCTATGAATATCTGCTCAAAAAGCACCTGGGTAAACCCCTGGATGTGAGCCGCCTTTTCATCTATTACAACGCCCGCTGGCGCGCCGGGGATCAAAACGAAGATTCCGGCTCTGTCATCCAATACGGCATGGAAGGCGTCCAGGCCTTGGGCTCCTGCACTGAACCCACCTGGCCTTTCCAGGTGAAGCGCGTCACCCAAAAGCCCTCCGCCCCTTCC
>DAIOUB010000158.1:0-6928 GCA_036751735.1 Levilinea sp. | reverse complement strand
TACCAGGTGGAAGAATTTCACGAAGAGCAATTGTAGAAGCAGGGATTGACCGGCACGGAGATAAAAGAGAGCGCTTTCCGGCATACCACCGGAAAGCGCTTATTTCAGGGCGTCCCTGCTTCTCCAGGAAACAGGTGAAGGGAAAACAGGCTTAGAGGATGCCCGCCGCCTGTTTGTAGGCCTGACCTTGCAGATGAGCGGTGATGGTGGTGGCGTAAACGGCGGTGAGCAAAACACCGATACCGCAGGCGATGGAGCCCAGCGGGGCGATGAAGCCGCCGATGAGGCTTCCCAGGAGCACCAGCAGGTAGGCCACGGGGGCTTTCTTCACCAGGCCAAAGACTTCCCCAAAGCGCAGGCCGTCGCCGACATTGCCTTTGGCGGCCAGGTTGCCGAACGCGGCGGGGATGAGGAAGGCCATGAGAATGCCGTAGATGAGGGCCAGACCGCCGCAGCACACCGAGACGGCGATCATGACGATGCCCAGGGTCTCCTGATCCAGCTCCACGGCGACGTCAATGGACGCAACCAGCTGGATGGGCAGGATGAAGAGGATCATCGGCAGGCTGTAGACAAAGCTGACGATGAAGGCTTTGAAGCCTTTGCCGAGGAAGCCGCCAAAGTCAATCCCAGGGAGCAGGTCGGGGTCATGGGTGATGACGCGCCGGGTGATTTCCAGGCCCCATCCCATGACATAAAATTGACCGATGACCGGGATGAGGGAGATGAGAGCAGTGAGGGCGACTTTTTTGAACCACTCAGGGTCCTTGAAGACATACGAAAAAGCCTGACCGAATTCCATGCCTGTCCTCCTTATTTATGAACTGCGACTGTTGAAAACACGCTCACAGGGTTGAGAATACTATACTCAGAATTACGGCGGGGCGCAAGCGCAAACCCCGCCGGTTCTATTGGTGGAGGGCCGATTAGAGCCAGCCCTGCTTTTTCATCAGGTCGGTGAGGACGGGGATGACCACGTATTCGCCGTTGTTGGCTTTGACAGCGAAGTAGATGCTGCCGATCAGCCAGATAATACCGCAGAAGCCAACGGTGAGGAGGGAGATGACCAGACCCACCACACCCCATCCCAGGGCCTGAATGTGATGATAGCGAATGAAGGGGCTTTCAGCTTTCTCTTTGACGAAGAGCATGATGATCAGCGAAACCCAGGGGGCGAGGAGATAGGACAGGATGGCCCAAAGTTTTTCATCACTGGTGGGCTGAACGGTAGACGGCTGTTCGGACATAATGGATTCTCCTTAGATATGGCAAGATTAGGAAGTACATCATTGAATGGCCAGATTATAGCATAATCTGGATAGATATTATCAACAGGACGGCGGCCGCTTGTCTTTAAAGATGGAAGTATTGATCCACTTTGAGGACAAAGATGACCCCGCGGCGGTTGGCAGGCTCGTTGGATTTGCCGCTGGTGGTGCGGATGATCTGGAGCGCCTGCTCCACCTGTTCATCCTCCAGGCCGATCAGAAGGGTGGAATGGCCGCGGCGCAGGAAACCGCCGGTAGAGGCGATGGTGGTGACGCGCAGTTCCGCACCGGTGAGGGCGCTGGAAATGGCGTCGGTATCTGAATCAGGTACGATGGTAATTATGAGCTTCATGGCTAAAACTCCTCAAAATGTTCGATATCCAAACCAAAAATCGTGGCTCCGCCGATGGTGATGGGGGTGGGGGTGGGCAGGGGCAGGGGAGCGCTTTCCAACGGCACGGCGATATACTCCACCCGCTGACGGCAGGTGCTGGTGAGAATATCCACGGCCTCTTGTTGGCGATCTTTGGGGAGAACAATTAGAAGGGTAGCATTGCGGCGGCCTAAGAAACCGCCGACACTGGGGAGACGTTCGGCGACCAAGCCTGCTTGTTCCAGGCTGTTATGCGCGTTTTCAATATCCTGGGCCTGAACCACGGCGATGAGCATTAAGTGAGGATCCTTCGTGTACATCAGGACAAGTTCCTCCTTTCTTCAAGATTCGGAGACTGCGGTTCTGCATCCAGTTCAATACGGTGTGCGCCAGGGTCTTGGATGGTGATGAATTCGCCGGTGGCAAAGCGAACCTCAGTTTCCCTGGACTGACAGGATATCAATGTCTGATGATATTTTACCGTAACTGGAGCAAAAAAACGATTAAAACCGTGCACAATCACCCCATTTTGGATAAATTGGTGCACCCCCGCCAGGCGCAGGAAGAGATGAACCGGGGGCAGGCCGCGCAGGGGGTTCATTTCACCCAGGCAGGGCTGGCCGGGGGCGGCGGGGTAGATCTCGCGGAAGGTGCCGCCCGCGCGCAAGGCAGCCGATATGCCGTTCATCAGGCGGGTGAGGATCTCCGCAGCCAGATCGAAATATCCATATTGCAGCAGGCCGTCCACGATGAGCGCGTTCCACAGGGGAGAAACTCCGCAAGCGCGGCTGGGGGCCGGCGGGCAGCGGTCTGGGGGGGCCAGGGCCAGGCCGAAGGGCTGTAAGTAGCGCGGGATGAGGGTGGATTCCACCAGCTCGCGGGCGCGGCGCGGGGTGGGGATGCCCGCCCACAGGGGCAGCAGCAGGCTGAGGTCATCCTGTGAGGTGTCGGGGGCTTCCAGGCGGCCGGTGGTTTGCGGGGAGATATTTTTGACGCCCAGGGTGTGCAGTTTTTTGTAGGCCTGTTCCGAGGTCCAGCGAGCGTGGCCCTGGTTCCAGGTGAACTGCACCGCGCTGATCTCTTCGCTGATGGGGCCGTCTGCGCCCTCGCCTTCCAGGGTCAGCAGCACCGGCTGGGTGATCTCCTGGGGGGTGTAGAGGTGCAGGTGCAGGCGGGTGGGCTGCTTGAAAGATTTGCGCAGGCGGTGGAGACCGCTGCCCTGAAAGGTGAACAGCAGGCGCACGGGACGGGTGGTGTGGGTGAGGGCGTCGCGGTAGCGGTAGCTGCGGGCTTTGGCATCCCAGGTGGATTCCACGGCCTGGCGTAGGGCGTTCAGTCGCGGCTGGAGGGCGTCCCGATCCTCCGCGTGCCCCAGCAGGGCGGCAATTTGGCCCAGGGATTGGCCCTCACGGTACAGCATGGCGGCCAGGGATGGACATTCCAGGCGGGCAGGGGGCACGCCCTGGGCGTGAGGGTTCCAGCGGTCGTAAAGGGGCGAATCCTCCAGGCCGGTCTGCAGGGGATGATCCCACTCCGGCCAGCCGTCCTGATCGCGGTCGCGGTCGGGGGCAAACCAGCGCAGGTAAAAGCGGCACAGTTGGGGATAGAGCGGCTCCAGCCAGGGCAGGTCGGGCTGCTGGCGGTGCAGTTCCAGGGCCAGGACGGAGAGCAGGGGCTGGGCCAAATGGCGCGAGCGCTGCCCGGCCAGACCGGGTTTCCAATCTATGAAGCCGTCCTCCTGCTGCGCGGCGAGGAAATTGAGGAGCAGGCCGCGGGCCAAATCTACCCCGCCGGGGCCCAGCAGGGCGGCCAGATAGGCCGAATCCAGGCTGGGCTGGCCGTTCCATTGATGGTCGTAGTCGCTGCCGTCACCGCGCAGGGAATGACCCTGGTCGGGGCGGCGGCTGAGCACGGCGGAGGGGTGGGGCAGGTGGGGTGAGGCGGGGAAAAACAGGGCGGGGGCGATATGTTGGCTGAGGGCCAGGGCGGCATCCCAATCGGGGCTGCCGGTGCGGATGGAGACGGTTTGGGCGGCGTGGAGCAGCTCGGCGCGGGCGGTTTCGGCCTCCCAGGGGCTGTCGGCGGCGGCGCGGGCGGCTTCAAAAGAGGCCTGCGGCTCAGCCAGGGCGGCCAGCGCCCAGGTGCAGCTGCGCTCCACGCCGGGGGGCAGATCCACGCTGAGGGACAGCCCTGGGTAAGGCCCCTGGCTGGCAGCGGCCCCGCCCGCCAAAAAGCACACCGGCGCCAGATTGGCGCTGCGGCCTTGCAGGGTGGGGGCCAATTGGAGGGGCAGAAAGGCCATGCTCTGGCCGCCGGGCAGGGGGCTGAGCACGGCGCACCATTCCAGGGTGAAGCGTTGGGGCAGGATGGAAGGGTTCTTAAAAGTGAAGCGCCCCGCCAAAGTTTGCGAGGTGGGTACGCGGATTTCCAGCACGGTTTCCACCGAGGGCAAGGGCGCAAAGGCCAGGCGAACAAAGCCGGGCGACAGGAAGGTGAGGCGCGCAGGGGCGGCGAAGTCCTGCGGGTGCTGCACCGCGGCAGCCGGGGTGACAAAGCGCGGAAACAGGCGCATCCAATGGGCGCGCAGGCCGAAGGTGGTGTGCAGGCTGAGGGCGGGGGGTTGGCCCGCGGCGCTCAGTTCCCAGACGATATCGTTGGGATATTCCGGGCGGCTCAGACGCTGGTCGGCGGCCAAAGGCACGGCAAGGGGAGGGGTCAACGGGAGTTCCAGCGGAAGCATGACACTCTTATTGTACAGCGCAACCGAAAAAAGGCGGCAAGCGGCGCAGAATCGAATTGAAGCGGGAGCGGGGGGTTTGTGCTAGAATCGAGGAAACGGGAACGAAGCTTGCTCCTGTATCGTTAAAAGATCGAACACCCTGCGCCTGTGCGCGGCTGGTGATGAGGAGAAGAACTGAGACGCCTATGAACGAGAACCCGACCGACCCGAAACCTGCCGGTGAAGAACCGCAGAAGACACCCCCGGCCATCGGCGACACCCAGCCCAACCGCCCCGGCGAACGGCTGCGCCGCCTGCTTTCTGAGGCGCAGAATGCGGAAGAAGCTCTGGAGCACCTTTCGCGGCACCCCACCGGCGAAACCGACGCCACCGGCGGATGGTACGCTGAGTTCCAGACCCAGGCCCAGGCGCTGGATCATCACCCCACCGGCACGCCGGACGCCACCGGCGGATGGTATGCAGAACTGAAAACCCAGGCCGGGCCAGTTCAGCCCGCCAGCCAGGAGCCGCCCACGGCCCCCCCGGCGAACGCTGCGGCCACCGTGGCCTCACCCGTTCGCCCGCTGGGGGCTACCCCCCCCAACGCGCAGGCGACCCCGCCCGCCCCGCCCCGCAACGGCCCGGGCGGGCTGCCGCGGCGCGTGAACGAGGTGGATCCTTACGCCACCCAGGTCAGCCCGACGGCCTACGGGGCGCAGCCGCCCAGCTACCCCCCGCCGCCGCGCAGCACTCAGCCGGTTCAGCCCAGCTACACCCCGCCGCCCAGCTACCCGCCGCAGCGCCCCAGCTACGGGCCGCCCGCCCAGCGCCCCCCGGCGCAGCCGCCGCGCCCACCGCGCAAACGGCCTTCCTCCGGCGGCAGTTCGTGGCAAAAATCCCTGGGCTGCCTGGGCAAGGTGGTGGTGGGCAGTTTGTTCGTGGGTGTGTTGGTGGCAATCGGCCTGCTGTCCATTGTGGTGGTGCGCTATTTCTCCATCCGCGCCACGCTGCCGGATGTGAAAACCCTGCGCGAGCGGGCTTCGCAGTTTGAAACCACGCGCATTCTGGACCGCAACGGGGATGTGTTGTATGAAATCCTGGACCCCAACGCGGGGCGGCGCACCTATGTGCCGCTGGAGAAGATTTCCCCCTATCTGGTGGCGGCCACCCTGGCCACCGAGGACAAAGAGTTTTACAACCACCCTGGCTTTGACCCGGCGGGGATCTTACGCGCCTTTTGGCAGAACTACACCTCCGGTGAGGTGGTTTCGGGGGCTTCCACCATCACCCAGCAGCTGGCGCGCACACTGCTGATGGATCCATCCGAACGCTTTGAGCGCACGGCGGAGCGCAAGACGCGCGAGATCGTGCTGGCGGCAGAAATCACCCGTCTGTATTCCAAAGACGAGATCCTTGAGCTGTATTTGAATGAAAACTTCTACGGCAACATGTCTTACGGCATTCAGGCCGCGGCTGAGTCCTACTTTGGCACGCAGGCGGCCAATTTGACCCTGTCGCAGTCGGCTTTTCTGGCGGGACTGCCCCAGGCGCCGTCGGTGTATGACATTTACACCAACCGCGATCAAACCCTGCGGCGCAACAAGCAGGTGTTGGGGCTGATGTACCAGTTGAGCCTGGAAAAGAACTGCATTGATGTGTCCAACAGCGTCCAGCCGGTGTGCGTGGACGCGGCGGCGGCCACCCAGGCGGCGCGTGAGATGGAAGCCTATGAGTTTAAGCCCCAACGGCAGATGATGCGCTTCCCACATTGGGTGACGTATGTGCGCGGCCTGCTGGAGGAGCAGTATGACTCGCAGCAGATTTACCGCTCTGGCTTCACGGTGTACACCACCCTGGACCCGGAAATGCAGAAGGAAGCCGAGCGGATGGTGAAGGAACAGGTCTTGGCCCTGGCAGACCGGCGCACCACAGACGGGGCGTTGGTGGCGATGGACCCGGCCACGGGAGAAATTCTGACGATGGTGGGTTCGGCGGATTTTTATAATGACGCCATCTCCGGGCAGGTGAACATGGCCGTCAGCCCGCGCCAGCCGGGGTCTTCCATCAAGCCGCTGACCTACCTGGCCGCTTTTGAGAAGGGCTGGACGCCGGCCACCCTGATTTGGGATGTGGAAAGTGAATTTCCGCCTTCGGGGCGCGAGGACGACCCGGCGCCGGTGTATCAACCGGTGAATTACGACGGGCGTTTTCACGGGCCGGTGACCGTTCGTTCGGCGCTGGCCAACAGCTACAACGTTCCGGCGGTGAAGACGCTGAATTTTGTGAGCGTGTACGACGACCCCAAAACGCCCAACCCGGACGGCTTTATCAATTTTGCACAGCGCTTGGGGATCACCACCCTGACGCGCACGGATTACGGCCTGGCGCTGACCCTGGGCGGCGGGGATGTGAGCCTGTTGGAACTGACCGCGGCCTTCGGCACCATCGCCAACGCCGGTCTGCGCGTCCCGCCGGTGGCCATCACCAAGATTTTGGATTATCAGGGCAATGTGGTGTACGAATACCGCCCGCCGCAGGGGGAGCAGGTGCTGCGGCCGGAGCATACCT
>DAIOUB010000157.1:0-6945 GCA_036751735.1 Levilinea sp. | reverse complement strand
CCTGGAAAGCGTCCGAGGTGAGGTCAACCTGGATTGGATCGAGGTGCTGCCGTAGCGGGCTGAGACACAGTACCCATACCGTGGGGGCGAGGCATTGCTTCGCTCCCACGAGGTTTAACCCCCCAATCCATTTAGGATCCCATTTACCTTGCATGTGAAAATTGCCACCAATCTGGACATGTGATATACTAATTACACGCAAATAAGACCTATCCGGTAAGGATTCCTATGATCGAACATTATCTCCCCCTGTTTGTCATCTTGGGCCTGGCGGTCTTCGTCGGGGTTTTGGTGGTCGTCTTAGGGACCATTTTCGGCCCCAAACGCCCCACCGAACGCAAATCCTCCCCCTATGAATCCGGCATGGTTCCCTACGGCCCCGGCCGCCGCCGCATGTCTGTGCGCTACTATCTGGTGGCGGTGCTCTTCATCCTGTTCGATATTGAGGTCATCTTTGTCTTACCCTGGGCGGTCACCTTCCGCGACCTGGGCATGCCCGGCCTGTGGCTGATGATCGTCTTCCTGCTGGTTTTAGAGGTAGCCTACGTGTATGCCTGGAAGAAAGGAGCGCTCGAATGGGAATAGAGCAAAAAGCCGGAAACATGGGCGTGGTCACCGCCCGCCTGGAGGATGTGATCAACTGGTCCCGCACCAATTCCATGTGGCCGATGCTGTTTGGGCTGGCCTGCTGCGCCATCGAGATGATGGCGGCACAGGCCGCTAATTATGATATGAGCCGCTTCGGCATGGAGCTGATGCGCGCCAGTCCGCGCCAATCGGATTTGATGATCGTGGCCGGGCGCGTCAGCCGCAAGATGGCCCCCGTGCTGCGTCAGCTCTACGACCAGATGCCCTCGCCCAAATGGGTCATCGCGATGGGCGACTGCGCTTCCTGCGGCGGCGTGTTTAACAATTACGCCGTGGTGCAGGGGGTGGATGAAATTGTACCGGTGGATGTGTATGTGGCCGGCTGCCCGCCGCGCCCCGAAGGCCTGATCCACGGGGTCATGACCCTGCACGAAAAGATCAAACAAGAAAAGCTCAAAACCTGGGCTTAATACCCCTGCCTGGACTCTTCTCCAGAGCGAAGATGGATGATGCCGATGAACGAAAATCTCCAAGCTGCTGTTGATGCGCTTCAGGCCGAGTTTGGCGCCAGTCTGCAAACCTTTCGCGGCGAGCACACCCTGATCCTCGCCCGCGAACAGATCGCTGCCGCCGCCCAGGCCCTGCGCGACCGCTTCCAATTTGAGATGCTGGTGGATGTCACCGCGGTGGATTATTGGCCCCAAGAGGAACCGCGCTTCCACGTCATTTACCAGTTCAACTCCGTCAGCCACCACGGCCTGCTGCGCGTGCGCGTGCCCCTTTCGGCGGCCGAGCCGAAAGTGCCCACGGTGGAGGGCGTGTACCCCGGCGCCAACTGGTATGAGCGCGAGGTGTGGGACATGTTCGGGATCCATTTTGAAGGGCATTCCGACTTGCGCCGCATCATTATGCCCTACGACTGGGTGGGCCACCCCCTGCGCAAAGATTACCCCCTGGGCTATGAAGAAGTCCAGTTTACCTTTAATTTTGACGACATCAGCCTGCGCAAGCCGCACCCCAAAGAATAGGCTGGAGGAGCGTTCATGACCGAAATCCGCGAAGTCAGTGTGGATGAACTCCGCCATCTGGTATCCGACCGCGCCCGCAGCGGCGAAACCATGCTGCTCAACATGGGCCCGCAGCACCCCAGCACCCACGGCGTGCTGCGTTTGCTGTTGGAACTGGACGGCGAAACGGTGATCAGCTGTATCCCCGACATTGGATTCCTGCACACCGGTGTGGAAAAGAACATGGAATCCAAGAATTACCAGCAAGCCGAGGTGATGACCGACCGGTTGGATTACCTCAACCCCATCGGCAACAACCTGGTGTACAGCCTGGCGGTGGAAAAGCTGCTGGATCTGGATGTGCCGGAGCGCGCTCAGGTGATCCGCGTGATCTTGGCCGAGCTGACCCGCATCAACTCGCACCTGGTGTGGGTGGGCACCTCGGCCCTGGATCTGGGGGCTATGTCCCTCTTCCTGTACGCCATGCGCGAACGCGAGCTGATCCTGGATATCTTTGAGATGTGCGCGGGCCAGCGCATGATGACCACCTACGTGCGGCCGGGCGGTTTGTGGCGGGATGTGCCGGTGGAATTTGAGGCCGCCGTGCGCGATTTCCTGGCCCTCATGCCCGCCCGCCTGGACGAATACGAGCGCTTGCTGAACAACAACCCCCTTTTCCTGGAACGCACCAGCCAGATTGGGATCATCTCAAAAGAGGACTGCCTGCGCTATGCCGTCACCGGCCCGGTGCTGCGCGCTGCCGGCATGGCCTACGATCTGCGCAAAGCCCGCCCCTACAGCGGCTATGAGACCTACGATTTCGACATCCCCACCGAGACCGCCGGGGATGTGCGCGCCCGCTACCTGGTGCGCATGGCCGAGATGCGCCAGTCCCTGCGCATCATTCAGCAGGGCATGGACCGCCTGCCCTACGGGCCGGTGCGCTCCAACAACCGCAAATACGTGCCCCCGCCGCGCTCTGAGATCGGCGTCAGCATGGAAGCCCTCATCCACCACTTCAAGCTGTGGACGGAAGGCTTTTCGGCCCCGCAGGGGTCGGTGTATGCCACCATCGAATCGCCTCGCGGCGAGCTGGGCGTGTTCTTAGAAAGCGACGGCGGCCCCAAGCCCTACCGGGTGCATTTCCGCACCCCCACCTTCCCCAACCTGCAAATCATGCCGCTGCTCAGCCGCGGTCATTTTGTGGCGGACGTGGTGGCGATCATTGGTTCCATTGATATTGTTCTGGGAGATGCTGACCGGTGAACGAGCTGCTGAGCAAATACCCCCAAGAAGTCCAGCGCATTCTGGCGCGCTACCCGGCTGAGCGCAAACGCTCGGCGGTCATGCCGCTCCTCTTCCTGGCGCAGGCCGAGAAGAACTACATCACCCCGCAGGCCATCGCGGAAATCGCTGAGATTGTGGAAGTGTCCGCCACCGAGGTGGCTTCGGTGGCCGGTTTTTACACCCTCTTCCATGAAGAGCCGGGCGGGCGCTACCGCATTCAGGTGTGCACGGATCTGCCCTGCGTGCTGCGCGGCGCAGACCGATTTTTGCAGGAGCTGAAAGCCTACCTGGGCATCGAGGTCGGCCAGACCACCGCAGACGGCATGTTCAGCCTGGAAGAGGTCAAGTGCCTGGCGGCTTGCCACCGCGCGCCCATGTTCCAGCTGCAAGGGGATGGGCAAATCACCTACCACGAAGACCAAACCCTCGAAACCGTGCGCGCCCTGGTGGAAGAGCTGCGCGCACGGGCTGGAAAGGAGGCCTAGGCATGGGTCAATATCTCCTCCTGCGCCACCGTGAAATTCCCAACCTGCACCAATTGGACGTGTACCGCGCCCACGGCGGTTTTGAGGCTTTCCGCAAAGCCGTCACCAGCATGACCCCCGCGGATGTGCTGGCGGCGGTCAAAAATTCGGGCCTGCGCGGGCGCGGCGGTGCGGGCTTCCCCACCGGCATGAAATGGGCCTTCCTGCCCAACGACCGCTGGCCGCATTACGTGGTGGCCAACGCAGATGAATCCGAACCGGGCACGTTTAAAGACCGCGAGCTGCTGGAATCCAACCCTTACCAGTTCCTGGAAGGGCTGATGCTGGCTTCTTACGCGGTGCAGGCCAACCAATCTTACGTGTACCTGCGCGGCGAATTCTGGGCGCTGGCCCAAAAGCTGGACGGGTGCATCGCCGAGCTGGAAAAAGCCGGGCTGCTGGGTGAGAACCTCTTCGGCACGGCCTACCACCTGCGCCTGGCTACCCACCTGGGGGCCGGGGCGTATATCTGCGGTGAAGAAACCGCCCTGCTGGAATCGCTGGAAGGCAAGCTGGGTCAGCCGCGGCTGCGCCCGCCCTTCCCCGCCACCCACGGCCTGTACAACAGCCCCACCGTGGTCAACAACGTGGAAACCCTGGCGAATGTGCCCTTGATTGTGGAACACGGCCCAGATTGGTACCGCTCCTTTGGCACCGAGAAAAGCCCCGGGGTCAAGATCTTCTCGCTGTCGGGCTGCGTGAACAAGCCGGGCAACTACGAGCTGCCCCTGGGCACGACCTTCCGCGAGCTGATCTTTGAACACGGCGGCGGCATCCCCAACGGCGGCAAGGTAAAGGCTTTCATGTCCGCGGGGGCTTCGTCCACCATCGTGACGGCGGACGACGCGGCTTTGGACACGCCCATGGATTACGAATCCACCCAGAACAACCTCAACGCCCCCCTGGGCTCGGCCTCGGTCATCATCCTGGATGACACCGTGAACATGGCCGACCTGGTGCAGAAGACGGTGCATTTCTTCAAGCACGAATCCTGCGGAAAATGCACCCCCTGCCGAGAGGGCACCTTCTGGATGAACCGCCTGGCCACCCGCATCGCCGCGGGGGAGGGCAGCGAGAAGGATGTGGATCTGCTGGCGGCGGTCGCGCGCCAGATGCAAGGCAAATGCCTGTGCGCCCTGGGTGAATTTTCCACCATGGCGGTCGTCTCTGGCATCGAGAAATTCCGCGAGGATTTTCTGCACAAATAAAGCCCACCGCGCGCCCGCCGGCGCTGACCGGAGCGCGAAGGAGTTGAGAATTAATGGCGAAAATGGTAACGCTCACCATAGATGATCAGACCGTAACCGTCCCCGCCGGAACGCTGGTGGTGGATGCGGCCAAGAAGATTGGCAACGACATCCCCGTGTTTTGCTACCACCCCAAGATGGAACCGGTGGGCATGTGCCGCATGTGCCTGGTGGAAATTGGCCGCCCGGTGATCGACCGCGCCAGCGGACAGCCCGTGCTGGAGCCGGACGGCAAGCCCCGCATCCAGTTTGCCCCCAAGCTGGAAACGGCCTGCACCACCCCCGTTTCGGAGGGCATGGTGGTGCTGACCGAAAACCAAAAGGTGACCGCGGCCCGCAAAGAGGTGTTGGAATTTCTGCTCACCTCGCACCCCCTGGACTGCCCCATCTGCGACAAGGGCGGCGAATGTCCGCTGCAAAACCTGACCCTGGCCCACGGCCCCGGCGAAAGCCGCTTCCTCTTTGACGAGAAAATGCGCCAGCAGAAGCATGTGCCCCTGGGCGAGCTGATCTTCCTCGACCGCGAGCGCTGCATCCAATGTGCGCGCTGCGTGCGCTTCCAAAGCGACATCGCCGCCGACCCCGTGCTGGGCTTCAGCCAGCGCGGGCGTTCGCTGGAGATCATGACCCATTCCGAGCCGGGCTTTGACTCGATCTTCTCCGGCAACACCACCGACATCTGCCCGGTGGGCGCGCTGACCACCGCCGATTTCCGCTTTGGCGCCCGCCCCTGGGAGCTGAAATCCGCCGCCTCGCTGTGCAACCACTGCCCGGTGGGCTGCAACCTGACCTACAACGTGCGCCGCGAGGCCCGTTCGGACGGCAAGTCCGTCATCAAGCGCGCCCTGCCGCGCCAAAACGAGGCCGTCAACGAGATTTGGATCTGCGACAAGGCCCGCTTTGTGTATCACTACACCGAAAGCCCCGAACGCCTTTCCACGCCCCTGGTGCGTAGGAACGGCGAGCTGACCCCCGCCTCGTGGGACGAAGCCCTGGAGGCCGCGGCCCAGGGTCTGCGCAACGCCGGTGAAAAGCTGGTGGTGCTGGCGGGCGGGCGGCTGAGCAACGAAGACCTGTTCAACCTGCACGCCCTGGCCGCCGCGCGCAAAGGCCGCGCTGTGCTCTACAGCGACATGGCCGGCGGCGACCTGACCGCCCAAGTGGGCCTGGCCCCCGGCAGCAACCTGGCCGATCTGGGCGCGGGTTCCGTGGTGCTGGTGGCCGCCAGCGACCTGCACGAAGAGGCTCCCCTGTGGTGGCTGCGCATCAAGCAGGCCGCCCAGCGCGGGGCGCGGCTGATCACCCTGGGCGCGCGCCCCACCCGGCTGGAGGAATTTGCCAGCCTGCGCCTGCGCGCCGCCTACGGCCAGCAAGCCCAGGCCCTGGCCAGCCTGCTGGAACCGGCTGGGCTGGAAGGGGACTTCCGCGAAGCCGCCGAAGCCCTGCGCAGCGCCGAGAATGTGGTCATTTTCTTCGGCAGCGATGGGGTTGAACTGGCCGAATCGGGGGCTTTGGCTCGCGCCGCCGCCGATGTGCTGGTGCACACCGGCCACACCGCCCGCCCCAACAATGGGCTGGTGGGGGTTTGGCCGCACGGCAATACCCAGGGCGCCTGGGACATGGGCTTCCATCCGCAGTCTCCCGCTGAACTGGCCCACAGCCTGGCGGGCGCGGGCGGGGTACTCCTGGCTGGGGCCGACCCGGCGGGCGACGACCCCGCACTGGCGGCTGCCCTGGAGCAGGCCGGGTTTGTGGTGGTGCAGGAGCTGTTCCTGACGGAAAGCGCGCGCCGCGCTGATGTGGTGCTGCCCGCCGCGGCTTATACCGAGCGCGAGGGCACCTATACCTCGGGCGAACGGCGCGTGCAGCGCTTTTATCCCGTCACCCCGCCGCGCGCCAATGCCCGCCCCGATTTCGTCATCGCCGCCCAGTTGGGCACGGGTCTGCTGACGGATGTGGAAGGCCGCGCCGCCGCCCTGGTGATGCAGCGCATCGCCGCTCAGATCCCCGCCTACGCCGCGATCAGCTACCAGCGCCTGGCTGAAACCCAGGAGCAGTGGCCCATCATCGGGCGCAAAGACCTGTATTACGGCGGCACGTCGTATGAGAATTCGCAAGGGCTGGGCGTGTCTCTGCCCCTGCCGGAGATGGTCAGCCTGCCCGCGCTCAAGGCCTACGCGCCTGCGCCTGTCCCTGCCGGGGCCTTGCGCCTGGTGCGCTTCAGCCGCCTGTACGATCACGGCAGCCTGGTGCGGCATTCGCCGCTGATCGGTCAGCGCCTGGCGGCTCGCG
>DAIOUB010000156.1:5913-6989 GCA_036751735.1 Levilinea sp. | reverse complement strand
CTTCCGGCCCGCTTTCGCCCGAAGAGATTTCCAGCTTCCTGCAAGGCCCCTGGACGGCGCGCCTGGCCTGTGTGCGCCCCGACGGCCGCCCGCACGTCATCCCCGTCTGGCAGGAATGGGACGGCAGCGGTTTCTGCGTGGTGGCCTGGCAGGGGTCGCAGTGGGCCGACTACGTCGCCCAGGACCCCAACGTCTCGCTGACCGTGGACGAACCCTGGCCCCCGCTGCGGCGGGTGGTGGTGCGCGGGGTGGCCGAGCCGCTGGCTGTGGGCGACCCAGAGGCCCTGCACAAGCTGGTGCGCTCCCTGGCTAACCGCTATTTGGGCCAGTTGACCCCCGGCCTGCTGGAGCAGGTGCAGGGGGCTTTCCGCATCCAACCACAGGCGGTGCGCGGTTGGGTGGGCGTGCCGGGGACACCCGCGCGGGAATCGGCGCATGCACCTGGAAATTGAGCACCTCTCCCACACCTTTGCGGGCCGCCCGCCGCGCGCGGCCCTGGCGGAGCTGAGCTTCACGGTGCCTTCCGGCCAGTTCACCGCCGTCATCGGCCCCAGCGGCTGCGGCAAGTCCACGCTGCTGCGTCTGGCGGCGGGGCTGCTGCCCGTGCAGGCGGGCAGCCTGCTCTTGGGCGGGCAAACCCCGGCCCAGGCGGGCGCCCAGCGGCGCGTGGCCTGGATGGCGCAAAGCCCGGCCCTGCTGCCCTGGCGCACAGTGCGCGATAACGTTCTGCTGGCCCTGCGCTTTTTGCCCGCCGGCCACGCCGCCCGCCTTTCGGTGGATGAGGCTCTGGCGCGCGTGGGGCTGTCGGATTCAGCTAACGCGTACCCTTTCATGCTCTCCGGCGGGATGCAGCAGCGCCTGGCGCTGGCGCGCACGTTGATGCTGGACGCCGGGCTGTGGCTGATGGACGAACCCTTCGCCGCCCTGGATGAGCTGACCCGCGAGCGCCTGACCCACGAACTGCTGGACTTGTGGCAGGCCCAGCGCCCCACCGTGCTGTGGGTCACCCACCACATTCAAGAGGCCCTGCGGCTGGCCGACCGGGTGGTGGTGCTCTCCCCCCGGCCTGCGCGCCT
>DAIOUB010000156.1:0-5813 GCA_036751735.1 Levilinea sp. | reverse complement strand
TATGCCCAGGCCACCGCGTTGACGTTGGGCGAGGCCCTGGTGGGGCTGGTGCTGGGCCTGTCGGCGGGCTTTTTGCTGGCCAGCGTTCTGGTTTTACGCCCGGGGCTGGAAGGCGGTGTGATGACCCTGGCGATCCTGGTCAAATCCACCCCCATGGTGGCGATTGCGCCCCTGCTGACCCTGTGGATGGGCTTTGGGGTGCTGCCTAAAATCGTCATCACCGCCCTGATGACCTTTTTCCCCGTGCTGGTCAACATCCTCACCGGCCTGCAGCGCACCGACCCAGCCCTGCTGGACCTGTTCCGCGCCTGGCACGCCAGCCGCTGGGAGACCTTTGTCTTTCTGCGTCTGCCCTCCTCTCTGCCCTATCTGTTCGCCGCGCTGAAGATCAGCGCACCCCTGGCCCTCATCGGCGCGGTGGTGGCCGAGTGGACGGGCGCCTCCGGCGGGCTGGGCCGCACCATGTGGCTGGCCTACACCAACCTCAACCTGCCCTATCTGTTCGCCGCCATCTTTATCCTGGCCGCCGTCGGCATGTTCCTGTATCAGTTTTTAGCCTGGCTGGAGGCCCGCGCGGTCTTCTGGCAGGTGCCCCGGCAAGACTGACCCTTATCCATCATGAAAGGTAATGAAATTATGAATACGAAGACGATGTTCCGCTGGTTCCTGGGGATGGGGATGCTGGTATCGCTGTTGGGCTGCCGCCCGGCTCAGCCTGCCGCGCCCGACGCGCTGACCTTTATGGCCGGCTACAAGCCGCAGGCCAACCTGCCCTTTGTGGGCGTGTATGTGGCGCAGGAGAAAGGTTTTTTCGCTGAGGAAAATCTTCAGGTCGATATTCAGCATTCCGCCGGGCAGGGGCAGCATTTGCAGTTGGTGGCGGCCGGCGAAGTGCAGGTGACCACCCAGGACGCGGGCATTTTATTGCAGCGCCGTTCTACCCCCGGCCTGCCGCTGGTCTCCATCGCCCTCATCGGCCAGCGCGGCCAGCAGGCCTTTGCGGCCCTGCAGTCCACCGGCCTGAAGACCCCTCAGGATTGGGCCGGCCGCACGGTGGGGTACAAAGGCTCCCCCCCGCCCGAATTGTTCGCGCTGATGGCCGCCAATAATTTGACCCAGGACGATGTGCAATTGGTGAACGTCGGCTTTGACCCGCGCATCTTATCGGAAGGCAAGGTGGATGTTTACCCGGTGTTTAAATCTAACGAACCCGATATGCTGCGTTCCTGGGGTTACGAGCTGACCCTGTGGGACCCCGCCGACTACGGCGTGCCCAGCCTGGGGCTGACCTACGTCACCAGCCAGGAAACGCTGGACACCCAGCCGGAAAAATTGGCGCGTTTCCTGCGCGCAGCCCTGAAAGGCATAGACTACGCCAGCCAGAACCTGGATGAGGCCGTGGACATTGTGATGAAATACGCCGGGGAACAGGCCGACCCGCAGCACCAGCGCTTCATGCTGGAGACCGAGCTGGCCGACTACCGCAGCCCCGTCACTGAGGCACACGGCGCGGGCTGGCAGACCGAAGAGCAGTGGTCAGCCCTGGCAGAAATGCTGCTGAAATATGAACTGGTGAAAGAAGTCAACGTGACAGGCGCGTTTACCAACGCGCTGCTGCCCCAAAGCAAATAAGCCTAGGGCAGCCAGCGCCCGATATCCGCCCAGGCATACTCCAGGTGAGCCGCAAGGTTTTTACCGGCCTTGCGTTTCACCTGGCGGTGGGCGAATTCCATCAGCTCCAGCCCGCCGATCTCATCCAGGCGGCGGCCAATCTGGCGCGCGCCCTCATGGCGGCACTGAGCGTTAAATGGGCGGCCGGGGCGTTCGGAGAGATAATCTTCCTTTTGACCGATGGTGATCAACTCGCTGATCAGGCGGTTGACCTCTTCGCGTTTCGCGGGGGGACAGGGGGCCAAGTTGAAAAAATCGCTAAAGAAACTCATGCGCGCGTCTCCTTCAACGCCGGTCGGTACGGCGCGGGTAACATTTGACTTCATTATACTTTATGGTAAAACAAAGCCATGCGATGGATTTACCTTTCCCCTCATTTAGATGATGCCGCCTATTCCTGCGGCGGGCTGATCTGGGAGCAGGTTCAGGCCGGCGCGCAGGTGGAAATTTGGACGATCTGCGCCGGGGATCCCCCCCGCGGGCCGTTTTTCCCCTTCGCCGAAGAGCTGCACCAGCGCTGGGGCACCAGCGGACCAGCCGCCCTGGCCGTCCGCCGCGCCGAAGACCGCGCCGCCTGTGCGCGCCTGGGGGCCGCCCTCCGTCACTTTGACCTGCCGGACTGCATCTACCGCCGCCAGCCGGGCAGCGATCTGCCCCTGGTGGAACGCTCGGAAGATTTGTTCCGCGGGCTGAACCCGGTGGAGCAGCCCCTGGTGGACGCCTGGGCGCAGCGCCTGGGGCAGGCCCTGGAAGGCGAAGCCGCGCAGGTGGTCAGCCCACTCACCCTGGGTGGGCACATGGATCACGCGCTCACACGCGCCGCGGCCGAAAAGCTGGGTCGGCGGCTGTGGTATTACCCCGATTATCCCTACGCCGCCATGCACGCCGTGGATGTGCCCGCCTGGCTGGGGCCGGGTTGGGAGGGCCTGGCCCAGGCCGTTTCTGCCCAGGGGCTGGAGGTCTGGCAGTCGGCTGTGGCCGCCTACGCCTCGCAGGTCAGCTCCTTTTGGCCGGGGATGGAGGCCATGCGCGCCGCGGTGGCCGCTTACGAGCAGTCTCAGGCCGGTGTGCGCCTGTGGCGCAAGATTGGAGAAAGTGGATAAATAATCACCTTGCGATTTGTTCTTGTGCTATACTGGAAACATGCAAGAACGTTCATTCTGGTTATCCTGGGCGCACATCTTGCAACGTTGGGGGCTGCGCGAACCCGTTGCAGCCTTGCTTGAAGCTGGAGGGCCGCTGTCGCTGCTCCTGGCGCAAATGGTCTATTTGGGTCAACCTCTATTAAGCGGTTCTTCCTCGGCAGGGGCCTGGCAGGCTTTGGCAGAGATGTTGGAAGACCCGCTGCAAACTCGTTCTTTTGCCGCATTTTTGCGGGAGGAGGAGGTTGCTTAATGGCATTATCCAATCTGTTCGGGATCGGGCTGGTGGGGCTGGGGCTGGCGCTGCTGTTCTTCTTTGCGCTGCCGGGCCGCCAGCGAGAGGCGCGCGCCTGGCGCCCCATCCCGGCCATTCGCCGTCTCCGGCGCGCCATCGGTTTGGCGGTGGAGGACGGCAAACGGCTGCACATTTCTTTGGGCAAAGCCAACCTGCTGACGCCGGATAACGGCTCAGCGCTTTCGGGTTTAAGCACCCTGGAGCGCATCGCGCGCATGAGCGTGGTCAGCGACCGCCCGCCGGTGGTCACCAGTGGGGATGGGGCTTTGGCCGTGCTCAGCCAGGACACCCTGCAGGCCGCCTACCGCACCAGCCACGCCCTGGATCAATATGACCCCGACCGCGGCCGCTTGAGCGGGCCGACGGCGCTTTCGTATGTGGCCGGTTCGCTGCCCGTCATTCGCGACGAGCAGGTTTCTACCAATATTTTGATCGGTAACTTTGGCCCCGAAGTGGCGTTGATGACCGAAGCCAGCGAAAAGGCGCGCGCCTTCACCCTGGCGGCCAGCGATTCCCTGGCGGCTCAGGCGGTGTTATACGCCGCGGCCGAAGAGACCCTCATCGGCGAAGAACTGTTCGCCGCCCCGGCCTACCTTCAGGCGGGTGCCGCCCACCAGGCCAGCCTGCGCGTTCAGGACGTGCTGCGCTGGGTGCTGGTGGCCCTGCTGATCCTGGGGGCGCTGCTCAAGATGGCGGGGGTGGATCTGCTATGAGAGCCCCTGTCGCCACTGCCGTCGCCATTGGGTTGGGCATCGTCGCCCTGCTGGGCTATTTTGTGCCCCTGCCGTTTTTGGTGGATATCCAAAGCCTGCTGCTCAGTTGGGCGGTGATTTTGGCCGCGGTGGCGGCTTTGGTGGCCATTTTTAACCTGGTGCGCGTGCACGTGCGCAAGCTGCGCGGCAGCCCGCCCAAACAGCGCGGCGATGGCTACAGCCTGCTGGTGCTGGTCGGCTTTGCGGCCACCTTCCTGGCGGGGCTGCTGCTGACGCCGGATCATCCTCAATTTCAGCAGGCGGTTTTGGCGGTGCAGACGCCGGTGGAAACCAGCCTGATCGCGGTGCTGGCGGTGACCCTGGCTTACGCCAGCCTGCGCCTGCTGCAGCGCCGCCCCAATTGGATGGGCATCCTCTTCGCCCTCAGCGCGGTATTTTTCCTGATCCTGGCCAGCGGCGCCCTCTCGGGGCTGCGCGGCCTGCCGCTTTTGGGAGACCTGTTGGGTGTGGTGGAACGTCTGCCGCTGGCAGGCGCGCGCGGGCTTTTATTGGGCATCGGCTTAGGCAGCCTCTTGACCGGGCTGCGTATCTTGATGGGCGCGGACCGCCCATATAGCGGGTGAGCATGGCTGAGAAGCATTGTCCGATTTGCGGAAGCAGCAATACCGAGGCAGCCAGCAACTGCCAGTTTTGCGGCGCGCCCTTTGGGGACCTGCCGGCCCGTTCTGAGCCGGACGACACCCCGGATTGGCTGAAGGATTTCCAATCCACAGACAGCCCCGCCGCCGAACCCGAACCCGCCGCCCCGGCTGAATCGGGCCTGCCCGATTGGCTCTCCTCCATTCGCCAACGCTCCGCCGCCGAAGAAACGTCGGGGGTCGAGGGCCTGTTGGGCGCAGAGGGTGAGGAACCGGGCGCGGTGAAAGCTGACCTGCCCGACTGGCTTTCGAATTTGCGCCCCAGCGAGGCCGAAACGCCCGCCCCAGCGGCGAGCGCGGCTGAGCCCGAAGATGATGATACCGCCTGGCTGAAGGGCCTGGGCGATTGGCAAAGCGGCCCCTTGAGCGTGGATTCCAGCGCCCAGGCCGCCGAATCCACGGGGGATGATTGGCTGCGCAATTTGGGGGGCGGGCTGGACGAGACCCCCGCGGAACCGGCTTTACCGGCGCAGCCGGCGAGCAGCCAGGATTGGCTGGGCGATCTGCGCAATATGTCGGCGGAACGCGCCGCCGCTCCCGCAGAAGAACCCGCACCGTTGGAAGGGCTTCCCGCCTGGCTGGAAGATACCTCTGCGCCGCAACCCCCCGCCGCCTCCGGAGATCAATTCCAGGATTGGCTGGCGGATGTGCCCGAAGAACTGCCGGCGCAGCCCAGCGGCACGTCCGGCGCCGGGCTGGGGGATTTGCCCGATTGGATGCAGACCCCCGCGGAAGAGACGCCCGCCGCCTCGGATGATACCCCCGACTGGCTGAGTTCTTTCGCGGCCGAGACCCCCGCGGAAGAAACCCCCGCCGCTGCGGGCGACACCCCCGATTGGCTGAGCGCTTTCGCCGCTGAGACCCCTGCACCAGAGACCCCGGCTACCTCAGAGGAAGCTCCTGACTGGCTGAGCGCTTTCGCCGCTGAGGCCCCTGCCGAAGAGACCCCTGCCCCCGCCGCCGCGGGCGACACCCCGGATTGGCTGAGCGCTTTCGCGGCAGAGACCCCTGCACCAGAGACCCCTGCTTCCGCCGCCGCGGATGACACCCCCGATTGGCTGAGCGCTTTCGCCGCTGAGACCCCTGCACCAGAGACCCCTGCTTCCGCCGCTGCGAGCGACACCCCCGATTGGCTGAGTGCTTTTGCGGCAGAGACCCCCGCGGAAGAAACCTCTGCTTCCGCCGCTGCGGGCGACACCCCCGATTGGCTGAGTGCCTTCGAGGCAGAGACCCCTGCACCAGAGACCCCTGCCGAAGAGACCCCCGCTCCCGCCTCGGCAGCAGCGGACGGAAC
>DAIOUB010000155.1:5805-7229 GCA_036751735.1 Levilinea sp. | reverse complement strand
TGTACTCCGCCATCTCGGCCGCGTTCACCAATCGCAGCCCGTTCAGGCTGCCGTGCGCCCCCGCCCCAAAGCCGTAATAGGGTTGGTTGCGCCAGTACTGCAAATTGTGCAGGCTGCCCCAATGCCCGCCTTGCGCCCGCCGCCGTGCCCAATTGGAAATCTCATAATGCGCAAACCCCGCCGCTTCCAGCCGCTCCATGGCCCATTCGTACTGCTCCGCAGCGCTGTCCTCATCTGGCGCTTCCACCTTGCCGGTTTCCACCCAGCGGGCCAGCGGCGTGCCTTCTTCCACAATCAGCGAGTACAGGGATAAATGTTCCACATCCAGCGCCAGGGCTTCTTCCAGGGTCATCTTCCAGCGCTCCAGGCTCAGGCGCGGCAGACCAAAGATCAAATCCACGCTCAGGTTCTCAAAACCGGCCTCACGCGCCCAGCGCACCGCCTGGCGCACATCTTCAGCCGTGTGGCCGCGCTGTAAAAGCTGCAAATCCTCGGCATGCGCCGACTGCATCCCCAGACTCAGCCGGTTCACGCCCGCCGCACGCAAAGCCGCCAGCCCCTCGCGGCTCACCGTTCCGGGGTTCGCTTCCAGGGTGATCTCGGCCTCTGGCAGCACGGCAAACACCTCGCGCGCCGTCGTCAATATGCGCTCAACCGATTTCGGCGGCAGCAGAGAAGGTGTGCCCCCGCCAAAAAAGAGGGTGTGCACCCTCACCGTTTCGCCGCTGCGCCCGCCCACGCTGCGCATTTCGCGGGTCAGGGCTTCTACATACGCGGGAATATGCAGCATCATCCCCGCGGTTGTGTTAAAATCGCAGTAACCGCACCGTGTGCGGCAAAATGGAATGTGGAGATAGACGCTGTGGTTTTCCATCTCCCATAGAATATCACACTCTGGCCAAAAAATCAGCCAGACCTTGACCCTCCTAAGGATATGGTATAATCCCACCGACCGGGGGCAGCACCCCGGTTCCTGAATCCTATGAGTCCTGAAAACACTTCCGCTACGAAAATTTGTCCAACCTGCGGCACCCGCCTGACCGAGAACGCCACGCGCTGTCTCGTATGCGGCCGCAATTTCGTCCCCGCGCCCACTGCCAAATCCCCGGCGAAGGCGATCAAAGGCCCCAAGATGCCCGAGGTCACCATCAGTCTGCCGGTTGCGCTGGGTCTCCTCCTGCTGGTTTTGGCCATCGGTGCGGCTGTGGTGTACTTTGTCCTCCAGGGGACGGGTCGGGTTGTGGAACCCACCGTCACCCCCACGGTCACCGTCACCGCCACCGCCACCCCCACCCCCACCACCAGCCCCACCGGAACAGCCATCCCCACCTTCACCCCGCTGCCCACCCTGGAGTATATCGTCAAATCTGGGGACTACTGCTCCACCATCGCGGGCTTCTTCAACGTTTCGGTCAACAGCATTA
>DAIOUB010000155.1:0-5705 GCA_036751735.1 Levilinea sp. | reverse complement strand
GGGGACTACTGCTCCACCATCGCGGGCTTCTTCAACGTTTCGGTCAACAGCATTATCCTCATGAACAATTTACCCACCGACTGCAGCAGTCTGGTCATCGGACAAAAATTGTTCATCCCGCAGCCCACGCCCACCGCCTCGCCTCAGCCCAGCTCCACCCTTTCCGGCGTGCAGGCTACAGACGCAGCCTGTGAAAAAATTGAATACACCGTGGCCGAAAACGATACCCTGGGCGGCATCGCCCGCAATTACAACGTGTCGATGGATGCGATCAAAGAATACAACGGCATGACCAGCGACGTCGTGTACCAGGGGCAGCCGCTCACCATCCCGCTGTGCGAACGCCTGCCAACCCCCGGCCCCACCTCGACCCCCACGCCGCCCCCGCCCTATTCCGCGCCGAACCTGCTTCTCCCCGCGGACGGCACCGCCTTCGCCAATGCAGCCGATTCCATCACCTTGCAGTGGGCTTCGGTCGGCACCCTGCGCGATAACGAATCCTACATGGTCACGGTGGAAGACATCACCGAGGGCACCGGACGGCGGCTGACCCAATATGTCACCGACACCAAGCTCATCATCCCCGCCACCTTCCGGCCCAACGATACCGTGCCGCACGTCATTCGCTGGACGGTAACCACCGTGCGCCAGACCAGCACCGACAAAGAAGGCCAGCCCGTGTGGGTTTCCGCCGGAGCGGTCAGCACCCCGCGGGTCTTCACCTGGTGGGGCACGGGCAGCGCCCCGGTGAACACCCCCGCGCCCTAACGCAAACACATTTCCAAGCAAACACAAACGCCCTGGCACATGCCAGGGCGTCATTTTTTATTCTATGCTCCAGGTCGGACTATTCTTCAGCTTCCAAGAAGCGCGTGGCCGAAATGGCCGCGGCCGCCCCCATGCCCGCTGAGGTGATCACCTGACGAAAATGCGGGTCGTTCACCTCGCCCGCCGCGTACACGCCCGGCACGCTGGTGCGCATCTCCATGTCCGTCACCACATACCCCGCCGGGGTCATCTCCACCTGTCCCTGGTACAGCTGCGTGTTGGGGGTATGCCCAATAAAGATAAACAGTCCGTCCGTGTCCAGCGTGCTCTCTTCGCCCGTTTTCACGTTTTTCAGGCCCAGCCGCTCCACCGCTTTTTGACCCTCCACGGCCGTGACCACCGTGTCAAACACAAAGCGGATCTTGGGATTTTCCTGCGCCCGCCGCTGCAAAATGGCCCCCGCGCGCAGTTGATCGCGCCGGTGAATGATGGTCACTTCGCTGGCAAAACGGGTCAAAAACAAACCTTCCTCCAGGGCGCTGTCGCCGCCGCCCACCACCACCACTTTTTTATCCTTAAAGAACCAGCCGTCACAGGTGGCGCAGTACGAAACGCCCTTGCCGGTCAGTTCCGTCTCTCCCGGAATCTGCAAATGGTTGGGGCTGGCCCCCGTGGTCAAAATCACTACGTCCGCCAGATACTCTTTGGAATAGGTTTTCACGGTAAAAGGCCGCTTGGAAAGGTCCACACTGGTGGCGGTGTCAAATTCAAAGCGCGCTCCAAAGCGCTCGGCCTGCTTTTGGAACAGTTCGCCCAGTTCCAGCCCGCCCACACCTTCGGGGAAGCCGGGGTAATTCTCAATCACGTGCGTCAGCGAGGCCTGCCCGCCCAAAGCCGTACCCGTCAGCACCACCGGCGCCAGCTCGGCCCGCGCCGCATACAGCGCCGCCGACATGCCCGCCGGGCCGGCCCCCAAAATGAGCACTTTCACCCGCTCGCTTTCCAGGCTGCGCTTGGCGCTCGATAATCCGCTCAGGTTAAAATCCATGTTCGATGCTCCTCATCGCAAATGTGTTCATGTATTGGACGCGGCGCGGCCCGAAAAGTGACATCAACGCGCAGCCTGATCGGTGATCTCCAAGGCCTGATCCAGCACCGAGAAGCCTTCCATCAGCTGCTCGGTGGTGATGGGCAGCGGCGGGATGATCAGCGCCGTGTGCCAGTGGGTGTACAGGAAAACGCCGTGATCCAGCATATACTTGCGGAAAGCGGTCATCTCTGGGCTGCCCCCGTTGAACGGCGCCATCGGCTCTTTGGTTTTGCGGTCCCGCACCAGTTCCATAATGCCAAACAGGCCGATCGAGCGCACCTCACCCACCGAGGGGTGGCGTTCCTTCAGCTCCGCCAGCATATCCGCCATGGCTTCGCCCGTGGCAGCAGCCTTCTCCACCAGTTTGTCCTCCTGCATCACCCGGATGGTGGCAATCGCCGCCGCCAGGGAAATGGGGTGGCCGTTATAGGTCAGCCCGCCCTCGTAGGTGCGCTCGCGGTAAGCGTCGACAATTTCAGGTTTCATCGCCACCGCCCCCAAGGGTGCATAACCGCTGGTCAGCCCCTTGGCCATGGTCATGATGTCCGGGGTCACGTCCCAATGGTTCACCGCGAACCACTTACCCGTGCGCCCAAACCCGCTCATCACCTCATCCGCGATCATCACAATGCCGTAGCGGTCGCACAGCGCGCGAACGCCCTGCATGTAGCCCTGAGGCGGGATGATGATCCCGTTCGTTCCCGTCACCGATTCCATCAGTATTGCCGCGATGGTTTCCGGGCGCTCATACAGGATAATCTCTTCCAGATGGTTGAGGTAATCCTGGGTAAATTCTTCCTCGCTGATATCGGGGTTGTGCCGGTGGAAGGTGGAACGGTATCGGTACGGATCCAGAAAATGCACGACCCCCGGCATCACCGCCGGCTCCCAGGGCGCGCGCCGCGGGTCGCCCGTGGCGGCGATGGCCCCATAGGTGGCCCCATGATATGAGCGGTAGCGCGTCAGAATCTTAAACTTGCCCGTCTTCCCCCGCGCCAGTTTGATGGCGTTCTCGTTGGCGTCAGCCCCGCCCAGGGTGTACAGATAGCGCGTCAGCCCGGCAGGCACGATCTCGCTCAGGGCCTGGCCCAGCAGCGCCCGCGGCTTCGTGGCCATTCCCGGCCCGGCAAAAGGCAGCTCACGCGCCTGTTCCACCATCGCCTCAATCACCCGTTCTTCCCCGTGGCCGATGTTCACGCACATCACCATCGAGTTCAAGTCCAGATAGCGCTTGTCATTCACATCCCAAAAATACACGCCCTTGGCGCGCTTAACAGGAATGGGGTTGACCTTGCCTTGTGCAGACCAGGTCCAGAAGTTATGTTCCAACGAAAGCGGAAGAATATCCTGATCGTCCAGTTCGAACATGGGTTCCTCGGAAGGTGAAATGGGTTACTTCCCGTTAATCGTATCATAGAACCGCGCTTTTCGCCTTCCCTCCCCCCGCCCTTTTCCGGCGCACACCCCATGCTATAATCAAGCCACGATGAACCCGCCTGATCCGCAGCCCTTCACCCTCACCCCCGCCGAAAAGCGCGCCGCCTGTCAGGGGCCGCTGCCAGAGGATGTGCTCCTCGGCCTGCACCTCTTTAACGCCGGGGCCTATTTTGAGGCTCACGAAGCCCTGGAAACTGCCTGGCGAGCCGAAAGCGGCCCGGTGCGCGAGCTGTACCGCGGCATCCTTCAGGTGGGCGTGGCTTATTACAAAATTCAGCAAGGGAAATACACCGGTGCCTGCAAACTCTTCGCCCGCGCCCAGGGCTGGCTGGCCCCCTTCCCAGATGTGTGCCGCGGCATTCAGGTGGAACGTCTGCGCCAGGACGCCGCTGCTGCCGAACAGGAACTGCTGCGCCTCGGCCCCCAGGGTACGGCCTTTTTCCCCACAGCCCTCTTTCGCCCCGTCATATACACCCCCCAGGAGACAACCACATGAGCCTCTCCCCCCTCCAAGGCAAAATTGCCCTCGTCACGGGTTCCGGCCGCGGCATCGGTCAGGCCATCGCCCTGCGCCTGGCCGCGGACGGCGCGGATGTGGTGGTCAACTTCCACCGCAACCAGGCCCCCGCCGAAGAAACCGCCGCGAAGATTCGCGCCCTGGGCCGTCAGGCTCTGGTGGTGCAGGCCAACCTCTCCAAACCGGAAGACATCGAGAATCTCTTTGCCCAGATTCAGCAGCACTTCGACGGTTTGGATATTTTCATCAGCAACGCCGCTTCCGGCTTCAACCGCCCCGCCATGCAGCAAAAGATCAGCGGCTGGGATTGGACTCTCAACGTCAACACCCGCGCCTTTCTATTTGCCGCCCAGCAGGCTTTGCCTTTGCTGCGCGCCCGCGGCGGCGGCCAAATGGTGGCCATCTCCAGCCCCGGCGGTCAGCGCGTGCTGCCCGATTACGTGGCGGTGGGCGCCTCGAAAGCTGCTCTGGAAGCCCTCACCCGCTATCTGGCGGTGGAACTGGCCCCCGAAAATATCAGCGTCAACGCCGTCAGCCCCGGCATCGTGGAAACGGACGCCCTCAAGCACTTCGCTGCCCTCGGCGACCCGCAGACCATCACCCGCGCCGTAGAAAACACCCCCGCCGGACGCCTGGTCACTCCCCAGGACGTGGCCGGCGTGGTGGCCTTTTTATGCTCACCCGATGCCAGCATGATCCGCGGCCAGGTGATCGTGGTGGACGGCGGCTACACCCTGCCCGTCCCGCGCTAAGCCAATAAAATCGCCCGCGCGGGCGCGCCCTCCACGCCCATCAGTTTGAGCGGCAGGCACATCAGGGTGTACTCGCCCGGAGCCACCGCGCCCAGGTCAATCCCCTCCAGCGCCATGATGCCCGCCCCCAGCAGAATCTGGTGCGTGGGGGTGGGCGCGTCAAAGGGCGCCACCGAGTAGTAATCAATCCCCACCAGCTTCAGCCCGCGCTGCGCCAGGGCCTGCGCCCCATCCGCCGTGATGGCCGTAAATTCACGATGAAAGCGCAGCGGGTCTTCCCGCCAAAAACGGGAATTGCGCGTCTTAAACAGCACGCGCTCCACCCCGGGGCGCAGGCCGCAGCCTGCTACCACCCCGGCGTCCACCGCAGTCACATCATCGCTTACCTCCAATACCTGCACCGGTCCCACCAACGGCTCCAGGCCCATCGCGTCCACAGCGGCGGCTCCGTCTACAAAGTGCAGCGGCGCATCCACGTGCGTGCCGGTGTGTACCCCAAAGGCCAACCGCGAAATGTTGGCTACCGACCCGTCCGCGATGCGGTCCGGCATGCTGATCTCAATGGCCGGATCCCCCGGCCAGGTGGGCAGACTGGGGCTGACCGGCACAGAAATATCGTAGAGTTTCATGGCAAATTCTCCTCAGCGGTGGGCCAAAGGCTGACCCGAAAGGCTTCCTGTAAAAACACACGCCGTTCCGCCGCGCTCATCGGGCGCGGCTGCGCGTAATCTTCCAACACAGCGGTCAAGATCTCACTGCCCACATAGCGTCCGTCGTAAAACACGTGCCGGTCAATAAATTCCAGCCGCGTGCCGGGGATGGGCAGATCGGGGTGAAACGACTGTCCCCCAAAGCCCTCCGGCACGTACATCTGGTCAAAGAACAAATTGCCCAGGCCGTAATGGATCAGACTGCTGCCCACAAAGCCAAAGCCTTGCGGGTAATGCGCCTGACTGCCCTGCACAATCACCGCCCCGGCTTCGGCAAGCGGCGGAAAATCGCGCTGCTGGAAAGGGGTGATGGTCATGGCGTAGTGCTCAAAATACTGCACGGTGGCGATCACCAGATAGCCCTGGTCTCGCAGTTCGCGGATCTTAGCGGTCATCCACTCGTCATCGCAGTTGGCCACCCCCGGGCGCGT
>DAIOUB010000154.1:0-7230 GCA_036751735.1 Levilinea sp. | reverse complement strand
CCCCCGCGCGCTGGCCCGCGGGGCTATAATCATGCTATCCCCACCGCACCCAACCCCAGGAGGCGCTGGCTGACCTGTTTTGGCATCGGCAGCGGCACACCAGAAACAGAAATTGACCACAGCCAGATCATCCCTTTAGCAGATTCCCAATTCGCGGTTATAATTTCCTTACCTATTACCACCTCTCCAACAGAGAAGATTTATTGAAGGGGGAAACGCATGTCCAAATCAACCCACAGCGCCGGCGCATCCACCCGCCAAATGGCTGAAGATCGCCGGCGCTCCTTAATCCGCTGGGGCATCGTCGGGCTCGCCGCGGCGGTCATTCTAGTCATCATCCTGATGAATCCAGATCAGTTTGGTTTGGGGGGCGTTGGGTTTCTGGTTTTGCTGATCCTCCTGCGCATCCTCCCAGACATCCTCAATGGCTACGCGCGAAAAAAGAAAAAAGAAATTCGCCGGGCAGAGCGGGGCGCGGCCGCCGAGGAAAAAATCGGCGAAATGCTGGAAAACCTCGGCGACGAATTTGAAGTGCTTCACGACCTTGACAGCAACTACGGCAATATTGATCACCTGGTCATCAGCCGGTATGGCGGCATCTTCATGCTGGAGACCAAATCCCACCGCGGAACGATCACCACGACCGAGAGTGAAATTCTCCTAAACGGCCACTCCACCGAAAAAGACTTCGTGGCCCAATCGCTTCGGAACAGCTATTGGGTGCGCGAGCAAGTGGAACAGGTCATCGGCAAACAGCCGTGGGTCACTGCCGTGGTGGTTTTCACGCATGCGTTTGTCAAAGCGGGCAAGCCGGTCAAAGGCGTGAGAGTGACTAACAAGAAATATCTGCTCGACATCCTGCAAAAACCCGCCGCCCCGAACCCCATCAACGCCCTGATTTGGGAAAAACGGGAGCGTATCATCCAGCGTTTATTGGGCGCAGAGAGCGACGAGCCAGAATCCATCACGTCCATCCCAGCCCCAGAACCGTTAATGGTTTGCCCCAAATGTGGATCTCGCATGGTTCAAAGAAAAGGCGTGAAAGGGCCGTTCGCTGGCAAAATGTTTATGGTGTGTTCCAAATTCACCGAGTGCCAGACGGCGATTGAGATCAAAGCGGATACAGATTAACCCCCGCGCCCAGCCGCCTCTCCCCCTCACTCCCCCGGGGGCAAATCCTCAAAGCGGCGCGCCTGGTCTGCGTTCTGCTTAAACAGCGGCACAGCAAACGCGAAGAACTCGTTATACACCCGCGCCAAATCCTGAATGGGCACCGGCAGCGCGCCGATGAACTGCTGAAAATTGATCCCGTCCATAGCCGCCACCATCAGCACCGCCAGGAAAGTATCCACCGGGTTGGCCTGAGTTCGGAAGACAAAATTAAATAATTCCGCCGTGCGCTGGGTTTGGGCCGCATAATTCTGCACAAAGCGCGCCCGCAGCGCCTCATCCCCCTGGGCAGCCGGCAGCGCCAGGTAAAAGCGCAGATTCCAATGGCCGCTGTGGGTCAACTGCCGCGCCACCCGCCGCGCAATCTCGTTCAGCACCTCGTCGGGCTGTGCCTGCGGCTGCGTGCGCATTTTCATAATCTCCGCCGTCACCGCGGTGGAATAATCCATCACATCGTACAGCAGCTCTTCCTTGCTCTTGTAGTAGTAATAAATCGCCCCTGTGGTGATCCCGGCTTCCTCGGCAATTTCCCGCATAGAGGTCTTTTCGACCCCCTGGCGCGCGATCAGGCGCTGCGCTGCCTCAATGATCTTGGTCTTGCCGTCCTTGTTCATCCGTGCCTCTCTCTGCTTGCATTGTACCAAAACTTGATCATATTGACTTCTGCCCTGATTTCATTATAATAAAAAACATACCAAACGTTAGGTATTTATTTTACCCCGATCTGCTTCTTGGAGGAAAACATGTTCCTGTTCGAGTCGCTTCCCTGGTATTCCGTGGTGATGTGGTTTGTGGTCCTGGGTGGGTTAATCCTCATCAACGAGTTAGCCCGTATTAACAAATGGTTCTCCCTGGCCATCTTCCTGGTGCTGCCCGCCATCCTGCCCTTCGCCGTGTGGAAAAACACAGCCGCCCCCGGCTCCAGCGTGGGCACCTGGTTCCACTGGGCCAAGGTCTATTCCGCCCTGGCCGGCTGCCTGGGCTTCCTCGCCATCCGCAACCTGAAGGGTTGGAGCACCAACAAATACGCGCTCCTCTTCCCCCCCGTCATCCTGGCGGTCAACATCCTCGAAGCCGTGGTGCGCGATTTTCAAAGCTTTGGCGTCAACGGCCTGGTGGACGGCGTGTACACCATCGGCGGCCCCTGGAATATCATGAACGGCATCGCCGGTCTGATCAACATCATCACCATCACCGGCTGGATGGGCATCTTCATCGGCAAAGACAGCAAGAAAGACATGCTCTGGCCCGATATGCTCTGGTTCTGGATCATCGCCTACGATCTGTGGAACTTCGCCTACGTCTACAACTGCGTGTCCGATCACGCCTTCTACGCCGGCGCCGCCCTGCTGATCTCCTGCACCATCCCGGCCTTCTTCATCAAGAAAGGCGCCTGGCTGCAGCACCGCGCCCAAACCCTGGCCATCTGGATGATGTTCGTGATGACCTTCCCCAGCTTCGTGGACACCTCCATGTTCGCGGTCAAATCTTCACACAGCACCACCGCCTTGTGGGTGGTCAGCGGCCTGGCCTTAGCGGCCAACATCGCCGTGCTGGTGTACCAGCTTTACACCATGCGCAAGACCGGGCGCAACCCGCTCAAAGAGGAGCTGTACACTCATTTGCCCGCCTACCAAAAGGTGGCCGCCCTCAAGCACGCCCCCCATGCCGCGCCTGAGGCCCAGCCCACCTCTCGCCCCGAGCCTTCAACCGCCCTGGGATAATCTCAATCACGCCAACACCGGTGGAGGAATGGTCCATGGACGCCTTTAAAGTCATCCAGATCAAAGAAAGCGTGTTTGCTGATAACAACCGCCAGGCGGACCGCATCCGAGAGGAGCTTCGGCGCACGGGCACTTTTCTGCTCAACCTCATGTCATCCCCGGGTTCCGGCAAAACCTCCACCGTTCTGCGCACCATCGCCGCCCTGCAAAACGAACTGCGCATGGGAGTCATTGAAGCCGATATCGATTCGGATGTGGACGCATCCGCCGTGGCCCGCACAGGCACGCGCGTCCTCCAACTGCACACCGGCGGCATGTGCCACATGGACGCCAACATGACCCGCCAGGGCCTGGACGAGCTGTCGCCCGACCCCCTCGATCTGGTCATCCTGGAAAACATCGGCAATCTGCTCTGTCCGGCCGAATTTGACACCGGTGCGGTCAAGAACGCCATGATCCTCAGCGTGCCCGAGGGCGACGACAAACCGCTGAAATACCCGCTGATGTTTTCCAAGGTGGATGTGCTCCTCATCAACAAAATCGACACCCTGGCGATGTTCGATTTCGATCTGCAGGCGGTCAGCCAGCGCGTGCGCAGGCTGAACCCCGAAATTCTCATCCTGCCCATCTCCGCCAAAACCGGCGAGGGCATTCAGGCCTGGGCCGATTGGCTGCGCCAGTCAGTCCAGCAGTGGAAACAAACGCAGTAAAGCTCACAGAGGGATCACGATGACCGTCAAGCAAAAAGTATTGGAGTTTGCCAATAAAGTCAGCCGCAAGAAAATGGGCGCGAAAAACGGTATAAAACCCACCGACCCAGAATACCGCATTCTGGAACCGGTGGTCAGCGACGAAATGGCAGAAGTGGCCCTGTGCCTGGAATTTCGCCAGCCGCAAACCACTGCGCAGGTAGCCGCGCGCTGCGGTAAGCCGCTGGAACGCACCAGCCAGCTTCTGTGGGAGCTGGCGATGGCGGGCGTCTGCTTTGTCAACCGCATTGACGGCGCCGACCAGTACTGGTATGACACCTGGGTTCCCGGCATCATGGAAATGATGACCAACAACATAGAAAACGTGCGCAAGTACCCGCAGATCGCTGAATCCTTTGAAGCCTACGGGCGCGTGCGCGGCGCGGCCACGGCCGGGAATTTCCCGGTGGGCATTGGCCTCATGCGCGTCATTCCCATCGAAAGCAGCATTGACGGCAATTCCCGCCGCGCTTCCTACGAAGAAGTCTCCTCCTATCTGAACGAGAACGAAATCTTTTCCGTTTCCGACTGCTCATGCCGCACAGCCCGCGAAGCGATGGGCGAAGGCTGCGGCCATCTGAAAGAAGATATGTGCATCCAGATGGGCCACGCCGCCGAGTATTACATCCGCACCGGCCGCGGGCGCGAGATTTCCCGCGGCGAAGCCTTCGAGATCATCCGCCGCGCCGAAGAAAACGGCCTCATGCACCAGATTCCCAACACCGACGGCCCCGGCAAAACCCACGCCATCTGCAACTGCTGCGGTTGTTCCTGCCTTTCCCTGCGCACCGCCGAGATGTTCATCAACACCGATATGGTGCGCTCCAACTATGTGTCGCACATTGATCCGCAGAAATGTATGGCCTGCGGCGAATGTGTCGAAACCTGCCCCACCAACGCCCTTCAATTGGGGCAAAAACTGTGCGCGTTAAACGCGCCAGTGCGCCTGCCGCGCGAAACCCCGCGCGATAACGATTGGGGGCCGGAAAATTGGAACCCCGACTACCGCTATAACCGCAAAGATGTGGCAGACACCGGCACCAGCCCGTGCAAAAGCAACTGCCCGGCGCATCTCGGCGTGCAGGGGTATATCAAGCTCGCCTCCCAGGGCCGCTACCGCGATGCCCTGGAACTGATCAAGAAGGAAAATCCCTTCCCGGCCGTATGCGGACGCATCTGCCCGCGCCTCTGTGAATCCGATTGCACCCGCGGCGATATTGATGACCCCATTGCCATTGACGAAATCAAAAAATTCATCGCCGAACAAGACCTGAACGCCCAGCACCGCTTCATCCCGCGCGTCAAAAATACCTACCCACAGAAAATCGCCGTGGTGGGCGCCGGCCCAGCGGGCCTCTCCTGCGCCTACTATCTGGCGGTGGAGGGCTACTCCGTCACCGTGTTCGAAAAAGAAACCATGCCCGGCGGCATGTTAACCCTCGGCATCCCGGCCTTCCGCCTGGAAAAGAACCTGGTCAACGCCGAAATAGAGATCCTCAAAGAGCTGGGCGTCACCTTTCGCACCGGCGTTGAGGTGGGCAAAGATGTCACCCTGGCGGATTTACGCGCCCAGGGGTACGCCGCCTTTTATCTGGCTGTCGGCGCACAGGCCAGCCGAAAACTGAACATCGTCGGCGAGGACTCTTCCGGCGTTTTCGGCGGGGTAGATTTCCTGCGGCAGGTCAATTTGGGCAGTGCACCAGAGCTTCACGGGCGGATCATCGTCATCGGCGGCGGCAACGTGGCCATCGATGTCGCCCGCAGCGCCGTTCGCCTGGGAGCAGCCTCGGTGGACATGTACTGCCTGGAAAGCCGTCCGCAAATGCCCGCGCTGCAGGAAGAAATCGAAGAGGCTGAAGCCGAAGGCATCACCATTCGCAACGGATGGGGGCCCAAACGAATTCTGTCGGCGGACGGCTGCGTCAGCGGCGTGGAGTTCAAGCGCTGCCTGTCGGTTTTCGATGAAAATCAACGTTTCCGCCCCACTTACGACGAAACGGATCTCACCAGCGTGGAAGCCAGCTTCGTCCTGGTAGCGATCGGCCAGGGTATTCAATGGGGTCGTCTGCTCGAAGGTTCTGCCGCGGCGCTCAATCCCAACGGAACCCTGCAGGCCGACGCGCTCACCTACCAGACCGCCCAGGCCGATATCTTCGCAGGCGGCGACGCCCTCACCGGCCCGCGCTTTGCCATTGACGCCATCGCCGCCGGTAAGCAGGCCGCCATTTCCATTCACCGCTTTGTCCACCCCGGCCAAAGCCTGACCATTGGGCGCAGCCCTCGTGCCTATCAATCCTTGGACAAAAAAGACCTCGACCTGCAAGGGTACGACCGCATGCCGCGTCAGAAACCTGCCCACAACAGCCGCGACCGCGGTTTCTACGACCCGCGAATCACCTTCACCGAAGAGCAGGTGCGCCAGGAAACCGCCCGCTGCCTCAGCTGCGGCGCCACCGTGGTGGATGAAGCCCTTTGTGTGGGCTGCGGTATGTGCGTCACCCGCTGTAAATTTGACGCTGTGTCTCTGGTGCGCGAATATGACGGGGTCGGCGCCGCCTTGCCAGACATGAAACCCATCGTCATCCGCCACATGCTGAAGCGCAAGGTGAAGATCGTCCAAAAGAAAGTGACGCGCAAGGTGAAAGCCATTTTTAAGAATTGATCCGCGACCTTTCGCGGAGATGATTAAGAACAGGGACTCGTATGCACGAACTGGGTGTCATGATTCATGTGGTTCAAACGGTGGAGCGCTTCGCGCGGCAAAACGGTGTCACGCAAATTGACACGTTGGTGCTGCAAATCGGCGAAGCCGCCTCTGTCGTCCCCCAGTTCATCCAGGCGTGTTACCCCGCCGCAGTGGACGGCACCTTGCTGCAGAACACGCGGTTAACGATCGAAATCACCCCTGCAAACGCGTTGTGTCATGGCTGCCGCAAGGTGTACCACTTGCCCGATCACCGGGTTTGCCCGCAGTGCGGCGCGCCAGAGCGAGAAATTCTCAGCGGGCGGGAATTTATGATCAAAGAAATCGTCGCCTGCTGAAGCGCCGCCCTGCCTTGCACTTCCCTTCAACACATTTTTCTCAACGGGCAGCCCCAAAGGCTGCCCGTTTCTATTTCCCCCAAAATCCCCCGCGCGCTGGCCCGCGGGGCTATAATCATGCTATCCCCACCGCACCCAACCCCAGGAGGCGCGCATGGCCAACGACCCCAGCTGGTACCTCAACCGACCGCAAGGCAAGAGCGGCCCGCACACCTGGGCCGAGCTGCAGTCCCTGGCCGCCCAGGGGCAAATCTCCCCCCAGGATGGGGTCTGGAACCCCGCCGCCGCGCGCTGGCTGCGCGCCGCCCAGGTGCCGAGGCTGTTCCCCGCCCCCGCCGCGCCCCCCCGCCCCAACCGCACCCCCCCCTACCCCGGCATCGGCTGCGGCGTGCTGGGGCTGGCCGCCCTGTGCTGCCTGGCGGTCGTCCTCCTTCTCCCCAAGTCCTCCCCCAATACCCCCTCGCGCACCCGCCCGGGCACCCCCCGCGCGGATTCCAGCGGCGGCAGCTTCAGCGCAGACGCCCTCCCCCCCTCTGTGCCCCCCG
>DAIOUB010000153.1:1258-7296 GCA_036751735.1 Levilinea sp. | reverse complement strand
CTGCCGGAGGTGGACGCGGAAGGCAACCCCATCTACCGCCTCAGCCCAGCCGAAATGGGCGCGCAGGCCGCGCTGTGGCTGCAGGCCGGGGCGCAGGTGGTGGGCGGCTGCTGCGGAACCAGCCCGGCTCACCTTCAGTCCGTCGCCCAGGCTGTGCATCCCGCCGCCTGAGCCAAACTGCCGCATGAGCGCACCCGTCACCGTTGATTTCGAGCCTTTAGGCCGCCGCATTCAAGTCCCCGCCGGCAGCGACCTGCTGAGCGCCGCCCAAAAAGCGGGCGTTGAACTGCTGGCGGCCTGCGGCGGCATGGGCATCTGCGGGCAGTGCCGCGTGCGCCTGGTGCAGGGCCGCCTCAGCCCGCTGACGGCTGACGAGGAAGCCCTCTTTACCCCCGCCGAGCAGGCCGCGGGCATGCGCCTGGCCTGTCAGGCCCTGGCGCACAGCGATGTGCTCCTGGAAGTGCCCCCCGAATCCCTGCTCAGTCAGGCGCGCCTGCAAACCGAAGGACACGACGTCCGCGCCGATTTTGACCCGGCCGTGCGCGCCGTGGATCTCAGCCTGCCCCTGCCCAGCCAACAGGATCTGCGCGACGACCTGCGCCGCGCCGCCGAGGCGCTGGGCGTGCCCCTGCACGCCAACCTGCCCGCGCTCAACGCCCTCAGCCGCGCGCTGCGCGCTCAGGGCGGGCGGGTGCGGCTGGCCCTGCGCGATGAAGGTGAGTTCACACGGCTGCTGTCCGCCGCCGCGCCCGAAACGCCCCCCCTGGGGCTGGCCGTGGACATGGGCTCCACCAAACTGGCCGCCTTTTTAATCCACCTGGAAAGCGGTGCCGTTTTGGGTCAGGCCGCCGCTATGAACCCGCAGATCTCCTACGGCGAGGATGTCATCAGCCGCATCGCCTACGCCAACAAAGCCCCCGAAAACCGCGCCGTGCTGCAAACGCGGCTGGTGGAAAGCCTCAACCAGCTGGCGCAAAGCCTGTGCGCGCAGGCCGGGGCCGCCGTGGAGCAGATTGTTGAAGGCGTGCTGGTGGGCAACACCGCCATCCACCATTTCCTGTGCGGTCTGCCGGTGGAGCCCCTGGGCACAGCCCCCTACATCGCCGCGGTCTCGCAGCCGCTGGATTTGCCCGCCGAGGCGCTCGGCCTGCACCTGGCCCCCGGCGCCGTGCTGCACCTGCCGGCCCTCATCGCCGGTTACGTGGGCGCCGACCACACCGCCGCCCTGCTGGCCTCCGATTTTGACACGCCTTCCGCTGTGCAGGTGCTGGTGGATATCGGCACCAACACCGAAATCAGCCTGTCGGCGGGCGGGCAGATCTGGAGCTGCTCCACAGCCTCCGGCCCCGCCTTTGAAGGCGCGCACATCCACGACGGCATGCGCGCCGCCCCCGGCGCGGTGGAACGCGTGCGCTGGGTGGACGGGCGCGCTCAGGTGTTCACCGTAGGCGGCAAAGCGCCGGTAGGCCTGTGCGGCACAGGCATCCTGCAGGCCGTGGCCGAGCTGTACAGCGCCGGGCTGCTGGATCAGCGCGGGGTCTTTCAGCGCCAGCCGGACGGCTCGCGGCCCAGCCAGTTTGTGCTGGTGCCCAGCGCCGAAACCGGCCACGGGCGCGACATTGTGGTGACCCGCAAGGACGTCAACGAGATTCAGCTGGCCAAAGGCGCCATCCGCGCCGGAATCGAAATTCTGCTGGCCGAGGCCGGCCTGCACGCGGAAGATGTGCAGCGCTGGGTCATCGCCGGGGCCTTCGGAGCCTATCTGGATTTACCCAGCGCGGTGCGCCTGGGTATGTTCCCCGCCGTGCCCCTGGAGCGCTTTTTCCAGGTGGGCAACGCCGCCGGGGTGGGCGCGCGCCAGATGCTGCTCTCGCGCACGCGCCGCCAGCAGGCCGCCGCGCTGCCGCAGCGCGTGCGCTACATCGAGCTGACCGCCTACGCCGATTTCACCCGCCGTTTCGTGCAGTCCATGTATTTCGGCAGCGTTTAGCCCTCCCAAAAGGCCGCTAAACCCAGTTCCCTTGCTTGTATTTTTACAAATTATGATTATAATAATTATGATTTGTAATATTTTCACGCGATTCAGCGGAGGGTGCTGTGTTCATTGACCGAAAAACCGAACTGGGCCTCCTGAATCAGCGCTCTCAAAGCGCGCAGGCCGAACTCTTTGTCCTCTACGGCCGCCGGCGGGTGGGAAAGACCGAGCTGCTGCGCGCATTCTGCGCTGACAAACCGCACCTCTTCTTCATCGCCACTCTGAGCAGCGACGCCGAGCAGCTGGCCACTTTTTCACAGCAAATCTACGGCTTTCTGCATGCCGAAGTGCCCCAGGGGTTCACCTACCCCTCCTGGGAGGCGGCTTTTCGCGCCCTGGCCGATCTCCCCATGCAGCCGAGGCCCATCGTCGTGCTGGATGAATTCACCTATCTGATCAGCGGCAACAAAGCGGTGCCCTCCATCCTGCAGAAGGTGTGGGATGAAAAGCTCAAAGATACACAGCTCATGCTGGTGCTGTGCGGCTCGTACATTGGCATCATGGAAACCGAAGTCTTGGGGTATCAGGCCCCCCTGTATGGGCGGCGCACAGCCAGTGCACTGCTGCGCCCCCTGGATCTGCCTTCCGCGGCCCACTTTTATCCCCACTATTCGGCAGAAGACCAGTTCACCGCCTGGGCGGTTGTGGGGGGCATGCCTTTTATCTGCGCACCTTTCAGGACAGCCAGAGCATTTTCGCCAATATCCGCCAGCATATTCTGGATGCGCAAACCGGCACCCTGTTCAACGAACCCCGCCTGCTGCTCATGGAAGAGCTGCGGGAGCCGCGCAATTATTTCTCCATTCTGCGCGCCATCGCCCAGGGGCGCACGCGCCTGAACGAGATCACGCAGGCGGCGGGGGTAGGGGATGTGAACACCGCCGCCCGCTATCTGGACATTTTGCAGCAAATGCGCCTGGTCACCCGGCGCGTCCCCGCCACCGAGCCGCAGCCCGAAAAGAGCAAAAAAGGGCTGTACCAGATCGAGGATCATTTTTTGCGCTTCTGGTTCCGCTATGTGCACCCCAACCAGAGCAGCCTGGATCTGGGGCTAGCCGACGCCGTTCTCACCCAGCGCGTGCAGCCCGACCTGGATCATTTTGCCGCAGCCGCGTTTGAAGAAGCGGCGGTGACCTTCACCGGCCGTCTGGCGCAGACAGGCCAACTGGACTTTCTGCCCGAACGGATTGGGGGTTGGTGGCATCGAAAAGCGGAAATGGATGTGCTGGCGGTCAACCTTACCGAAAAAACCGCCCTGGTGGGGGAATGCAAATGGAGTATTCATCCGGTGGGCACCCGGGTTCTGGACGAACTCAAGCAAAAGGCCCAGATATTCCAGCAGGAGCACGGCATTGAGAAATTGCAGTACGCCCTTTTCGCACGCCGCGGCTTTACCCCCGAATTGGAAGAGGCCGCCAAAGCCGAAGGGGTACGGCTGTTCACCGTCGAGTCGCTGATCAACCCGGACTGAACGCCGCGCCCAGCGGCACAGCCCCTTTTCAGAGCTTTTTTCTCCCAAAAAACCCGATAAACTGGTACAATCCACTTCCTATAGCAAGTTCCCCCTTCACCCAAAAAGGATTCGGGATGGATCACTTCGAAAAAATTTACGCGCACCGCGCGCAGGAATATCACCGCATGGTGACCGTCGAAGACGTCGAACAGCACCTGCTGCCCGCTCTGGGGCTGGACGGCCCGCAGGACGGGCTGAAAATTTTGGATTTGGGCAGCGGCACAGGGCGCATTCCCCTACTGCTGCACCCCCAACCCGTGCGCCTGGCCGCGCTGGACCTGAACCGCGCCATGCTGGCCGAACAGGCCGTGCAGCGCAGCGCCCTGGGGGGCAGCTGGCCCCTGGTGGAAGGCGACATGCGCGCCCTGCCCTTCGCCAGCCGCTGGGCAGATGTGGTCACCGCCGGGTGGGCCATCGGCCACCTGCGCGCCTGGTATGCCCAGGACTGGCAGACCCACATGACCCGCATCCTCCACGAAATGCTGCGCGTGGTGCGCCCCGGCGGGCGGGTGATCATCATGGAAACCCTCTCCACCGGCAGCCTCATCCCCCAGCCGCCCACGCCGGAGCTGGCGGAGTATTACGCCTGGCTGGAAAACCGCTGGGGCTTTACCCGTCAGCAAATCTCCACCGATTACCAGTTCCCCGACGTGGACACCGCCGTGGCCTGGACAGAATTTTTCTTCGGCGCTGAATTGGCCGAATCGATCCGCCGCAACGCGTGGGCGCGCTTACCCGAATGGACCGGTGTATGGACTCTGCAACCCCCCGTCTGATGCAACCTGCCGCTATCATGCTGCGCGGATCGCTTTACAGCGCAGTCTATTGGGGGGTGATTGGCGTTTTCGAACCTTCCTTCAACGTGCATTTACAGAACCTGGGCATCACCGGCAGCCAAATCGGCCTGCTGGGGGCTTTGCTGCCCTTTCTGCAATTATGGGTAGCTCCCCTCTATTCCGGTTGGGCTGACCGCCTGGGCAAACGGCGCTGGATGTTGGCCGGGGCGCTCCTGGCGGTGGCGGTGGTCCTGTTCCTCTTTCCCTGGGCGCGCACCTTTCCGGCGGTGCTGGCCCTGTCTCTGCTGCTGGCCCTGGGGCGCAGCCCCACGGTGGGCCTGGGCGAAGGCATTTCCGCGCGCATGGCCGCCCGCCACGGGCTGGAATACGGGCGCATGCGCATGTGGGGGTCGGTGGGCTTCGGCATCATCGCCATCCTATGCGGGTACATTTGGAGCCGCATCGGCACGACGAGCATGTTCCCCGCCGCGGCGGTCATGGCCCTGCTGGCCGCGCTGGCGGTGGGCTTTTTGGAAGAAGAACCCCCCGCCCAGGGCCCCGCGCAGCGCTTCCCCTTGCAGGAAATCCGCAGCAACCGCGTGATCGTGGTCCTGCTGATCGGCAGCTTCCTCATCGGCGGCGCGTTGTGGCTGGGGGTCATCTTTGGGGGCGTGTACATGACCGACCTGGGCGGCGGCCTGGAGATGGTGGGCATCACCGTCGGCCTGCCCGCCTTTTTGGAAGTCCCCGCCATGTACCTCAGCGGGCGGCTGGTGCGGCGTTGGGGCGGCACCAAAACCCTGCTGTTGGGCTACGCCCTGGTGGGGGCTTACTTCCTGGGCCTGGCCCTGGTGAAAACGCCCATGCTGGCCCTGCTCATGGCGTTGCTGCGCGGGCCTGGCTTTGGCCTGTTCATGGTGTCCACGGTGGTGCTGCTGGAACGCAACGCGCCGCCCGGATGGGCGGCGACGGTGGTGGCCCTGATGAGTTCGGTGTCGTTTGGTCTGGCCCCCCTGCTTTCTTCCCCCCTGGGCGGCTGGATCTACCAGCACCTTGGCCCGCAGACCATGTTCGCCTTCGCGGCGGCCCTGGTGGGCGCGGGGGCCTTGGCGCTGTGGTGGGGGCGGGAAAAGCCCGCGCCCCCCTCAGGACCGGCTGCCTAAGACCAGCGACACGCTGAACAAAATTACCGCCAGACCGGCGAACATGCCCCAGTTGAGCGGCTCGCTCAGCAGCAGCACCCCCCACAGCAGGCTGAAGAACGGCACCATAAACGTCACCGTGATGGCCTTGGTGGCGCCCCCCTTGGTGATCAGGCGGAAGTAGATCAGATACGCCAGGCAGGTGCACAGCACCGCCAGGGCCAGCAGTGACAGCCAGGCCAGGGCCGAAGGGCTGCCCTTCGGCAGGAAGAAGAAAGCCGCCGGCAGCATGGCCGCCCCAGCCCCGGCCAACTGCCCGGCCGAAACTTGCAGCGGGGTAAAGCCCTGAAAACGCGCGCGCACGTACACCGCACCGAAAGCGTAGGCCACCGCCGCCAGCAATGATTCCAGGGCCGCCAGAATGGTGCGCTGGTTCAAGGGCAGCGGGCTGAAGCCCATCAAGATCACCACCCCCAAAATGCCCAGCAGACCGCCCAGGCCCTTGCGCGCAGTGAAACGCTCCAGCCCAAAGGCCGCCGCCACAATGGCCGTGAACAGGGGCGTGGTGGCGT
>DAIOUB010000153.1:0-1158 GCA_036751735.1 Levilinea sp. | reverse complement strand
CGCTCCAGCCCAAAGGCCGCCGCCACAATGGCCGTGAACAGGGGCGTGGTGGCGTTGATGATGGCGGCGATGGAGCTGTTCAGCACCAGCACCGCGCTGGCGATGAGGGTGAAGGGGATGGCGTTGTTGATCGCGCCCAGCAGCAGAAACGCCTTCCAATTCTTGCGAAAGTCCGGCAGCCCGCCCGCAAAATGCGCCACGGCCACCAGCAGCACCGCCGAAATCCACACCCGCAGGGCGATCAAGAAGATCGGCCCAAAATCCGGCCCCGCCACGCGCATGAACAAAAACGCGCCGCCCCAGATGGCTGAGAGCAGCAGCAGCATCAAAAAGTATTGCAGTGAATCACGTTGGATTTTCATTGGGCGCCTCCCGCACGGGCATGATCGCACCATTATACAGGATGGCGGCCCAAAACCAGCAAAACCGCGCCCTCCCCTTCAGAAACCAGGGAGGGCGCGGCAGCTTATAAACAATGTCGGGCGGTCAGGAGAGCGAGGCGAACTCCAGCCCCTGCGCGCCGCGCCGCACCTGCACCGTTTCACCTGGGTGGAACGCCCCGGATAACAGGCGCACAGCCAGCGGGTCCTGCAGTTCGCGCTGAATGGCGCGTTTCAGCGGCCGCGCCCCAAAATCGGGATCGTAGCCCGCCTCCGCCAGATAAGCGCGCGCCTCCGCATCCACCTCCAGATGGTAGCCGCGCTCGGCCAGCAGCGCCTCCACCCGCCGCAGTTGAATGTTAATGATTTCGGCCAGCTCTTCGCGCCCCAGGGGATGAAAGACCACAATCTCATCCACGCGGTTTAAGAACTCGGGGCGGAAATGCGCCTGCAAGACGTGGTTCAGCGCTTCGCGGGTGACCACGCGCTGCCCGTTCATCCACAGTTCGCTGCCCAGGTTGCTGGTCATAATCACAACCACATTGCGAAAATCCACCGTGCGGCCCTGGCCGTCGGTCAAACGGCCGTCGTCCAGCAATTGCAGCAGCACATTGAAGACCTCAGCGTGGGCCTTTTCGATCTCGTCAAACAGCACCACGCTGTAGGGCCGGCGGCGCACGGCCTCGGTCAGCTGTCCGCCCTCGTCGTAGCCCACGTAGCCCGGGGGCGCGCCCACCAGGCGCGAGACGGTGTGCTTTTCCTGATATTCGCTCATGTC
>DAIOUB010000152.1:0-7301 GCA_036751735.1 Levilinea sp. | reverse complement strand
GGGATGGATAAAATCGATCCACTTTTTATTATGCCTTGTTTCTGAGGTGTGTCAAGAACTCTGAGTTTACTATAGGTTAACACTTAGGCGCCCAACGAAACCGCCCCCCGGCGAAAGCGCTGGAGGGCGGTGGAAAGGCGGTACACTCAGGGTCAATCGGCGGGCAGGGCCTCTTGGGCGGGGCTGCTTTGGAAGACGTCCAGAGTCTGGGTCATTTGCTCGCGGAACTGGCGGGTGTAAAGCTGGTAATATTTGCCGCGCAGGCGCAGCAGCTCGTTGTGCGAGCCCATTTCAGAGATGCGCCCGTCCTCGATGACCAGGATGCGGTCGGCGCGCTTGATGGTGGACAGGCGGTGCGCCACCACGAAGCTGGTGCATTTCTGCATGATGGCCTGCATACCGCGCTGGATGAGGGCTTCGGTGAGGGTGTCCACCGAGGAGGTGGCTTCGTCCATGATGAAGATCTCCGGCCGGGCCAGCACGGCGCGCGCCAGGCTGATGAGCTGTTTTTGACCCACCGAAAGCAGGCTGCCGCTTTCGCCGACAGGCTCATCATAACCCTTGGGGTATTTCATAATGAAGTCGTGCGCGCCCACCAGGCGGGCAGCCTCTTCGATCTCGGCGTCGGTGGAATCCAGCCGCCCGTAGCGCAGGTTCTCGCGGATGGTGCCGGAGAAGAGGTGCGGGGTTTGCAGCACGATGCCGATGCGCGATTGGATGCTGTGCAGCGAGAAGGAGGTGTAATCCTGCCCGCCGATGCGGATGGCGCCGCTGCGCGGTTCGTAGAAGCGGGCCAGCAGGTTCACCGTGGTGGTTTTGCCGCCGCCGGTGGGCCCCACCAGGGCGATGGTTTCGCCGCGTTTGACCTTGAGGCTGAAATCTTTGAGAACCGGCTGGCTTTCGTCCTCGTACCAGAAGGAGACGTGATCAAATTCAATGTCGCCGTAGATGCTGCCCGGATCGGCGGCGTTCTCGCGGTCGGCCACTTCGGGCACGGTGTCAATCAGCGAGAACATGCGCTCGGCGGAGGCGATGGCATGCTGAATTTCGGCGTACACGCGGGCCAGGTCCTGGATGGGCCACATCATGAAGGTGATGTAGGACACAAAGGCGTGGATGCCGCCGGCGGAGATGCCGCCCAATTGGGCCTGCAGGCCGCCGTACCAGATGATGGCGCCGACCGCAAAGGCCGAAACAAGCTGGACGGTGGGCAGGAAGAGGGCGCTGAGCCAGGCGGCGCGGTAGCCGGAGCGGTACATTTCATTCGTCAGCCCGCCAAACTCGCGCATGTTCTCGCCTTCGCGCCCCAGGGCCTTCACCACGCGCACGCCGGTGATGTTCTCGTTGTAGGCGCCGGTGATCTTGGAATTGAACTTGCGCACGTTGCGGAACTGCACCAGGATGCGCTTGCGGAACTCGATGGCGATGACCAGCAGGATGGGCAGGATGATGAGTACGATGAGGGCCAGCTTCCAGTTGATCACGAACATGAAGACCATCGAGGTGAGGATGTTCATGACCGCCCAGGTGGAGTCGAGGATGCCCCAGGTGACCAGATCGGCCACACGGTCAGAATCGGAGGTGACGCGCGACATGATCCAGCCGACGGGGGTGCGGCTGAAATAAGACAGGGACAGGTGCTGCAGGTGGTTGAACATCTTCTGGCGCAGGTCGTAGCGAATGCGCTCGCCGAGGATGCCGACCAAATAAATGAAGCACAGCACAAAAAGCGCCTGAACCACCAGCATGCCGGTGTACATGCCCAACAGCTCGTAAATGCGGGTGCGGTTTGCCGCCAGGATGCCCTGGTCAATCACCAGCTTGCTGATGTAGGTGAAGACGGCATCCAGGCCGGAGACGATGGCGATGCTGATGAGGAAGCCGGCCACCCACTTCCAATGCGGGGCGGTGAGGCCCAGAATGCGGCGCAGGGTTTTGCCGTTAAACTGCGCGCTGAACTCTTCTTCTTCGAAGTAATTATTCACTGACACTGGCGATCTCCTTTTCGAGTTCGTCTTCAATGCGCGTCTGGATATTGAAGATTTGCCGGTAGATGCCGTCTTGGGCCAGCAGGTCTTCGTGGCGGCCGCGCTGCACAATGCGGCCGTCGTCCATGACCAGGATGAGATCGGCGTTCATGATGCTCTGAATGCGGTGGGCGATGACGAAGGTGGTGCGGTCCTGCATCAGGCTTTGCAGGGCCTGGCGAATTTCACCTTCGGTTTCGGTGTCCACCGAGGAGGTGGAGTCATCCAGGATGAGGATGCGCGGGTTCTTGAGGATGGTGCGGGCGATGGCCACACGCTGCTTTTGACCGCCGGAGAGGGTGACGCCCTTTTCGCCCACCAGGGTGTTGTAGCCCTGGGGGAAGGTGAGGATCACATCGTGGACGGCGGCGGCCTGGGCGGCAGCCACGATTTCTTCTTCGCTGACCTCGCGGCCCACCCCGTAGGTGATGTTCTCGCGGATGGTGCGGGAGAAGAGGAAGGGTTCCTGCTCCACGATGCCGATCTGCGAGCGCAGGAAGCGGCGCGTGTAGCGGCGCAGCTCCACGCCGTCTAACAGCAGGCTGCCGGCGGTGTAATCGTAGAAGCGGGGCAGCAGGTTCACCAGCGAGGTCTTGCCGGAGCCGGTGGAACCCAGCAGGGCCACCACCTGGCCGCGCTGGCAGGCGAAGGTGATGTCGTCCAGCACCTTTTGGGTGGGGTTGTCTTCGTAGGCGAAGGACACGTTCTGGAATTCCAGGTCGCCGCGCAGGGTGTCCGCGGTGGGGGTGTAGTCGCCCTCATCCAGCGGCTCGCGCTCCTGGCGGATAATTTCCATGACGCGGTTGTAAGAGACCATACCGGTGGACATCTGCACGATCATGCGCCCCAGGCCGCGGATGGGGAAGATGATCCACACCACCAGACCCACATAAGCCAGATAGGTGCCCACGGTGATCTGCCCGTTGACGGCCATGATGGCCGCCAGGAGGAAGCCGCCCACCATTTGCAGCCCGCACAGGGTGTCGGAGATGGGCCAAAAGAGGGAGTGCATGGTGAGCAGTTTCTTGCCGCGGTTGAACTTTTCGAAGTTGTCGCGCTCGAATTTGTCCATCTCAAAGCTCTGGCGGGCAAAGGCCTTCACCACGCGCACGCCGGTGAGGTTCTCCTGCAGGGTGGTGGAAAGGGTGGCCTCCTGCTCCTGATAGGATTCGTAGGCTTTGGAGATGCGCCGGAAGAAGAGGATGGAGATGTAGAACATGAGGGGCACGATGATAACCGACACCAACCCCAGGGTCACGTTCAGGCTGAGCAGGGCGACAAAATTGACCACGAAGAGCAGGAAAATGCGGCCCGCGCCGATGGCCTGATCGGCGTAAAAGCGGCGCAGGGCGTCCACATCGGAGGTGGAGCGCTGGATCAGCTCGCCGGTGTCCGTTTGCGAATGGTAGGTGAAGGACAGGTGCTGGATGTGGTCAAAAAGGTAGTTGCGCAGGCGGCGGGTGACGCCCTCGGCGGTTTGGGCGGCAAAGCGGCCGCTGAGGAAGGTGAAACCGCCCTCAGCCCCCGCCAGGAGGATGAAGCCCAGGGCGATGAGGGGCAGGTTGATGCTGGTGCCGCCTTCGGTGAAGGCGTTATCCACAAAGTAGCGCAGCAGCAGGTAGGTGCAGGTCTTGGCCACGGCGGCCACGCCGATGGAGACGGTGGCGATGATGTATTTCCATTGAAAGCCGTGCATCAGCCGCCATAAGCCCAACAAGCGGTTCTTGGCGACAGCGTTCTTCAAGTCGTAGTTCAGCACAGTAGATGAGACAGACAAAGGGGGCTCCTTCGATAATTATGCCTTCAGTGACGGCAAAGGACTTCATTATAACCCGGATTGCGGAGGGCTTCGCGGGCACAAAAAAAGAGACTCTGGTGCACAACGTCAGGGTGATGCTCTTACTTTAACGGATATTCGATCAAAATCTCACCTGCGAATGGAGTAAGTTTTCCTGGCCTGCGGGCGAGTTTTGGCCCTGGTCAAAGGGATAGGCCGCCCCTTGCGGATTGCTTGGATTCGTGACATAATTCACGCAGCATCGCAGACGACATTATTGTTTCGGGCGGGGATTTAGAAATTCGGGTTCCGACAACTTTATTCTCAAGGTTCAGGCAGCTTCTGTCTGAACCTCCATACTTAATAGGGAGGGTCCTATGGTTTCGACGCGTCAGTCGATCCACTGGGCGGTATCTGCGCTGATGTTGATCAGCCTGATCCTGTCCACTTTTGTCATGGTCAGCCCCACGCCGGTGAAGGCGCAGGCGGGGGAAACCCAATGGGAGCTGTCGTTGGCTGCCAGCGTTCCGGTGGGTGAGGTGAGTGCGCTGGGCGGCGCTGAAGCGGCCCGTGCGTCTCTGGAAGGCGAATTGGCCGAAGCGCTGGGCGAAGCTGCCAGCTTTACGGTGGAGCCGGCCGGACAGAGCGCAGAAGCAGCGGATTTTCAGGTGCTGGTGCGCGGCACGGGCGGCCTGGAGCAGCTCCAGCAGGTGGTCTTCCAGAATCTGAGCGGTCTGTTCCCCTTTGCGGGCGCGGCCATGGACGTGGAAATTGCGGCGGCCATGCCGGCGGAGGCTGTGATGACCGTGCGGCTGGACGGCAACATGACCACCGGCTACGGCTGGCAGTTGGACGACCCCGACGGGCGTTTTGAGGTGGTGGAACACACCGTGGCGCAGAAGGGCAAAGCCCTGGGCGCGCCCTCGGTGGACACCCTTCAGATCAAGGCCGTGCAGGGCGGCGACGCCAAGCTGCGCCTGACCTACCGGCGGGCCTGGCAGGCCGAAGAGGCGCGCTACACACTGCGCTTGAGCGCGGCGGAGATGCCGGCGGAGTTCAGCCTGGTTCAGCCGTATGTGGAAGATTTGAGCCTGCCCCAGGCCCCCACGGTGGCGGCGCTGGGCGAGGGTGAAACCCCGCTGGTGGGCGCACTGCCCGCTTCGTATGATGCGCGCGCCGAAGCCTGGCCGGAACCGGCCGTGCGTGACCAGGAAAGCTGCGGCTCCTGCTGGGCTTTTGGCACGGTGGGCGCGGCGGAATTTAACTTCGCCAAGACCTACAACAACAGCCGCGACCTGTCGGAGCAGTTCCTGATCTCCTGCAACAAGGATAAATGGGGCTGCACGGGCGGCTTTACCGCCAGCAAGTACCATTACGACACCAAGGCCAAGAATCAACTGATGCCGGGGACGGTGCTGGAAAGCGACATGCCTTACCTGGATTTCAACACCGGCAGCTCCAAGCGCACCAATGTGCCCTGCACGCGCGAAATTCAGCAGGGGCCCCTGGTGGAGTGGAACTATCTGGTTTCCGGGTGGGATTACGGCGCGCCCAGCGTGGACGCGATTAAGGCCGCCATCTACAAGTATGGGGCGGTGACGGCGGGCGTGTGCGTGGACCCAGGCTGGTATTCGTACACCAACGGCGTCTATTCCGTTGATGAAGGTATTTCCTACTGCGGCGGCGCGGCCAACCATCAGATCGTTTTGGTGGGTTGGAACGACGCCACCAGCTCCTGGATCCTGCGCAACTCGTGGGGTCCCACCTGGGGTGAAGGCGGCTACATGCGCATCCGCTACGGCTACGACCTGGTGGGGCAGGGGGCTTCTTACGCGGCTTTCATCGAACCGACGGAAGCCATGACCAATGACACCACAGCCACCGCCTATTATCCTCCCGATCAGGGCGGCGAAATTGACTACACCTGGACGGGAACCACCGGCGGGGCCACCGTTTCGGCGGATGACCCGATCCTTTCCACCAAGCTGGGACAGGGGTACAACACCGTGTGGTATACGGTAACGCCCTGGGTGAACGGCATACTGAAAGTGGACACCATCGGCAGCGATTACGACACCGTGCTGGCGATTTATAAGGAAATGCCGGATGGGACGCTGAAGCGCATGGGTCTGCACGATAACGTCTCCAGCAAGAAGACCTATTCGAAGATGTCCCGCAGCGTGAAGGCTCTCACCACCTATTGGATTGAAGTGGCCAGCAAATACGAGGGCGGCGGAAACCTGTACACGCGGGTGAACTTTAAGCCCAAGGCCCCGCCGCATAATAACCGCGGCGCTGCGCGCAAGATCCCGGCGGATGTGACCAGCTACACGGAATTCTGGGACATTTCCAAGGCCACCACCTCACGCGAAGACTTTAACCAATGGTATTACAACGGCTGGTGGTCTACCTACCCGCACCACACCGTGTGGTACAAATTCAAGCCGGATGTGTCGGGCACAGCCACGATCACCAACAATTCCACTTATCCCTGGCAGATCACCATGTTCTATTATGCCAGCGGGGTGACCAGCGGACGGCAGGTGATGCCGGGATTCCCGCGGGTTGTGGAACCAGGCGAATCGGTGCAGGTGACCCCTGAATCCGACCCGGAGACCGGCAAGACCTGGCCAGGCGGCCTGACGGGCGGACGTACCTATTGGATCGGCTTCGGCTCGCAGACCTACGGCGGCCCGTACCTGCTGATCTGGAATTTGACCTACACGCGCTAAACCAGGCGCAGGCTGTTCGTTTTTGGGCGCTCCCCCCTGGGGGGAGCGCCTTTTTTGGTTGCGGGCGGTGCGGCTGCCGTGCAATTTCGTTGAAATTGGCCGTAGGGGGCAACTTCTTGTTGCCGTGGGCTTGAAATTGTGTCATAATCAGATTAGAATAAAATAAGTGGATAAAGATAGTGCGATTTACGCTCCCAGGGGGAACCCCCCCCGCTGCTATTAGGGGGCGCACTCACCCTTGTGTGAGGTTTTTTCTTTCATACCCAAAGTTGTTCCACAAATGAGGGAGGCAGAAATGAGTGTTCCACGAAAGACCTGGCAATGGTTGGTCTCGGCGCTGGTGATGGTCAGCGTGCTGATGTCCAGCCTGTTTTTTGCGGCGTCCCCGGCGCAGGCCCAGGACGAGCCGCCAAACGCGGAAGCCGAAAGCGCCCGCGGTGTGGGCTTGAGCAAAGAAGCTAAAGCCAAGGTAGCGGATGGGTACGACCCGTTGGCGGCCAAGGCCGCGGCGGACGGCACCGTGCGCGTGCTGGTGGTGCTGGACGTGCCCGATTTGGAAGGCCCCGATGGGGATGTGAGCGCGGAAGCCGCTCAGCGTGAGGTGGTGGCTCAGGCCCAGGACCTGCTGTTGGAGGCGCTGGCGGATAAGAACCCCACGCATGTAACCCGCTTCGAAGTCTTCCCCTTCATGGCCATGACGGTGGACGCGGCGGGGCTGGACGCCCTGGTGGCCTCCCCGGCGGTGACGGCGGTGCAGGAAGACGG
>DAIOUB010000151.1:0-7347 GCA_036751735.1 Levilinea sp. | reverse complement strand
CCCGATGCGCTGTTCTGGCGGGCCGAATCGGCGCGGTAAAAGCGCTCAAAAATCTGCGGCAGGGTCTGGGCGTCCATGCCTTCGCCCGTGTCGCGCACGCGCAGCTCCACCCCGCCCTCCGCCGCCCGTGCGCTCAGGACGATCTCACCCTCTGCCGGGGTGTGGTGCAGGGCATTGCTGACCAAATTATCCAATACCTGTTCCATGCGCGCCGGGTCGGCCCAAATCTCCGGCAAAGCCTCCCCCGCCTCCACCCGCAGCTGCACCTGCTGCTGGGCGGCCTGGTGCTGAAAGGCCGCCGCGGTCTGCTCCAGCAGCAAACGGGGCTGCACCGCCTGGGGCTGCATGGACAGCTCACCCGCATCGGCCAGCGACAGCGTACGCAGATCCTCGACCAGATGGGTCAAATGGCGCACTTCCGAATACATGACCTCATAGCGCTCCGGGCTGGGCGGCAGCACGCCGTCGCGCAGCGCCTCCAGGTAGCCGTTGAGCACCGTCAGCGGGGTGCGCAGGTCGTGGGCAATATCGGCGGTCATCTGCCGCCGCAGGTGGTTGGCGTGGGCCATCTCCTGGCTCATGTGGTTAAAGGCCGCGGCCAGCTCGCCCAGCTCATCCTGCGAACGCACCGGCACGGTCTGCTGCAAATCGCCCTGGGCCATCGAGCGGATGGCCTGGGTCAGTTCACGCACAGGCCGGGTGAGGGTACGCGCCAGGAACACGCCCAACGCCAGGGCTGCCAGGGCCGACCCCAGCGCCGCCAGCCACAGCGAATTTTGCAGGCGGCGCACGTATTCAATCTCGCGCGGCTCCAGGCGGGGGTTGCCCACGCTGTACACCGTGCCCGCACGCTGGCCGTTCACCACCACCGGCGAAGACTGCATCATGCCCATCATTTCCATCATGCGCATGCGCTGTCCGGTCTGAAAATTGCCCGCGCCCACCACCACATTCTGATTCAGATCCACCAATACAAAGCGCGGGCCGCGGCCCACCTCTGGCCCGCCCACAGGTAAGGGCGGTCCGTCGCGCAGCGCCTCTGCTGCCCCAGCCCAAGAGTCGTTCTCAGCGTAGTACTGCGCCGCCGCGGCCACGAAATTCTCGGTGGCCTGCTGGCTCACCAGGCGGTCAAATTCACGCGAGGTGGCCAGGCGCGAAAACAGCCCCACCAGCAGGGCCGCCACCACGCTGATCAACAGAAAAGATAGGGTCAGTTTGAGAAAAAGAGAGCGCATGGTGTCCTTTTACCGATCCGAACGAAAACGGTATCCCACCCCAAAGACCGTTTCGATATACACAGGCTGCGCGGGGTCCGCCTCAATCTTGGCGCGCAAATTGCGCACATGCACATCAATGGTGCGCTCCACGCCCTCAAAGGCGCTGCCCTGCATGCGTTCCAGCAGCTCCATGCGCGTGAAAGCCCGCCCCGGCGCGCCCATCAGCACCGCGAGCAGGTCAAATTCCGAAGGGGTCAGGTTCACCACCTCCTCGCGCACTTTGACCACGTGGCTGCCCTTATCCATCATCAGTTCGCCGCTGCGCAGCACTTCGCTGGCGGCCGCGCTTTCTTTGGCCGCCCGCCGCAGCACCGCTTGAATCCGCGCCGCCAGTTCGCGCATGCCAAAGGGCTTGGTAACGTAATCATCCGCGCCCAGCTCCAGCCCCAGCACCTTATCCGATTCTTCCATGCGCGCGGTCAGCAGGATGATGGGTGTGTCTTTCTCCTTGCGGAAGGCGCGCAGAAAATCATAGCCGCTCATCTCCGGCATCATGATATCCAGCAGGATCAAATCCGGTTTCTCATGGCGGGCCGCATACAGACCCTGCTGGCCGTTTTCCGCTGTCACCACACGGTAATTCTCCTGGGTCAGGTAATCCTTCACCAGCGTACGCACATTGGCTTTATCATCCACCACCAAAATCGTTTTCACGAGCCTTTCCTCCTCCGCCTGCTTCACGTTCCGGCTGTACCCATTGTATTCCACAATGCCGGGCAAGAAAAGCACTCCTTAACGCGACTTGACGTTGACGCGGACCGGCTGCAAACTCAGCCCTGTCACCTCGGCCGTCTGCCGGGCCTGCTCGGGGAAGAGGGCCGTACCCAGGCGATAAGCGCCCCAGGCCAGCGCCGCCCCGCCCAGCGGGTCGGGCAGGTTGTGCTGGTGAGTAAAGAGAGTAGAAAGCACCACCACCGCCACCACCCCGGCCCATACCCAGCGGGTCTTGGGATACCAACGCGCCATGAACAGCCCTAACAGCATGGTCTGAAAGACATGCCCGCTGGGGAAGGCGTTGTACAACTGATCATTGGCATACACAAAGCGCAGCAGATCCCAGGCCCAGCCCGTGCCCTCCAGGCTCGGACGGATCACATAGGTGGGGTAAAAGGCGTAGATCAGGGTGGCCGTGCCCAAAGCCAGGAGTGACGCGCTGATGAAAGCGCGAAAACGCTGCCCCTTCACCTTCCACACCACCCAGGCCAGCCCCAGCCCCCACAGCGGCAAAGCCAGCAGGTAGGGAACCGTCCAGGCGGGCAGCAAGGGGATCCAAGCGTCCCAGGCGGTGGTCAGTTCCGTGCCGCCGGTCAGATTCTGGTTCAACGGAAAATACAAAAAAGCCACAGCAGCCACCAGGCCGGCCCAAATCAGACGTTGGGCAGCCCCATCTTTATTTTTGAGCAGTTCACCACTTTGAATCATACTATCCTCCAGACAGGTCATGCAGCAACTGTCTGAAGGATAGCAAAAGGGTGTTCAGATTCGGTTTAGATGTTCTTAGGGTTTTCGGTAGGTTGGCTACAGGCTGAATTCCAGCTCGCCGCGCGCGCGCAGTTCACTGGGGCGCAGGCTGGCGTACAGGCTGGTGCACACCGGCACGGCCACACCCGCCGCCTGACCCAAATGCACCACCGCCCCCACCAGCGAATCCAGCTCGGAGCGCCGCCCGGCGATGACGTCGCGCTGCATGGAGGCCGTCCCGCCCGCGGGCTGGGTATCCACGAAGGTCATGGCGCGTTCCACCGCCTGCTCATCCAGCACAGCCCCGTAGGCCGCCGCCACCGCCCGCGTCTCTTCCATGCAGGCGCGCAGCATGGCGCGTGTTTCCGGCACACTGCGCAGAATGCCAATCGGCGCGCGCGCGGCCGCCCCCACGCTGCCAAAGGCGGCGATCATCAGCAGTTTTTCCCACAGCGCCGCCTGAATGTTATCGGTTATTTCCGCGGCGATGCCCTGTGTGTTCTTCAGCACCGCATACAGGCCCTGCGCCCGCGGGGTCATCCTTCCGTCCAGTTCGCCAATCAGGAACTGGGCCGGGCCGCCGCCGTGCACCACATGCCCAGGGGCCACCAATTCGGTGAAGAGCTTCACGATCCCGCCCAGCATGTGCCCCATCCCCAGAATTTCGCCGAACTGCTGCGGGGCTTCCACACCGTTCTGCACGGTGACCACCAGCGTGTCTGGCCCCACCAGCGGGCGCATGGCTTCCGCCGCCTGGGGGATCTGCCAGGTCTTGACGCAGGGGATGACCACATCCACCGGCCCCACCGAAGCGGGGTCGTCCGTGGCGGTCACTTGCGGTAGGACGAAATCACCCTTGGTGCTGTCCACGCGCAGACCGCTGGTCTGCAGGGCGCGCAAATTTTCGCCGCGGGCGATGAACACCACCTCATGCCCGGCCTGGGCCAGCCGCCCGCCGTAATAGCCGCCCACCGCTCCCGTTCCATAAATCGCAAATCGCATTCTAGCCTCCTGTTTGAGCCGCTGCTGCTTTTGCCGCCCCGCTTACAGGGTGAAAGACACCAGGCGCAGCACATCAAAATAGTCGTCGCTTTCAAAGCCGATGGCGTGCGTGTCCAGCAGGCGCGCGCCCGGGTAAAACGAGCTGCTGTAGGCGTGGCGCATCTCTTTGTAGCGTATCTCCACTGAGAAATGGCTGGGCAGCTCCAAGCGGCATTTGGACAGGTCGCCCGCCAGGGCCTGCTGCACCCCCGCGCGGATTTTTTCCAAAGCCACCTGCGGGTGCAGGTTGATGGTCGAATCGCCGCAGCCAGTTTTCACCGCCACGTGAGAGATGGCCGGAATCAGCGCGGCGGCCTCCTCGCACAGACCCGCATCGCCCGACACAAACACCACCGGCACGCCCGTCAGGGCAGCCGTGTAGGCGTTGAGCATGAATTCGGAGGCATACAGGCCGTTGATCTTAATCGTGCTGATTTTGGTGGTAATGGTGTGCGAAAGCGGGTTGGCCGTTGACCCCGCGCGGGCGTGGTAGCCAATCATCACCGCCGCCTGAAAGCTACCGTCTAACTGCTCCATCATCATATACGGGTGGCCGGCCCAACCGCGCACCAGGCGCGTCTGCTCGGGCAGCGACCCGGCGATGATGTTGCGGGCGGAATGATGCGCGTCGCGCACCCATACCTCGCTGGCCCCGGCTTGCAGCGCGCCTTCACAGGCCGCGGCCACCTCGGCGGTCATCTGCTCGCGAAAGTCGCCGTAATCGGGAAATTTGATCTCGGTTTCGTCCCAGTGGGTGGTGCCGGTGACGCCTTCAATGTCGGCGCTCAGATAGATTTTCATGGTTTGGCTCCTGAGAGGGGTTGGGGATAGGATAATTATACGCCAGGCCTCAGCGCAGCAGGTACACCAGGGCCACAATCACCCCAATGGTCACCACCACCCCGCGCAGCACGGCGGGCTTCACCCGACTGGCCAGTTTGCCGCCCAGGGTGCCCCCCACCCAGGCGCATACCGCCATCACCAGCGCCGCCGGCCACAGCACCTGGCCGGAGAAGACAAAGAACACCGCTGCCGCGATGTTGACGCTGAAGGCCACCGCCTGCTTGAGGGCGTTCAACTGCGTCAGGGGTTGGCTGAGCAGCAGGCCCAACACCGCCAGCACGATCACGCTCAGCCCGGCCCCAAAATAGCCGCCGTAGATGGCCGCCAAAAAGACGGCCGCCGCGGCCCACACCCCCAGCGATGCCGGTTGCGTATTCCCCGTCCGCCGCAGCAGCCAGCCGCGCAGCGGATCGGCCGCGGCCAGCAGCGCGCAGGCCAGCAGAATCAGATACGGAACCAGATCGCGGAAGAGGCGTTCGCCCGTGTTCAGCAGCAGTACCCCCCCAAGAATGCCCCCCAGCACCGAAGCCGGAACGTACAGCCACAGGCGCTGTTTCAGCTCTTTGAGGTCTTTCCACTGCGCCAGGGTGGCCCCCAAATACCCCGGGCACAGCGCCACCGTGTTGGTGACGTTCGCCACCACCGCCGGAACCCCCACCGCCGTCAGCATGGGGAAGGTGATCAGCGTGCCGCCCCCCGCCAGCGCGTTCACCATCCCCGCCGCCACCGCGGCAATCCCAATCCAAACGTAATCCCAGCCTGCCAGCGCCATGTTCGCAGCCGTCCCTTCTGTGAATGAATGTCCCCTTGCGGCTTAGTATACCCGCTTTTGGGCCTCACCCCCCTAGAAAAAAACCCGCCGAGGCGCGCGGCCCCGGCGGGTGGGTATGTAAAAATGGACGGACGGGTTATTCCGCGGCGGCTTCCGGGCGCATCCAGCCCAGCGGGCGGTCGTGCATGCGCCGGACAATATCTGCCGCCAGTTGGGCGCATTCCACCAGGCGCGGCGGGTGCACCCAGCGCAGGCTGTCGTCGTGCTGGTGCGAATACAGCCAGATGGCGCGGCTGCTGAAGGCCAGGGCGGGAACCCCGCGCATGGCAAAGGTGCTGTGGTTGCTCTGCGGCCAGGGCTCCACCCACTGCACCGCCGGGTAAGCGCGGCTGACCGCCTCCACCTCGGCCTGAAACTCCGCCGAACAGGTGAAGCTGGCCAGCGAATTGACGTCCACAATGTGCCCGGGGCCGTCAAAGTTGATCGCCATCAGCACCCGATCCAAAAAGCCTTCGCCGCGCCGCTCCAGGTAGGTGTCGTCGCCGATGGGCAGATACTCTTCGTTGGTGAAAGCCACCAATTCCAGATTGCAGTCCAACACGTCTTCGCGCAGCAGTTCCGCCGCCGCCAGCATGGCCGCCACGCCCGCGGCGTTGTCGTTGGCGCCGGGGGTGTCCACCTTGGTGTCGTAATGGGCGCACAGCACCAGGGTTTCGGGGCGCGTGCCCTGGCGGTGACCGATGATGTTGGCGGTCGTGCTGCGGCCGCTCACCGTGCGCAGCCGCACCTCGGCGCGTTCACCCACGTGCAGCAGCACCACCCGCCCGCTCTCGGCCGGCAGGGTGGCGGAGGGCAGCAGGAATTCCCAATCTTCAAAAATGCGGTTGGTAGAGCCGGGGGCGGCCTGCACCGCCAGGATGACCGCGGGAGGGTTGGCCTCCAGCAGTTCCAGAATGCGCCGGTCGCGGTCCTCGGTCAGGAACCAGGATTTGGCCGAAATGGGCGCGCGGGTCAAATCCCCATACAGCACGGCGATCTTGCCGCCCAAATCCGCCTGTTCCAGCTCCGCCAGGGTGCCCACCGCTGCCAGCTCGGCTTCCACCGCGCAGCCGGGGGAATAGGGGTTGGCGTACACGGCCAGCTCCTGCCCGGCGGCTTTCAGGTACTGCTCCTCCACCGTCCAGGAGGGGATTTCAAAACGCTGTTCTTCCACTTCCAACCCTAACGCCCGCATTTCATCGGCCAGATAGGCGGCCGCTGCCAGATTGCCGGGCGTGCCTGAATGACGGCATCCGATGGCGCCTGCAAGCAAGTTCAGGCGCTGTACAATTTTTTCCTCGACAGAGGTCATGGGGGTGCTCCTTCAAGGTCTGCTGGGGGAAAATCCGGTTTGCGCAAAGCCGGTGAGAAAAACCGACCTCAAGCTTAACCGCGCCCGCCGCGGCCGTCAACCGGCCATCTGGCTAAACTTCACCTGCCCGCCACACCAGTCGAAAGCGCTCACACAGCACCGGCGCCTGCGGGGTGAAGGTGCGCCCCAGGGTCTGGCACTCCCGCGTGAAGTAGCGCCAATGCCCCTCGCGCCAGGATTGCAGCGAGCGGTCGTCTTCGCCTTCCTCGGCGGCAAAAACAGCGTCCACGTCCTCAAAGGCGCGCTGCCGCAGCTCCACCGTCTCAATCAGGGCCATCACCCGCCCGCGCCCGTCCAAAATCAGGCTCAAATCCCCCACCTGGGGCATGGGGTCCACGCCCATCTCGTAGCCCCACATCAGCGAACAGGTGGCCGTCTTGATCCCGGCGCACACCAGCCCGCCCAGTTCATCTGCCATTTCAGGGGAATCGCCAAAGCTCCACGCGGCCGGCAGCGGGCGCGCGCGGTGAGGGTGGTCGGTCGGCAGCGCGGCCAGATAGGTCTGCCAGGCGCGTTGAATGTCGTCTTCGTCGGGGTTCATG
>DAIOUB010000150.1:5693-7372 GCA_036751735.1 Levilinea sp. | reverse complement strand
TCCACCATGTGCACCGGCACGCGAATGGTGCGCCCCTGATCGGCGATGGCCCGTGTGATCGTCTGGCGGATCCACCAGGTGGCGTAGGTGGAAAAGCGGAAGCCGCGCTGGTACTCGTATTTTTCCACGGCCTTCATCAGGCCCAAATTGCCCTCTTGAATCAGGTCCAAAAACGGCACCCCGCGGCCCATGTAACGCTTGGCGATGCTGACCACCAGGCGGGTATTGGCCTTGATCAAATGCTCACGGGCTGAACTGCCTTCCTGAACGCGCTCTTCCAATTCCTGACGGCGCGCCTGGGGGCAGCTGCCGTTCGATTTTTGCAGTTCCTTTTGGGCCGCTCGCCCGGCTTCAATCCGCTGGGCCAGCTGAATCTCTTCGTCCACGCCCAACAGTGAGACGCGCGCCATCTCTTTCAGGTACAGTCCAATGGTGTCGTCGCTGGAAATGGGCGAAAGGTCCGCAAACGGGTTCAAATCGCTGGGGTGGCCTTCTTCCTCCCCGCAGCTCGAATCATCGTGATCCAAAATGGCAACCCCCCGGCGGCGCAGCATCACCACGAAGGCTTCCATCCGTTCCGCATCCTGGGTAATATCCGGATACACTTCGATCAAGTCATCGGTGGTCAAATAGCCTTGAACATCTGCCTTTTCCAGCAGCATGTTCAAGATTTCGTAATTTTGATTGCGCCTGCCTGGATTTGCCAACTTACCCTCCTGATCTGGCTCTCAGGATCTGGACACGATCACCGGTGCGAAGGGGGCGGGGGTTTATGCCTGGCCTGATTTCGCGGCCTGATGCTCGCATAAGCCCTGGTTCAAATCTGCCCCGCATTCCATGCACAAGCCGCGGCAGTCCTCGCGGCACAGCGGTCGAATCGGCACTTCTAAGAGCAAATACTCACGCGCCAGCGGCCCAAGATCAATATTGCCGTCTTCAGGTAAAATTAAACCCGAGTCGGTCAGCGCTTTATTATGAAACGCGAACAATTCGCTGAAGATGGTGTGCAGAGGTTGAACCGATTCGCCCAAACAGCGCACACATTCAACCGTCGTCAGCGCCTCAAAGTCGCCCTGAGCCAGAATCCCCTGAGGCGTGCGGCTGAAGCGCGCCACGCCCTTGAACTGGCTCAAGCCCAGGTCGTTCAACTGGAGCTGAGGGAAATCGAACTGTACATCTCGGCTGGTGCCGATCGTCTGGTGGATTAAAAAGCCAACGTTGACCCGCAAGGGGTATTTTAAAGTAGTCACAGGCGGTCGTATTTGGATAAGATCGGATATAATAGGTCGCATGTTATTATATCATGCTGTTTTAATGTTGTCAAGTTTTTAAGATTAATTTCATAAAAATGGAGCTTTTCTCATGCCCCTCCCCCTCCTCATCGGCAGCAATAACCCCGGCAAGCTCAGCGAAATTCACGATCTGCTCACCGACCTGCTCCCCCAGGTGCGCTGGCAGCGCGGTGAATCCCTGTTCCTGCCCCAAGACCTGGGCCTCGACCTGGACGTGGTGGAAGACGGCGACACCTATGCCGAAAACGCCGCCCGCAAAGCCCTGGCCTTCTGCCAGCCGTCTGCCATGATCACCCTGGCCGATGACTCCGGCTTAGAGGTGACCGCCCTCGAAGGCGCCCCCGGGCTGCATTCGGCCCGTTTTGCCCCGCCCGACCTGCCCGCCGG
>DAIOUB010000150.1:0-5593 GCA_036751735.1 Levilinea sp. | reverse complement strand
ATGGCCGAAATCAGCGCCGCGCGCAAAAACCAGCTCAGCCACCGCGCTCTGGCCGTGCGCGCCGCCCTGCCCGCCCTGCGCACCGCCCTGGGCCTCTAAATCCACCCCCCTCCTTAAAACAAACCGCGGAGCCGAGCAGCCCCGCGGTTTTATTTTAAGCCTTCCCCAACCTCACGGCAGCGGGGCGATCATGGGCAAATAACGCACGATCGTGGTGCCGCGCAAGCCCAAATACAGCGCGCCGCGTTCGTCTTCCGGCAGCCAGATGATGATGCGCGCCCGCTTTTCCTTGCGGTCCGGCGGCACATACTTCACCACCAACTTGCATTGGTTGGCGCCTTCTTCGCCGCTGAACAGGCGGTTCGAGCAGTCGTCGTACTCAATCGTGAACAAATCCGGCCGTTCAATGCCCACCGGCGCCGCCAGGGCGATGTCGCCGATTTCCAGATCATCCAGGAAGCGCACCGTGAATTCCACGTAAATGGGCTGGTTCACCCACCCGTAAAAATCGCCCGCGCTGGGCTGAATGTTGGGGTTGCCCGGCAGGGTACCCTGGTCGCGCATGAACACCTGCATACCGCTGTCGCCGATCAATTGCCCGGTGGCCAGCAGGTCGCCCATGGATAAGAAGGTCACAAAGCGCCCCGACCCGCTCAGGGACGGCAGGCCCGAATTTTTCTCCGATTCAAAGCCCGCGCTGGTGACGCTCACCCGCCAGGTGGGGTTATAGGGCGCGTCCAGATATTCAATTTCATGCACAAACACATCTGGGCAATTCCAGGTGGTGCCGACCTGATCGCCGAAGGCCCATTCACAGTTGAAGTTGTTGTCCATGATGTCCAGGTTGTCGGCGTACGAGGTGAAGGCCACCACCTTGCCGTTGGGGCTGAGCACCGGCGTCACCGAGTGCCCGTTGGCCTCATCCGCCATCGAACTGACCGAAACGCGGTACATGCCCACGTTATTATCCTCAATCGCGCCGTACAGCTCGTACACATACACGTCCATCACCAAATTGGTATCAATGCCAATTTCGGGGGTCATCAAATTGTCGCCGTAGGAATGGAAGGCTACACGCACCGCTTCGCGGTCGGGCATGTACACCACCGAGGGGCTGCCCGAATCCCCGTTGCCCGGCGCGCCGTCTAACCGCCCGCCCTGGCGCGAGACCAGATACATCTTGGTCGCACCGCTTTCGCTGAACTCATCGTACACCCCGTCTTTGTCCAGATCGCGGTCCAGCAGGTAAATCTGCGTGTACAAGGCAGAGCTGACCCCCGGCACCAGGTTGGTGGCGTTGGAAGCAAAAACCACAAAACGCCCGTCGGGCGTCACCGCCGGGGCCAGCGAATCGCCGTTGGCAGGCGCCAGCCCATCAGCCCGCTGCGAAACCAGAGAGGTTGTGCCCGCCTGCACATCGCGCATGTAAATGTGCTGCCGGTTGGCCGGCACATCCAGGCCCGCCACCAGGTTTCCGGCCAGCGATTCAAACAGGACATAGGGGTGCGGGGTGAACACGCCCGGCTGTTCGGGGTCTTCTTCGATATACTGCACATAAGCCACGCCCGCGCTGTGCACCGGGTGCACCAGTTTGACCGGCGGGAATTTGGAATTCGGCCCGGAGCCGCTGTGAGCGTTAGCTGGGGCGCCGCCCACCCCCGCTGACACCAGGGTGATCTTATTGGACGGCGGGGCCTGCCGGTCGTACAGGAACACATCCCGTTTGCCGTTGCTGTCCCCTGAAATCAGGTTGGTGGCGTAGGATTGGAAAAGAATATAGCGCCCATCCCAATCGGTATTCTGGTCGCCGACCACGTAAGGGTATTCCGAACCTCGGTCCGCATTCTGGGTGAGCTTTTCAATCGTCTCTACCGGGACGCCGCCTTCCCCAGGGATGATAGCGCGTAAAAAGACATCGGAAATGAAGTCCGGGTCGGCCGAGCCGGTGGGCAGCAGTAGATTGGTAGCCGAGGTGTGAAAGGCGATATAGCGCGCGTAATAGCTGGTGCTGGCAAACCCCGAAGGCTGGTCGCCGTATTCGTTTTGGAAGCTGACAGAGATCCCTTTGGTCAGGGCCGGAAGGTCATCCGCCGACGCCGCGGTCACGCCCATCAACACCAGCCCTGCCGCCAGCAGGGTTGCCGCCGCGCGCTTCACCGTCCTCAAGATTTGGGATAACTCCATAAGCTTTCCTCCTCTGGCATAACCGGCCCAACGGCCGGTATGCCCAAAAACCGCCGCATATCAGTATTGTACATGAAGAAACCCGGCGGGGAGTTTACAGATTTCTAAGGTATCTTGCAGTTCCCTGCCCCCCCGCGGCCGCGGGCCGGGGCTGACCGCTTGCCCAACCCCAGCCCGCGCCTACCCCCCTACCCCATCAGCCAGCCTTCCAGCGAGGAAAGCATGCCCCCGCCCGCGTCGCCGAAGAAGGTGACCGAAGGCGAAGAACCCAAACCCGCCTCCAGCATTTGCAGATAATGAAATCCTGCCCCCGGGTAGCCCCAATACTGCGCCGCCGTCAGGCTTTCCACTGTGGCGTAGCTGCCCACACTGTCGGCCTGATTGCTGGACTGGTTATCCAAGCCAATGCCCACCACACCGCCGCGCGCCGAGGCCTTCACCACCGCCTGAAACCGCGCCCGTACTTCCACTTCGTCCAGCCCCACCACAAACTGCACCCGATTGCTGCTGCTGTTGTTCCAGCCCCGCCAGGTGCTGCTGGTGTACACCCACGAATCGGCCGTATCCGCCATGCGCAGCCGCCGCGGCAGCCGGTTGGCGCAGTTCCATAAAAAGCGCCGCTCGTCGCTGTCTACGCACAGGCCCTGCGTGTACAGCCGCAGCGTGCCCAGGTAGCGTTTCTGCGGCGCGCCGCCCGCCACCCACACGCCGTCCTGCGTCCCCAGCGGCGCGGCCCGCGCCGTGCTGCTGGCCCAGGCCCCCAGTTCCAGCGCCAAACCGCCCGCGTCCTCACGCAGGAACACGTCGTAATTCACCCCGCCGCTCAGGCCCGCCAACGGCAGGCTGATTTCATTAAAACTGCGCAGACCCCAGCCCAGGCCAGGGGTGTACAGGGCCGCGCGGCTGCCCTGATAGGGGCAAAAGTACACCACCGCCCCCGAGGCGTCCCCCGTGGTCACGGGTGTGCCGCTCACCAGGCTCAGCCGCCCCTCACACACCAGCGGATAGAGCACCTGCCCCGCCGTGAGCGCGTCTTCCACGGCCTCGGTGCGCACCGAAGCGGGCAGAATCTGGCTGCCGTCCCAATACAGGCGGCCAATGCGCCGCCGCCCGCTGGATTCCCCGGCCGAGGTGTTCACGTCCAGGCTGAAGCCCGTGCTCCCCGGCGTGCGCACCGCAAACACGTACCAGACGGCCGCCGCACCGCTGGGGGCCAGCCCCGCCGCCAGGTCTGCCGCCTGGGTGTTAAGCAGCATGCAGCCGTCCACCACCAGGGCGGCCGGGGCCTCCGCCGAGGCCGGCACGCGCACGCGGCTGCTGCCCAGCGCCTCCAGGCGCACATGGGCCTGATAGCGCCCCAAAAGTGTTCCCACCGGCAGGCTGTCGGCCGGCGAGTGGCCCCAATACAGGGCGTCGGCGCGCAGATCGTTGTACTGCTGGGCCGCGGTGGGCTGCCCCGCGCTCACCGGGTTAGAAAGTGGATACGTCATGGGTCAGCTCCTCCAATACGAATTGTCCCAGGTGCGCGCGCCGTGATACAGCGCCTCATCCACCCACAGCGAATCGGCATACACCGCATAAGGGATGGGCTGAAAGCTGCCCCCGTCGCTGCTCAACTGCACCAACGCCGTGCTGAAGCCCGGGTAAACGTTCTCAATCAAAATATGCCCGCTGGAACGCAGGCCGGTAAAGGTCCCCAGGCGCGTCACCAGCCCAATCTCAGCGTGCTGGTTCAGGCAGGCATACAGCCCCGCGCGCATCTCCGCCGCCGAAACGGCGTGGGGCGTGCCGTCGGGGTTGCGCAAATCATCCGCCAGCAGCACCGTGAACCAGATGTGCTGCACGGCTTGCAGCTGCCCCAGCGCGTCGGGATAAGCCTCAAAGTGCAGCGAGATTGCCGGGCCGCTGCGTGGGCGCGGCTCCACGATCAGCCCCAAAGCCTCACCGCCCTGCACCGCCGCGTGAAACAAAGCTACATCGCAGTCAACGCCAACCGTTGCCATCATCCCACCGGTCCAATCGCCAGCCCGCCCGCGGCAGCTCACCCCCGCCCGCCCGCAGTTCCGCCAGCCTCTCGCGAAATTCCGCCAGGCGCTGTTGGCCCAACGCCAGCCATTCACCCGCCGGGGTGCGCTCACCGTAACTTTCGGTCAGGGCGTTAGCCCGCACCTGCGCTGCCAGCCCCGCCGCCCCCAGGGTCAGCAGCTCCTCACGGCAGGCGGGCAAACTGGTGCTGACCGCTCCGTCTAACCCCTCCAGGCTGTGGCCCAAAAGCGCCCACACGCGCAGGTTCTCGCCCGCCTGGGGAATCCGGCGGCCCCCCAGGCGCACCACCAGCGCGCTCCCGCGCCAAAAACTGCGGAACGGCGCGCGCGGCGGGCGGGCCTGTCCATCCGCCACGGGATACCACACCGCCAACACCCGGCGCGCGCGCTCAAACCCCGCCGCCGTGCTGATCCCCTGTTCACGCCCCGCCGCGCACACCAGCGTACCCTCGGCGCTGTCGGGGGCGGCCTCGGCGATCTCATCCAACGCGCTGCGCAGGGCCGCATCCAACTGCTGGGGTGAAAAGCGCGCCGCCTGCGGGTCGCCCAGCCATTCCAGCAGGCGCGCATGCATCGCCGCCCGGTTCATGGCCGCCGCTCCCAGCCGCCGTCCGCCCGCCGCACAAACACCCCCTTGCGCCCGTCCGCGCCAATCACCGCCAGGCTGCCGTCCGGCCGCCAGCCCGCCGCCAGGGGTTCCGCCCCCATCAGCCGCGCCGCCAACGGCAGGGCTTCTTCCTGCGCGGTCTGCGGTTTTCGTCGTTCGCCCATCTTGCCTCCTTTGGGGACCGCGGCGGGGGCCAACCCAAAGCGCCCCCGCCGCCCCACCCAATCCTACGAAAAGCTCTTGCCCACCCACGGCAGCCCGCGCAGCACCAGGCGGTGGCTCAGGCGCGCCGCCCCCAACTGCCACACAAAGGCAAACACCGTGCTCAGCACCACCGCCAACTGCCCCGCCAGGCGGTCCGCCGCGCCCAGGTCAAATTCGGGCCGCAGCACCCCCAGCGCCAACAGCACCGCCAGCGCCGCTAGGTTCAGCCCCGCCGAAACCGTCCCCGCCTGACCGTCCTGCACCAGCCCGGCCGTCTTCAGCACGTTCACCAGCGCGGCGATCAAGGCGCCCAGCCCGCTCAGCGAGGTCAACAGGCCCAACAAGCTCTCAAAGTCCATCTGCGCTGCTCCTTCCTTTCATCTATTTGTGTTTCTGGCCGCCTACCCGGCCACGTTGCATTTGTGCAGCGGACGGTAGTCGTTCACCCACACCGCCAGGAAATGACGCACCTTCAGGCGGTGTTCATCGTGGGTAAAGACCGCCGGGCTGGTTTCGCTGCCCGCCAGGAACACCTCCGGCATCAGCCCAAAGC
>DAIOUB010000149.1:0-7408 GCA_036751735.1 Levilinea sp. | reverse complement strand
CTGGAACCCGGCACCACCGTGGTCCTGTATACTGACGGCCTCCTTCAGGCAGGCGCGCGCATCGGCCAGGGCTTAGATATCTGCACCCTTCTCGAATCCCTTCTCGAAGATCAAGAACCCACGTCGCAGGAGATTGCCGATACCATTCTCGCAGACGCCATCCGCCTGGATCAAGGTCAGCCCAACGATGATATGTCGGTGGTTGTCCTGCGCACGCGCTCCGGCGCCCGTGATTCCATCCGCCGCATGACCGTCCGCATTCCGGTGCTCAACGACCAGGCTTCCTCTATGGCATGAAAGATCTGATCCAAAAAAGTACCCGGCGTAAATGGAAAGCCAGTCTGCGCGACACCTTCTTGCTGCTCCGAGAGTTTCGCGCTCCGCTGGCTTTTTTTGTCCTCCTCGTCGTCGGCGGCGGAGCGCTCTTCCATGTCCTTTCACAGAATTCAAGCACCCCCACCCGCAGCTTCATCGAAAGCGCCTACCAGATTCTGACCATGACCTTTTTGCAGTCCAGCGGTGATTTTCCCACCCGCTGGGATTTGCAGCTCTTCTATTTCATCATGCCCATCGCGGGTCTTGCCCTTTTGGCGCGCGGCCTAACCGATTTTGGCGTGACGCTGTTCAACCGGCGCGGCCGGGTTAAGGAGTGGGAAATGGCTGTTGCATCTACCCTCAACCATCACACAGTCCTCATCGGCTTAGGCCATTTAGGCTACCGTGTTGTCCATAAGCTGCACGAGATGGAACAGGACGTGGCCGTCATCACCATCGAATCCGACCGTGACCTGATGGAATCGGTGCGCGCCCTGGGCATCCCCGTTATTGAAGATGACGGCCGCCGCGAGGTTGTGCTGGCCAGCGCCGGGGTTCCGCGCGCCCGCGCCATCGTTCTGTGCACCCAAAACGACAGCCTCAACCTGCAAATTGCCCTTAAAGCGCGCAGCATGAACCCCGATATCCAGGTCATCGTGCGCATTTTCGATGATGATTTTGCCCACGCCCTTCAGGAGCAATTTGGTTTTCAGGCTCTCAGCGCCACGGGCATGGCTGCTCCCGTCTTCGCCGCCTCCGCCGCCAATGTGGATATCACCCCGCCCATCACCATTGACGGACAGGCTAACAGCCTGGCACGTTTCATCGTGCAGCCCGATTCCCCCCTCATCGGCCAAACCGTAGAAGAGGTCGAAAACCATTACCAGGTCAGCATCGTGCTCATCGTCCAAAATGGTGCGCGCGTGTATCACCCCCAGGGTGGGCTGCGGCTGACCGCCGGCTGCGATCTAGCCCTGCTGGGCAGCCCCAACCAGATAAACCTTCTGGTGCACGCCAATCATCATTAATTCCCCGCTGTTCCGCTCCCCTACTCATTCGCCCTCATCGGGGGTATAATCGTCCCTACCCCGCCAGCCAACGGCTGGAATTTGTTTGAATCGGAGGCCTTTGACGAATGAGTCGACGCTTAGTAAACATTATTTTGATTGTGATCTTGTTGGGGGTGGCCATTTGGGTGGATATCCCGAAAGAACAGCCCTTAAAGATCGGTGATTTTTCCCGCCCCGGTAATTTGCAGCTTGGTTTAGACTTGCAAGGTGGCCTTCAGGTCCTCTTGGAAGCCGATGTCGCGGCCGACGCCGTTGTTGACGCCGGTCAATTGGAAACCGCCCGGCAGATCCTTGAGAACCGCGCTAACGGTCTCGGTGTCAGTGAGGTCGTCTTCCAGGTCGCTGGGGACCGCCGCATCATGGGCGAATTCCCCGGTCTCAAGAACCCCGAAGAAGTGGTCGCTACGCTGAAAGAAACCGGCCAGCTTGAATTCGTGGACCTGGGCGATGAATACCTGCCCGACGGCACCGTGCTGAAGACGGAACAGAACACTTCCGCCGCCCCCGCCGATCCCCAGGCCAGCGCGGAACCCACCCTCACCACCGAAGAAATCATTGTTCAGACGGTGGAAGCCGGCCGCACTGCTGTAGCTCAGGGCACCCTCGTTGTGCCGGATGCTGAGGCCACGCCCCAGCCTGCTGACGCCACAGCCACACCCGAAAAAGTCTATCAGACGGTCATGACCGGCGACAAAATCAAGTCCATTTCGGTCACCACTGACGCTTTGGGCAAATACGTGGTGGATTTCGAGCTGAAAGAAGACGGCACGGCCATCTTCGCGGACTACACCAGCAAGAACGTCGGCAAATTCCTGGCCATCGTCCTGGATAAGAAAATCGTCTCCGCCCCCCGCGTCGAATCGGCCATCACCGAAGGCCGCGGCCAGATCTCTGGCGGGCAAAACGGTTTCACCTACGATGAGGCCAACAACCTGGCCATCACCTTGCGCTACGGTTCTCTGCCCATTCCCCTCAAAGTGGTGGAAACCCGCGTCGTCGGTCCCACCCTGGGTCAGGACTCGTTGAACAAATCCATTCTGGCGGGCCTTATTGGCTTCCTGCTGGTCATCCTTTTCATGACCATCTACTACCGCCTCCCGGGTGCCATCGCCATTTTGGCCATCATCAGCTACGCCGTGATCACCCTGGCCGTATACAAGCTGATTCCGGTCACGCTCACGCTCCCCGGTATCGCTGGCTTCCTGCTATCTACCGGTGGTGCGCTGGATGCGAATATCCTCATCTTTGAACGCCTCAAAGAAGAGCTTCGCGCCGGCCGCACCCTCAAACAAGCAATTGACATTTCTTGGAAACGCGCCTGGCCGTCCATCCGCGATTCAAACATTGCCACGCTTATCACCAGCGCCATCCTCTTCTGGTTTGGCTCTGCCTTCGGCGCCAGCATGGTCAAAGGCTTTGCGCTCACCCTGGCTTTGGGTGTGGCCATCAGCCTGTTCAGTGCCATCGTGATCACCCGTACCTACCTGGGTCTGGCCGTGGATGGCCTCAAAATCACCAAGACCGCCCGCTGGTATGGCGCCTAGGAGGTTGTAAAAATGCTCAATATTCTTGGGAAACGTTATCTCTTCTTTGCTTTGTCCTTAGTGCTGATCGTGCCGGGTCTCATCGTGATGGCTGTCATGGGTCTGCCCCTGGCCATCGATTTCACCGGCGGCCTGCTGCTCGAAGTCAAATTTGACACCATTGCCGCCCCCGCCCCTGCCGAAGTCATTCAGCTCTACGAAGAGTTGGGAATCACCAACACCAATGTCCAGACCAGCGGCGACAACATCCTCATCATCCGCTCTTCCTTCGTGGATGATGACACCCGCGCTGGCATCGTCTCGGCCATGACCGAACGCTTCGGCGCCGAACCCACCGTCCTTCGCTTCGACTCGGTCGGCCCCACCATTGGTCAAGAAGTCACCAGCCGCGCTGGTTTGGCAGTGGCAGTGGCCGCCCTGGGCGTGATCCTGTACATCACATTCGCCTTCCGCGGCATCCCCCATGCCTTCCGCTACGGTGTCTGCGCCATCATCGCCATGCTGCATGACGGCCTGGTAGTGCTCAGCATCTCTGCCATCGGCGGGCACTTCTTCGGCTGGCAGATCGACTCGCTGTTCCTAACCGCCCTGCTCACCGTGATCGGTTTTTCCGTCCAGGATAAAATCGTGGTGTTTGACCGCATCCGCGAAAACAGCGCCATCTTCCGCAAGCTGGATTTCGAAAAGCTGGCCAATCACTCCATTGTGCAGACCCTGCAGCGTTCCATCAACACCCAGCTGATGACCTCCGAGTTCATGCTCCTGGCTCTGGCCCTCTTCGGCGGCGTCACCCTGCGCGAATTTGCCGTCATTCTGCTGGTCGGTCTGTTCATGGGTACCTATTCTTCCATCTTCATCGCCGCCCCCTTCCTGGTGGTTTGGGAAAAGCGTGAATGGAAGACCTGGTTCAAAGGCGGTAAAACAGCCGCGGTATAAGCTCCGCTTCTGTTGTTTTCCCTGGTTTTCAACGGCTCAGGTTTCCGCCTGAGCCGTTACTTTTTATCTTTCGCCGCGCCCTGGCCAGAGCTTGTGATCATCAACGCCCCCGTCAACGCCAGCAAACCCACCCCATCAAACCAGATAAAGCGGGTGGCTGTTGCCCGCAACGCCGCGTGTCCCTCCGGCAGGCTTGCCAATAAAATCGTCTCGCCCAACAAACCGATCGCCTGCATCCCCCAGGCCTGCCACAACGAAAGGCGGTGGCTCACCGGGTGAAGCAGCGCGAACACATACGGCACGTTCCACATCAAGAACAAAATTCCCATGCTGCGTACCATCACGTCCCCGGCCGTGCCTTGCAGCTCAAACGCCCCCGCATACGCCTGCGGCTGGATCAAAAACGCCAGAGCGCACTGCACGTTAAAGAACAGCACTCCTCCAATCCACAAGCGTGCCCAGCGCAAACGTGTCATCGGGTCGTCCCCGCCAGTCCTGTGTAGCGGCGCAGAACGGCATCCACCGCGCCGCCGTACCCCTCACCGAACAAATTCAGATGGTTCAGCAGATGATACAGATTATAAAGATCCACTCGTTCGTGAAAGCCAGGGTCCAACGGCTGCGCGCTTTGGTAAGCCTGATAGAAACGCGCCGAAAATCCCCCAAACAGCTTTGTGAAAGCGATCTCCGCCTCACGGTCGCCAAAATACACCGCCGGGTCAATCAGCACCGCCTCACCAGCCCTGGCCGCCAGCACATTCCCACCCCACAGGTCGCCGTGCAGCAGCGCCGGTTGGCGCGGCACACCCCCCAGGAAGTCTCCCAGGTGTGCGATCAGCCAATCCAGGCGGCGGGCACGTTCCGGCGGCAAGCATCCGTTTTGCGCCGCCCAGTCGCGCTGAAAGCCCAGCCGCTGCTCAGCAAAAAAGCGCACCCAATCTACATTCCATACGTTGCGCTGCGGGGCTGCCCCCAGATAATTATCCCCCGAAAACCCATACCTCTCTGCCCCCCAGGCGTGCAGCTGCGCCAAACCCTCCCCCAGACCCTCCCAATTCATTTCTCCCCACCGGCTGGTTTCAATCCATTCCATGAGAATCCAGCCTGGGCCGTGTTCCTCCTGGTCTGCCGCGAACACCTGCGGAATCCGCACGCTGTGCGTTTCGGCCAATGCCCGCAGGCCTTCAGCCTCCGCTAAAAACATCCCTGCGGCAGGCAGGGGATTCCACTTAAAACAGTATCGCTGCCGCTTGGTTTCCACACGGATTAACCGGTGGCCGCTGCCAGTGCCCATCATCTGGCAGTCAGCCATTGGCGTGCCGTCCCCGCAGCGCGCGAGCGCCTGACGAAGGAGGGGCATGCCGTCTGGCGCTGTCATTAGAATTTCTCTTGTTCGCGGATTTTGCGCAGCAGTGCCTGGCAGCCCGTTTTGATCAGCTGGTAGCTGCGCTCAAAATTGTGATCATAATACGGATCTGGCACATTCAGCATCGTGCTGCCCTCGGCAAATTCCAGCAGGCGCGGGGCGGTCTTGCCAATCTGCGCCATCTCGCGCAGGTTAATCTCATCCATCGCCACCACAAAATCATAGGTATCAAAGTCATCCAGCGTGATCTGCCGCGCGCGTTTCTCCAGACGAAAGTCCACCCGATGCGCACGCAGCACTGCCATCGTTCCAGGGTGAATTTTCTCACCCACTTCCCAGGAGGTCATGGCTGCCGAGGCAATCTCAAACCGGTCGGTCAGCCCCGCCTCGTTCACCAGATGCTGGAACACCGCCTCAGCCATCGGCGAGCGGCAAATATTGCCGGTACAGACAAACAGCACGCGTATCTTTCGTTGGGTCATCATCCACAGCCCTTGTAAAGTTATTGTTTCGAAACCTGATTCCGCAGCGGTCGGGCAGGTTTTAAGATTTTACCATGCTCCCTTCCAGCCCCCATGTGATTTCCCTCCCGGTTTTCCCCCACCCTTGTCCTTTCTCGGTTAAAATCGCCATCATAAGGAGATCTCCTCACATGAGTGATGGCACCCGGGATTTATTGCTCAGAGGCCGCGCCGCGGCCAAGGCAGCCGAAGTGCAGGAAGCCCGCTTCTTTTTGGAATGGGTGCTGCGCCTCGACCCGCCTCTTTCAGAACGCAGTGAAGCCCTCTTCTGGCTGAGCGAAATCGCGGACCCACCCTCTGCCGTACTCCTGCTCCAGGATCTCTTGAACCAGGATCCCACCGACATGCGCGCCCGCAAAAAGTTAGCCCTCCTGCAAGGCAAGCTGAACGCCCATGAAATCATTGACCCCAACCAGTTCCAGCCCCAGCCCATCACCGACCCGCAGCGGCCGCAAGCCGACCGTTTCACCTGCCCGCAGTGCGGCGGCCGCATGACCTATTCACCCGACGGCCAAAGCCTGACCTGTGAATATTGTGAAATTCACGCCCCCACCCGCGCACCCTCCGCGCCCGCAGTCGAGCATGACTTTGTCACCACCCTGGCCACGGCCCGCGGTTTCAGCCAACCCACCGCCACTCAAGTGCTCGATTGCCAGGGCTGCGGCGCCAGCTTCCTGCTCACCCCCCAGCAGTTAAGCATGGTTTGCCCCTACTGCGGCAGTAATTACGTCGTCCAAAACACCCAATCCCGCGAGATCATCCCGCCCACTGCCGTCATCCCCATTCAAATCTCGGAAAACAAGGCCCGCAAAGCCCTCATCCTGTGGTTCAAGCAGCAGAAGTTCGACACCCTGCCCCAGGTGCTGCCCGCCCGCTGTGTCTACCTGCCGGTGTGGGCCTTCAATTTTGGCGGCTTTGTCCAATGCCGCTTGAATGTCAACCTTATGGACAACGAGGTGACCACCGTTGAGGACCGCCCCGTGTCGCGCCAAAATGTGCTCGTTACGGCCACTCGTTCGTTGCCCGCTGTTCATCATCCCGCCCTTGAAGGCACCTGCCTGGACACCATTCAGCCCTTTCACACCAAATACCTCTCGCATTGGCCTGCTGAAACCTACCAGATTCCCATTGCAGACGCCTCTCTGCAAGCGCGTGCGGCCGCCCTTAAAAAAGAAAAAGAGGAACTTCGTTCGGTACAGGGGCAGCCCATCGGCCAGTTCACGGTCACGTCCAGCCGGATGTTCATCGAATCGTTTATGCTGATTTTGATCCCGGTCTGGTTGACCCGCTACCGCTTCGCTCAACAGGAGTATTCTGTGATGATCCACGGCCAAAGTGGGCAGGTGAATGCAGAAAAGCCAGCCCAGGGCATTTCGGGCTGGCTCAATCAGCTGTTTTCTGCGTCTAAGGATTAAGCGGGATCAGCGTCCCCAGGCAGTAACGTTCGTCGCTCCCCACCAGCGGCAGCACGCGCACGCGGTCGTAGCCCGCGCGCACGGCTTTGTCCGGCACCGCCGTCACCCGCGCAGAAAGGCCCCCCGGCTCGCTCAAATAGGCCGTCCCGACCCGGATTCGCGCCAGTTCTTCTCCAGCCTTCAGGAACACCAACTCGTACTGATCGTTGTGGTCCGCCCCCACCTGCATCCACGCGGCCTG
>DAIOUB010000148.1:0-7447 GCA_036751735.1 Levilinea sp. | reverse complement strand
GCTGAGGCGACGACGGGATTTGAACCCGTGATCAGGGTTTTGCAGACCCTTGCCTTGCCACTTGGCCACGTCGCCGGGAGTATTGACCGACTGGCCTGAAAAATTCAGAGCGGGCGATGGGACTCGAACCCACGACCTTCTCCTTGGCAAGGAGACATTCTACCAACTGAACCACGCCCGCAAGACCTATTGAATTACTTACAGGCCAAAGTATAGCATCCTTCGCGAAAATCGTCAACCCTCTAACCCTGAAAAAATTCCTCGCCGTGGGAACGTTTTCCGCTCGCCCTGCGTCGGAAAAAGGGTACAATTCCCTTGGTTGTTCATAGGAGCCTCAAGCATGACCCTTTCTCGAACCCTGCGCACCCTTGCCCTGACGGCCCTGCTGCTGGCGGCCTGCGCCCCAGCACAGCAGCCCAGCCCGCCCCCACCCACCCCCATGCCCGCCGCCCTGCCGACGGCGGTCAGCCCCACCCAGCCCGTCCCCACCCCCGAACCGGCTCCCGCGGCGGCGGCACGCCGCCTGCTGGCCAGCCAACGCCGCGCCCAGCCGGAACAGATCCGCGTGATCTCGGCTCAGGCGGTGGATTGGCCCAACTCCTGCCTGGGGGTCGAATGGCCGGATCTGGCCTGCGCCGAGGTGATCACCCCCGGCTGGCGGGTGATTTTGGAGCTGGAGGGGCAGCAGTACACCTATCACACGGATGCAGCCGGCGCCCAGGTGGTGTTGGCCAGCGCACCCCCGCCCCAAATCGGCGCGGTGCGCATGGATTGGCGCGAGGCCGGCAGCCAGCCTTGCTCCCAGGCGCAGATTGGGGCCGAAGGGGTGGCTTTTGGGGCCTGCGGCGGGGTGCTGATGGGCGCGGCCTTTGCCCACCCGCAGCGCGCGGCAGAACTGGCCCATTTCTATCAAACCTACGCCCCCTTCGAAGTGGATTCAGGGGTGATCCAGTTCGCCTTTTGGGGCGGCGGCACGCAGACGGCCTCGGCCGTGGAACAGCGCGCCCTGGCGGAATGGGTGCGGCGCACCATCTGGGAGCTGCAGGCCGGGCCGGAAGACCCCTTTGGGCTGGCCCTGGATTGGCGGCGGCAGGGCGGTATCGCCGGTTTTTGCGACCATCTGCGCGTGTACCTGAGCGGCATCGCCTACGCGGACTCCTGCCGCGCGGGGACGGTGGAACCGGCGGGCAGCTATTTCCTCACCCTGGACGAACTCAAGCAGCTGTATCAATGGGTGGATCAGTACGCACCCGTGGAGCGGGAAATTTCCGATTCGGCCACGGCCGACAGTATGCAGATTCAACTGAAATTCCTGGGCAGCGGCACGCAAAGCGCCAGCGCAGCGGATGAGGACGACTGGCTCAACTTTGCCCAACACCTGTACGGCCTGATCCCATAAGCCAATCCTAACCGCTGGCGTGGGGTTAAGACGGCGGCCCGGGACTATAATTAACCCATGCATACCCTGCGCAAATCACCGCTGCTGGCCGCCCTGGGCTTCCTGTGGGTCCTGGGCATCCTGGGCCTGTATTACGTATCGCATAAACCTTTCACCCCCGAACTGGCTTTGCAAGTGGTCAGTCGAGCCTGGGTGCTTGCGGCCGTGGGTCTGCTGACGGCCCTGGCGGGTGGGCTGGGCTTTCGCCTGGCCCCGCGGCTGCCGCTGCCCCCCCTGGCTGCCCTCTCCCTGCAGGCGGCCCTGGGCTTTGGACTGCTGGCTTTGGGCGTGCTGGCCGTGGGGCAGATCCCCGGTGCGCTGCGCTGGGCGCTGTGGACGGCTGTGCCGGTGGGGGCCTGGCTGCTGCGCTGCGACCTGCGCGCCTGGCTGGCACAGGCCGCGGGGATGAAGGCCCTGTGGCTGCGCAGTGACGGCTGGAGCCGTTGGGTGGGGGGGCTTTTGGGTTTTCTCTTTTTCTGCGCCCTGCTGACGGCCCTGGCGCCGCCGCTGAAATATGACGCGTTGATGTACCACCTGACCCTGCCGCACATCTATCTGGAACAGGGGCGGGTGGGCTATGTGCCGGAACTGGTGATGAGCGGCATGCCGCAGACAGCGGAGATGCTCTACACCTGGGCGGCGGCCCTGGCGGGCAGCTCGGCTGGGCCGGTGCTGAGCGTGACGGCAGCCCTGCTGGCGGTGCTGGGGCTGGTGGGCTGGCTGGAAGAGCGACTGGAACCGCGCGCGGCCTGGGCGGGGGCGGCCGCTTTGCTGGCGGGCTACACCCTGGCGGTCTCCCCGGCCTGGGGTTATGTGGACTGGCTGGCGCTGTGGTTCGGTGCGGCCGCGCTCATCGCTCTGGACGCCTGGCGGCGGCTGGGGGAGGCGCGCCTGCTGCGCCTGGCGGGGGCCTTTGCGGGGCTGGCGCTGGGCACCAAATATCCGGCGGGAGTGCTGGGGCTGGTGTGCCTGCTGGCCCTGGGCTGGGAGATCCTCCGCGGGCGGGCGCGCTTTTGGCCGGTGCTGCGCCAGTTTGGCCTTCCGGCGGTGGGGTTGGCCCTGCCCTGGCTGGTGAAAAACCTCCTCACCACCGGCAACCCGCTGTACCCCTTCTTTTTTGGCGGCGGGGCCATGAGCGCGGTGCGCATGAGCGTGTATCAGGGCATGAGTTCCTGGGGAAACTGGCAGGATTTTTGGCTGCTGCCGCTGCGCGCCACCTATATCGGCGTGGATGGGGCGGGGGGCTATTCCGTCTCGGTGGGGCCGCTGCTGCTGGGACTGGGGGCGCTGGCCTGGATGGGCCGGGGCAGCCTGCGCGCCGATCAACGCACCACGCTGGGCAGCGCGGCCTTTCTCAGCCTGGCGGGGCTGCTGGTGTGGACGCTGGGCAACCGCCTGAGCGGTTATTTGATTCAGACCCGTTTCTATTATGCCCTCTTCCCGGCCTTCGCCGCGCTGGCCGCCTTTGGCTTTGCAGGCCTCAGCCGCGCCCGGCTGGGGACGGTGGGCTTGCGGCGGGTGGCGGGGGCGGTGGTGCTGTTGGCCCTGGGGCTGAACGCGGTGGAGGTGGGGCTGCACACCGTGAAGAGCGGTGCGCTGCGCACCGTTTTGGGCCTGCACAGCACCGAGGCCTATCTGGCCGATAACCTGGGCTGGTACGCGCCGGTGATGGCGGATGTGCGCCAGCTGGGCCCGCAGACGCGCACCCTGCTGCTGTTTGAACCGCGCAGTTTTTACTGCCGCCCCAACTGCGCCCCCGACGAGATTTTGGACCGCTGGAAGCGCAGCCTGACCACCTTTGGCAGCCCCCAGGCGGTGCTGGCAGCCTGGAAAGCCGAAGGCTTTACCCACCTGCTGGTGTACCGCGCGGGGGTGGAGTTTATGCGCGAGAGCGGCGATCCGCATGTGACCCCGGCGGAGTGGGCCGCTCTAGAGGCCTTCCTGGCAGACTTGCCGGAGCCTGTGAATTATGATAATGTGTATTGGATGTACGATTTGCGGCCGTGAAGGCTGAGCGCCGCGGCGGAATTATTTTGGATCTTGTGAGTTGAGAATCTCAACGTTTTGGAGGGATGAATATGGCAGAAGCCAAAGATTATTTCCTGGGGCGGCATTACGACCTGGAAGCCAAGAAAGTGACCGATCAGGCGGTGATGTTTGACCCGGCTGATCTGGTGACGCACGCGGTCATCCTGGGCATGACCGGCTCAGGCAAAACCGGCATGGGCGTGATCCTGCTGGAAGAAGCCGCCTTACAGGGCACCCCCGCCATCATCGTGGACCCCAAGGGCGATCTGACCAACCTGCTGCTGCATTTCCCCGATCAGACCCCGCAGGATTTTGAGCCGTGGATTGACCCAGATGAGGCCCGCCGCAGCGGTAAAACCGTGGCCGAAGTGGCCGCGGAGACCTCGGCGCGCTGGCAGAAGGGCCACGCGGAGTGGGGCCTGACCCGTGAGCAGCGCCTGGCCTTGCAGACTTCGGTACAGTACACCGTGTTCACCCCCGGCTCTTCGGCAGGGCGGCCAGTGAGCATTTTGTCGTCCTTTGCCGCGCCGCAGGTCTCGTGGGAAGAAAACCGCGAGGTGCTGCGCGAGAAAATCTCCTCCACGGTCACCGCCCTCTTGGGGCTGGTGGGCATGAGCGATGTGGACCCGCTGCGCTCCCGCGAACACATTTTGGTCTCCAACCTGCTGGAGCACGCCTGGAGCCAGGGACGCTCGCTGGATCTGGTGGAATTGATCATGCAGGTGCAGACCCCGCCTTTTGAACGCCTGGGAGCCTTCCCGCTGGATCATTTCTTCCCGCAAAAAGACCGCATGGATCTGGCCATGCTGCTGAACAATTTCCTGGCCTCGCCCTCCTTCCAGTCTTGGGTGGAAGGCGACCCATTGGACGTGGCCGCCATGCTGTACATGCCGGACGGCAAGCCGCGCCACAGCATTTTCTACCTGGCGCACCTGACGGACAGCGAACGCATGTTCTTTGTGACCCTGCTGTGCGCGGCGGTGGAGGCCTGGGCGCGGCTGCAGCGCGGCACCAGCACCCTGCGGGCCATGTTCTATTTTGATGAAATCTTCGGCTATCTGCCGCCCATCTCCAATCCACCTTCGCGCCCCATTCTGCTGCGCATGCTCAAGCAGATGCGCGCCTTTGGGCTGGGCATGGTGCTGGCCACCCAAAACCCGGTGGATCTGGATTACAAGGCCCTGTCCAACACCGGCACGTGGATGATCGGCCGTCTGCAGACCGAGCGCGACAAGATGCGCCTGCTGGAGGGCTTGCAGTCCGCCAGCGGCCTGAGCGATCAGCAGGCCTACGACCGTATGATTTCGGGGCTGCAAAAGCGCGTCTTCCTGCTGCACAGCGTACACATGAGCAAGCCGGAGACCTTCTCCACTCGCTTCACGCTCAACTACCTGGCCGGGCCGATGACCCGCAGCCAGATTCCTGCCTTGCAGCGCATGGCGGGAGGGCTTCCGGCGGCCAGCGCCCCTGCGGCAGCCGCAGCCCCGATTTCCAGCACAGCCGCCGCCCCCATGCCCGCCGCGGTGACCCCCGCGCCGGTTCCCACGCCCGCGGCGGCCGCGGCCAACGGGCAAAACCCATTGGGCGGCGTGCGCTACCTGTCCACGCGCCCGGCCCCGCCGGTGGGGGTGGAAGAATTCTTCGCGCTGAATGAGGTCGGCCCTGGGCAGGCCCTGGGCGGGCTGAATCTGCCCACGCAGACGGCCGCCGAGGTGCAGGGGATGGTGTACCGCCCGGCGCTGCTGGGGCAGGCGGAGATCCGCTATTTGCAGCGCAAATTCAACCTGGACACCACCCAGCAGGTGGCCGTGGTGGTGGAGCAGATGGAAGGCATGTCGCCGCGCTGGGAACAGACCGTGTGGACGCCCTTTGAGGACGCCAACCTGTTCCGCCAGCCCACCCCCAACACCCAATTTGCCCCGCTGCCGGTGTGGCTGAGCGACCCCAAGCGTGTGAAGGCCCTGCAGACCGATTTCCTGGATTGGGCCTACCGCAGCGCCACCATCAACGTGCGCACCAACGAGACCCTCAAGGTGTACGCCGGGCCGGAAGTGAGCTCGGCTGAGTTCCGCGAAATATGCGCCCAGGCGGCGCGCGCCCTGATGGAAGCGGAGCTGACCAAGCTGGAAGCCGCCTATGAAAAGAAGCTGGACGCGGTGGAACGCAAGGTGGCCCGCCAGAAATTAGAAGTGGAAGAGCAGCAGAACGAGGTGCAGCAGCGCACGATGGAAGAACTGGGCACCCACGGCGAACTGCTGATGAGCCTGTTCGCCAAACGCAAGCGCAGCGTCTCCTCTTCGCTGACCAAGCGGCGTCTGACCTCGCAGGCCAAGGCCGCCCTGGAGCAGGAGCGCGAAGAGCTGAAACAGTTGGAAACCGAACTGGATCAGATGGAAGAGATGCTGCAAAAGGAGATCAAGGCGGTGCAGGACCGCTGGGCGCAGACCGTCAACGATATCCGCGAGATCCCCCAGGCGGCGCAGAAGAAGGACGTTTTCATGCGCTGGTTTGGAGTGGTGTGGATGCCCTACTATCTGGTGAAGGTGGGCACGGAAGTGCGCGAAGCCCCGGCCTTCAACCCGCCGCAGCGCTGAGTGGGAGGGACGCATGAAGGTTGAACCTGCAAAGATGGATGCTTTCTTAAACGAAACCCGCCTGGCGCGTTTGGCCACGGCGGATGCGGACGGACAGCCGCATGTGGTGCCGGTATGGTACCTGTGGGACGGCGAGAGCCTGTGGATCAGCACCTTCCAATCCACGCACAAGGTGCGCGTGCTGCGCCAGAATCCGCGCTGCGCGGTGGTGGTGGATGACGAGCGCGAGGGGCTGGAACTGCGCGGGGTGATGATGCAGGGCGCGGCTGAGCTGGTGCGCGCCCCGCGGGAATTCGTGATCGACATGAGCACGCGCATTTACACGCGCTACCTGGGCGAGCAGGGCGTGCTGGCGGCGGAGCCGCAGTCGTGGATTCACGATGATGAGAATGCTTTGATCCGGCTGAAGCCGGAACGGGTGGTCCCCTGGAAATAAGGTCGGCTTAGGGCCGGTCCCCCATCTCGCGCGCGGCGTTTTCGATGATGAAAAACCCGCGCGCGAGTAGATTCTGCAGGCGTTCTTCCGTCTGGGCGGAGGCAGACGCGGGGGCTTCCAGCTCGTCCAGGCAAGCCATCAGCGCGCGGCGCAGCCCGCTGGCCTGATGTGCCCAGGCGGAATCAGCCGAAAGGCGCTCCAGGCGGTCAATCGTGCGCTGGGTCAGGCTGCGCTGCGCGGCGTCCAGGGACATAGCGGCGTTACAGCTCCTGCCGTCCGGCCAGGGCGCGCAGCAGGGTGTTTTGGTCGGCGTATTCCAAATCGCTGCCCACGGGCAGACCGCGCGCCAGGCGGGTGAGACGCGCTCCCAGGGGGGCTAATTGCTGGCGCAGATAACCGGCGGTGGCGTCGCCTTCCATGCTGGGGTTGGTGGCGATGATCACTTCGCGGATGCCGCCGGCGCGCACCCGTTCGACCAGCGGCTGAATTTTGAGCTTATCCGGGCCGATGCCCTCCACCGGCGAAAGCACGCCGTGGAGCACATGGTAGCGGCCCTGAAACGCGCCGGTTTGCTCCAACACCAGTACATCCAGCGGGTCTTCCACCACACACAGGCTGTCGGTGTCGCGGCGCGGGTCGGCGCAAATTTCGCACAGTTCGCGGCTGGAGAGGGTGATATTAAAGCACTGCGGGCACAGCGAAGTGGCGCTTTTCAGCTGCAAAAGGGCCTGGGCCAATTGTTCGGGGATTTCGCTGTCGGCGCGCAGCAAATAAAACGCCAGGCGGGCTGCCGTTTTGGGGCCAATGCCCGGCAGGCGCTGAAAGGCGTGGATGAGGTCAGAGATGGGTTCGGGCAGCAGGGGCATGGGGCAAAAAGGGGCTTAGAAACCCATGCCTGCCAGGCCGCCGGTGACAGCGCCCATGCGCTCTTCCGAGAGCTTGCGCGATTCG
>DAIOUB010000147.1:4940-7463 GCA_036751735.1 Levilinea sp. | reverse complement strand
AACAGGGATAAGACCACCGCCTGCACCATGCGGCGGCCAAAAGGCACCACCACCAGGCAGCCGCTGCTCACCAACCCTTCCAGCTCAGCGGGCAGGTGATAGTCATACTCGCCGCTCATTTGGGGAAGCAGAACGCACACGCGCACGTACATGGGGTTCACATCCGTTCCAGCCGCACCTGCGCCACGCGCAGGCGGTCCATGGCCTCTACCCGCAGGCGGATGCGGTTGTCAGCGTCTTCCACAATATCCCCCATTTGTGGAATGCGCCCCAAATTGGAAAGCATATAGCCCGCGATCGTATCGTAAAAGGCCTCCACCAGATTCAAGGCGAAGTGTTCGTTGATCTCCTCAATGAAGGTGCGCCCATCAATCAAAGCCGTGCCGTCCGCCAGGGGCTGAATGGGCGGCGGGGTGGCGTCGAAGGGGTCTTGAATCTCGCCAATGATCTCTTCCAGCAGGTCTTCCAGTGTCACCAGACCATAGGTTCCCCCAAATTCATCCAGCACGATGGCTATGTGCGTGTGGCGCGCGCGGAACTGCACCAGCAGGTCATTGACCGAGCTGGTCTCCGGCACAAACAGGGCCTCACGCGCCAGGTCGCGGGCGGTTTTGTGGGTTTCGCTGCCTCGCCAGGCCAGCACCAGATCGCGCAGGTGCACAATGCCGGTGATGTGGTCTATATCATTTTCGTACACGGGGATTTTGGTCAGGCCGTGTTCCAAAGCCGCCTGAATGACCTCATCCAGGGGGGCATCCCCTTCCACGGCCACGATCTCGGTGCGCGAAATACTCACCTGACGCACCACCAGCGCGCCAAAATCAATCACCGCCGAAAGCATCTCCCGTTCCGGCTGTTCAATGGTGGCGGGCAGGTCGGGGCCGGATACAATTTGCTTGAATTCTTCCAGGGAGTACACCGAGGAGTGAGAATCCCCGCGCGGCAGGCCCACCATCTCCAGCACCAGGCGGGTGGCCCCATCCAGCAGGCTGATGAAACCTTTGAACACCCTGCTGAAGCCGTCCATCACCGGCGCCGCGGCCAGCGCAAAGCGCTCCGGGCCGCGCAGCACCGCCACTTTGGGAACCTGTTCGCCCAGAACCACGTGCAGGGCTGTGACCACGATCAGCGAAAGGGTCAAAGGCAGGGCCGGCAGAATGAATTCCAAAAAGTTCAGCCAGGGGGGCATATGCGCATCGGCGAAGACGGGTTCCAGCAGGCTGGCAAAGGTGTTTTCACCCACCGCACCCAGCGCCAGGCTGACCACGGTGATGCCCAACTGCGCCGCGGCAATCATACGATCGCGGGCGGTGCGTTCTTCCAGCCAGGCGCGCACCAACTGCCCGGCACGGCTGTTGGCCTGAGGCAGCAGATCCAGGCGCGCACGGCGGCTGGCAACGGCCGCGAATTCAACGCTGACAAAGAAACCGTTGAGGGCGATCAGGATCAGAATAAGCAGAAAATTGGCGAAGGTCATGAAGGTTGCAAGAATACCGCCGCGCCGTACCCCACCACAGAGCTGGCGTCGCCGGTTTGTTCGGCGGAGGTGCTGTGATGCAGCACTTGCACCCGCTGCGCGCCCAATGCACGCGCCGCCCACATGGCCGCCGCCACCGCGTAGGCCCCGCAGGCAAAGCCCGTGCCGGTTTCTTCGGCCTCCAGCACCGCCTCCGGTGAAAAGGCAGCCATGCGCCGCAGCATTTCTTGATCCAATGCGTTGGCGATTTCCAGCGGATAAAAATGGGACAAATCGGTGCTGGCCACCAGCAGCGCCTGCTTTCCGGCTAACACCTTGCCCAGGGCCTGCCCCAAGATTTTGGCCGCCGCCCGATCCTGACAGCGCACCATCAGCGGCAGCAGTTCAAACGAGCCGGCCAGGGCGCGCTGCAAAAAAGGCAGCTCAATTTCCAGCGCATGTTCGCTGTCATGCGCGATACGGGTGATTTCCAGGCCGTCCGCGGCCAGTTCCTGCTGAAGAGTCTGCATCAGCCCCTCATGCACCCACACATCCCCCAAAGGGGTCTGGTAAGCATGGTGCGCGGTGGTGAGCACATCCCCTGAGTGATAGCGGTGAAAGGGGGAAAGGATCACCACCACCCGCGGTGAAAGCCCCTGTACCGCCCGAAAGGCATACCCCGCTGTAGCGCCCGAATAGCGGTGTCCGGCGTGGGGAGCAATCACCCCCAGCACCTTTCCATCCAGTTTTGGAAGTTCCGCTTGCGCAAGATAATCATCCACCTGCCCCTGAAGGCGGCGTGGATCTGCGCTGTACCAGGTGCCGGCAATGGGCGAAGGGCGAATTGGGGGAAGGGATTTCATCAAGAAGCCTGTCTTAAACCCAAGGGCGCGAATGGGTGCCGCAAAATTCTGGACACCCTGGATTCATTTTAACATATTCACGCCATTTTTTTACAAAGATTCGCCGCCCGAAAGGCTGCGCCTGGCTCATCCATACGTTCAGGACAGCTCAATTTCGATCACCGCCCAGGGTGTGCGGCGCAGGGCATTCATCAAGTCGAACAG
>DAIOUB010000147.1:0-4840 GCA_036751735.1 Levilinea sp. | reverse complement strand
GTTCCACAAACCACACCGGCGTGGGCATCGCCTGCCCGCTGCGCTTGTAGGTTTCCAAATTGATATAGGGCTGCCCGCGAAACGAGCTGAAATCCGTCATGATCCTGCCTCCGTGAGTTTTGGTTTATTATACCGGTCTGGCGGCCCAAATCCAAGAGAACATTAGACAAAGCTGATACATTCAAAAGCATTGCAAAACCTCAGCGTTGAAATTTAAAGGGGCGTTGTATAATATTAACGAATTCTCCTCTTTTTCAGCAGTCACCACATGAGCCGAAAGCATATGGGGCATTTCACCGGAAGACGGCAGCTCATCCAATCCATCCATATCTTTATGGGAAGCAGGGAGGGTAAAATGCAAAAGCAAATGGCAGTCAAACGATGGGCGGCTTTGCTGGTCATCCTCGCGGTGATGCTGGCGTGCAACATGCCCGGCAGCAGCACTGGCGGCGGTACCGACCTGGAAGCCACCCGCGGCGCGCTGGAATTGGAAAGCACCAAGATGGCCCTGGAATTTGAACAAACCGCTCTATCGGTGCAGATCACTCAGGCAGCTAACCAGCCCGCCGAACCACCCCCGGCCCCACCCGCAGCAGCGCCCACCAGCGCCCCCGCAGAACAGGCCACCTACACCCCCTACCCCACCTACACCGCCCCGCCCGAACAGCCCACCGAGCCGCCCGCACCCACCGCAGTGGATATGAAGGCCAAAATCAAAGCTGCCAATGTGCTTGTTTTTGAAGACATCAAAGGTTACCCCGCCTTGCTGCCCTATGTCAGCCGCGCAGTGGACAACATGGGCTTTTCCGGCGGCAAGGTCATGAACGTGGGCGATGCGGTCGGTAACTTTATGCAGGCGCTCAACTCGCCCGTCAAGTGGGATTTGATCGTGGTCTCCGCCGAAGCCCGTCAGGGGGTGCGCGGTGAATTTTGGGATGTGCTCACCGATCAGGTCAATAATGACGTGGCCCTGGTGGCCGAAATCTGGTATCTGGATCAAATTGCCAACGGGCGCATTTCCTCCCTGCTGGGCAAATGCGGGGTGGATCTGTTCCGCGATTGGGCGCGCGACCCCAACAAATATAACGAGCTGGACTACTCACTCTACTGGCTGGATCCGCAGCATGAGCTCTTCTCTTCGCCCAATGTGGTTGCCCCCCTCTACACCCCCAATCTCTATTGGATGGGCGACGCTGGGGATCTGATGAAGATTGGCCCGGGCGGCGACGCCCAGCTGTTGGCCGGGCTGCACCCCAAAGAAAAATCCACCCACGGTGTCATCGCCACCTGCCTGGGCGGGCGCGTGGTCTTCCAAACTTTCTCCACGCACGACTACCGCCAGTCACAGGTGGTGCCGCTGTGGGAGAATTATATGACCTACGCCCTCACCAATCACTTCAAAGTCGTTCCGTGAGGTTCTGAGCAGCAGTTCGCCGCCGCAGCCGCCGCCGCTAAGACCAGGGCGCGCAATGCGGCGGCGGTTCTTTTTAATTCGCTTTGTGCCTGGGCATCCCGCAGATGGGCGTGAATTTCCACCTGCAAGCAGGGCAAATGCAGCTCATGCCAGGCGAAACGGGTCAGCGTTTCGCGCGCGGGGGAGCCCAGCCCTTTGAATTTCTCGTCCAAATCCACCCGCAGCAGCCCGCGGCCCCGCGGTGAAAAACCCTGCTCCGCCAGCGCCGCCAGGATTTCCGGCAGCAGCCGCGGGCAGCTTTGCCCGCCCATCGAGCCCAGCGCCAACCCAAAGTTATGGCGGTCGGATGCGCCGTGCACATCCACCATAAAGCAAAACGGTGTCTGAGCGTGCGCCGCGCGCAAAGCCTGCTTGTAAGGGGAATGAAAATCTGAGTTGGGGTCTCCGCTGGTGCGCCGGCGCAGGTAGAGCACATGCGCGCCGGTTTCTTCGGCCACCCAGCGCGCCAGCCCCGCCGTCATCGGCTCGCCGTGCTTAAGCTGGCCCGCGCGAACGTGGCGAGCGGCATGCGGCGCCGAAAGCAGCACCGGCAGCCTGCCCGCTTGGTAGCCGATTTCGTCCTCGCCAGGGGCAGCCGCTTGGTCCACGCGCACATCGTTTTCCAGCGCCATCAAATGCGAATACCAGGCGCGGATCATGATTTCATTATAGACCATCGGCTGATCAGGGGCAAAAACCCCCCTCATGATTTAGAACCGCAGGGCTGCTTTTGCGTTACAATACAGCAACGCTGTGCCTTTAAAGCTCGCTGACGCAGCGCGGCTGACAACTCTGCCAGTCTTCAGACCTCCAACCCTGACAAGCCGCTTGTGTTTGCAGGGGGAATCCACAGGATGGTGCCTATGAAGCAGATTTGGTCGCCCTGGCGAATGAAATATATCTTATCGCACGAACGTTCTTCCGAGTGCATCTTCTGTCACGCGTTGGAAGACCCCTCCAACGACGCCTTGAACCTGGTTCTTTTTCGCGGCAAAAAAGCCTTTGTCATCCTCAACCGCTACCCCTATACCAGCGGCCACCTGATGGTGGTTCCCAACGCACACGAAGCCTCCCTCACCCGCCTGGACGCCGCCACCAGCGCCGAGCTGATGGCCCTGCTGCAGTGGGCAGAACATGTCTTGCGTCAGGTCTACCACCCCGACGGGCTGAACCTGGGCCTGAACCTGGGGGCTGCTGCGGGCGCGGGCGTGGTGGGGCACATCCATTTCCATGTCGTGCCGCGCTGGGAAGGCGACACCAATTTCATGACCGCCGTCGGAGATGCGCGCGTGCTGCCGGAAAGCCTGGAAGACACCTACCAAAGGCTGCGCGCCGCCTGGCGTTCGCCCCTGGAACCCCTTCCTCAACCTCCCCTGAAGGCCCCTCATGACCGTTGACGGCCCCGAAGAATTAGCAAAACTCCAGCGCATCGGCCAGATTGTCGGTCTGACCCTCAAAACCATGTCGCGGGCGGTGCGCCCCGGCATCACCACCGCCGAGCTGGACGCGCTGGGACTGCGCACCCTGCAAGCCCACGGGGCGCGCTCCGCCCCGCGCCTGGTGTACCAGTTCCCCGGCGCCACCTGCATCAGCGTCAACGAAGAGGCCGCCCACGGCATTCCTGGGCCGCGCGTCATCCACGCGGGGGATATCGTCAATATTGACGTGTCCGCCGAGCTGGACGGGTATTTCGCCGATACCGGCGCCAGCGTGGCCGTGCCGCCGGTGGCTGAACCCACCCAAAAGCTGTGCGACGCTGTGTATACCGCCCTGTGGCGGGTGATCGACACCCTGCGCGCGGGCATGCCGCTGAACACGGTGGGACGCATCGTGGAAGAAGAAGCCCGCCGCAACGGCCTGCGGCCCATCCGCGTGCTCACCGGCCACGGCGTGGGGCGCGGTCTGCATGAAGAGCCGGAAGCCATCCATAATTTCTATAAACCCAACGACAAGCGTGTTTTCCACGAAGGTCAAGTGGTGGCGATTGAGCCGTTCATGACCCTGGGCAGCGGAAATATCGTGGAAGAGCCCGACGGCTGGACTCTGCGCACCGCCGACCGGCGGCTGCCCGCTCAATATGAACACACCCTGGTGATTCAATCCGGCCCGGCGCTGGTGATCACCGCCGTCTAACCGCCCCCTGCTTCTGGCCTCTCCTCGCCCGCTTCCGCGGGCGATTTTTTTGCGGGTGCACCCAGCCAGCGCATCACCGCCATGCCCCCCGCGCGCTCTGCGGGGCGCAGCAGCCGTACCAGTTTCCACAGACGGCGGTAATAGGGCGGCATTTCCTCCGGGTCCAACTCGGTGAACCCAAAGGGCTGATAAAAGGTGCGCAGTTCCGCCCGGCAGGTCAAATACAGCGGCGGTGCGTGCTGTGCCATCAGGGTCAAAATCACCCCCCTGGCCAGCCCCTTGCCGCGGTGGGCCGGCTCGGTGGCGATGGAAGCCAGCTCGCGCAGGCCGCCCGCGTGGGGCTTCACCTGTCCCATCGCGGCCAGACGCTCTTCATAAGTCACCAGCCAAAAGCGGCGCCAATCCAGCCCCAGCGGGTTAATCCGCGCCCGCCACACCAGCCGGCGGATGGCACCTGCGTCCGCGGCCTGGGCCGGTCGCAGATGATAGCCCGTGGGCAAAACAAAACCCTCCGCCGAAATCTGCCGTTCAGCGGCGGAACCCAGCGGAGGGAAAGGGTCAAACGAGGCCATACCGGGGCAGGCTATCCGCCGCCCAACAGTTCTTCCAAAATGCCGCGCGCCAGACTGGGATCGGCTTTGCCGCGCATCTTCTTCATCACCTGCCCCACAAACCAACCCATCAGGGTCACTTTGCCGGCACGGTAACTTTCTACCTCTTTGGGGCTTTCATTCAGCACTTCCTGCACCACCGCGCGGATGGCGCTGTCATCGCTGACCTGGGCCAGGCCCTCTTCTTCCACAATCGCGCGCGGGGCTTTGCCGCTTTGGTCCACCTTGGCTAGCAGATTCTTGCCGGTAGAGGTGTTAACCGTGTTGGCGTCCACCAGCTTGAGGATTTCCGCCAGGTACTGCGGCGTGACCTTCAGCTGATCGGCGGTGCGGCCGGTGTCGTTAAGCATGCGCAGCAGGTCGTTCATCAGCCAGTTGGAAACCCGCTTGGGGTCGCCGCCGTAGGCCTGAACCGCTGCTTCAAAATAATCCGACAGGTTGCGTTCGCCGGTCAAAATGTCCGCGTCATACTCCGGCAGACCGTAGGCCTGCATAAAGCGGGCGCGCCGCTCCAGGGGCAGTTCCGGCAGGCCGGCCAGCACGCGCTCCTTCCATTCATCCGTCACCGGCAGCACAAGCAGGTCCGGTTCGCGGAAGTAGCGGTAATCGGCCTCGGTCTCTTTGGAGCGCATCTTGCGCAGCA
>DAIOUB010000146.1:0-7613 GCA_036751735.1 Levilinea sp. | reverse complement strand
ATTCGTACACCCGCCCCAGCAGATCCTGAGAGGCGTGCCCATTCTGCAGGAAGCCGATCGTGCCGATCAGGTCAATCAATTCTCCCAGGCGCTGTTTATTTAGGTCGGGGTCGGCGTAAATTTTGGGCAGCACGCCCTTCAGCGGCGGGTTGATGCGCTCGATGGCGTCCATGGCGTCATCCAGGAATTTGCCGATCTCCGGCTGTTTGGCGCGGTCCTGAAGGTGCTGCCAGCGCGCGGTTTCGGGCACAAAAAAGACGTTATTGGCCAGGTATTCATCCGGGTCTTCGGGGTTGGCGCCCTCGTAGTCGCCCTGGTTTTCGGTCAGTTTTTGATGCAGATCATTGAAGGCGTCCGAGATGTATTTCAGGAAAATCAGCCCCAGGACCACGTGTTTATATTCGGCTGCGTCCATATTGGAGCGCAGTTTATCAGCGGCGGCCCACAGCGTTTTTTCCAGTTCGTTGTTTTCTGCCATGCGCTTCTCCTCTTTGCCCCGTGGAATACGGCCAGGCGCTGACCCTTAAGTTTTGCGGTTTCGCTCTGAGGGGGCGACTTCTCTTGAGGTTGAGTATAGCACAGCCTCTTTTTTTCGTTAAATCGCCGCCGGGGAGGGGATGGATTCGCGCCCGATGGTGATATCATGGGGGCAAGGAAACGCGCATGAACAATCGCCCCGCCGTCCGATGGATTTTCCTGGCCGCCGCCTGCCTGGGCGGGCTGCTGTATTTGGCGGCCCTGGCGGGCAGCCTGTACGAGGCGGTCACCTTTCCGCGCACCCCGCAGCATGTGACCCTGGCCCAGGCGGTGCAGCGGCAGGCGGCCAACCGCCCAGATTTTTGGGTGTTTGACCGGACGCAGTATGTCTCCATCAACGACGCCGTTTGGGAGTGCGCCAGCCTGCGGCAAAGCGGCTACCGCAGCCTTTTTTCCGACAAGCGCCGCACCGAGGCGGTGTTTACGGATGCGCACCAGACCGCGGTGGTGTTTGTGGGGGTGAAAGGCTTCTTTAACTGTCAGGAATTGAGTGAAATGACCATCGCCGGTGAACTTCAGCGGCTGGACGAGCGCCCGATCCAATATATCAGCGGCGCCGGGCCGGTCGTCATTCAAGATCGCAGTCAGCCCGCCTACCGTCTCAGCGTCCGCGGCCCAGGGGAGGCCGCCGCCGTGCCGGTGATCCTGGCCCTGCTGCCCGCGGCCGCCTGGGCGCTGGTGCGGCGCTGGAAAGCGGCGTAAACGGAGGCCCCATGACGATTGAAATTACCCCTGCCGTTCCGGCGGACCTGGAAACGCTGACCCGCCTGGACGGGCACATTTCCCCGCGGGTACTGGCGCGCAAAATTGCCCAGGGCGAAATTCTGACCGCGCGCCAGGGCGATCAGATCACCGGCTGGCTGCGCTGGGGCTACTTTTGGGATGAGATCCCCTTTATGAACCTGCTGTACGTGCTGGAACCCTACCGGCGTCAGGGGACGGCCGCGCGCCTGGCCGCCGCCTGGGAAGCGCAGATGCGGGCCCAGGGCGCGCGCCAGGTGCTCACCTCCACCCTTTCCAATGAAGACGCCCAGCACCTCTACCGCAAGTGGGGCTATCAGGACTGCGGCGCGCTGCTGCTGCCCGGTGAGCCGTTGGAGATCCTCCTGCGCAAAGACCTGCCCGCCCCGGCTTAAACGGTACGCTGGCGAGGGCTTGCTCATCACCTCGCCAGCGTACAGAACAGATACCGGTAAATGCGCCTCTCGTTCAGCGCATGGTCATTATAAAAAAGAACCCCTGCCTCCGGCAACTGCGTGTATAACCTTCCCGGTGCGCCGCTCAGGATTCGCTGCGGCGGCTGAGGGCTTTATACAGGGGGTGCAGGCGGCCGTACATTTTCAGATAAATGTCGTTATACAGCTCATCATACACGGCGTGCGCCTGCGGGTTGGGCTCAAAGGTGTCTCCGGGGTGAGTCATCTCGCCCACGGCCGTGTCAAAATCGGGGTGAACCCCGCTGCCCACCGCGGCGTCAATGGCCGCGCCCAGGCCGGAGGCTTCGTAAATGTGCGGACGGGAGATGGGCAGGCCGAAGATGTCGGCGGTGAGCTGCACGGCCGCCCGCGACTGGCTGCCGCCGCCCGCCACGCGCAGTTCGGTGATGGTGACCCCGCTGCGGCGCTGGGTGCGCTCGGCCCCTTCGCGCAGGGCATAGGCCACCCCTTCGAGGATGGCGCGGTACAGATGCGCGCGGGTATGCACATCCCCAAAGCCGATGACCGCGCCGCGCGCCTCTGGCCCCGGGAAGCGCAGCCCCGGCGTCCAATACGGCTGCAAAATCAGCCCCTGCGAGCCAGGCGGCACGCTTTCGACCATCTCTTCCATCAGGTCTTCGGCGGCCAGGCCGCTTTTTTCGGCCATTAACGTCTCTTGAAAGCCGAATTCCTGCTTAAACCACGAGACCATCCAGTAGCCGCGGAAGATCTGAATCTCCAGGTTATAGGCCCCCGGCACGGCCGCCGGATAGGGCGGGATGAGGGGGATCACCTCAATATAGCGGCGGTGGGTGGTGTTGATGGTGGCGGTGGTGCCGTAGCCCAGGCAGCCGATGTGGGGGTGCAGGCCGCCGGAGCCTAACACCTCACAGGCCTTGTCGGCCGCCGCGGCGATGAGGGGTGTTCCGGCGGGGATGCCGGTGGCCGCCGCCGCCGCAGGGGTGATGGGGCCGATGGGCTGGCCGATGGGCACCAGGTCCGGCAGCAGGGCGGGGTCCATGGGCACGGCTTTCCATTTCCAATCCCAGGATTTCGACCAGGTGTGCGATTTGTAATCAAAGGGGATGTAGCCCACCGTGCAGCCGATCGAATCAGCAAAACGCCCGGTGAGTTGGTAGGTGAGATAGCCCGAAAGGAAGAGGTACTTGTGGGTTTTGGCCCAAATCTCCGGCTGGTGGGTGCGCAGCCAGTTCACTTCGGCTTCGGCCTGCAAATAGGCCACCGTCTCCGAGGCGCCCGCCAGCCCAAACGCCAGCCCCCACAGCCCGCTCACCGGCGGCAGCCCCTCGGTGCGGCGCTGATCCAGCCAGACGATTGCCGGGCGCAGCGGTTCGCCCGCCGCGTCCACGTTGATCACCGTGGAACGCTGGGTGGTCAGCGACACCGCCGCCACCGATTCGGGGCGCAGGCCGGGCTGCTGCCACAGGCCCTGACAGGCGGCGCACACCGCCTCCCAAAACACCCCGGGACGCTGTTCGGCCAGGCCGGGGGCGGTGGAATAATACGGCTCGATGATCACGCGCTGTTTGCCCAGGAGGTTTCCGCGCGGATCAAACAGCAGCGCGCGCACGCTTTGGGTGCCGTTGTCAATGGCCAGCAGGTTCTCAGGCGGCATACGCTCTCCAATGGGGGTCAGCGGTTGCGGTCAAGGGCGCTCTCTTTCGACGCGCGGGCAGGGGCAAAGCCGCGCACGCAGCCATTATATCGTATTCAGCGGCACGCGCAGGCGCACCGGCGGCGGGTCATTGCACACCACCGTCAGGTCGGGCAGCTCAAAATGCCACTGCAGCGGCTCAAAGGCCAGGGAGGCCAGCATGCGGCTGGCGCTGGCGGGGGTCAGCCCTTCGCAGGCGATGGTGATGTGCGGCACCCAGGCGTCCAGGGCGTACAGGGGGTGTGGGTCGGGAACCCAGGCAGCCAGGCGCTTCCAGATGCGCTGGTGCAGGGCGACCAGGGCTTCGTTTTTGGCCACGGCGATGAACACCACCGGCTGCGGCCCAGGGAAGACCCCCCACCCGCCGGTGTGCACCGTCAGCGGGGCGGTATGCGCGGCGATCTCCTGCAGGGCGGCGCGGGTCTCTTCCAGGGGGTAAGCCGCGGCCACGTGGAAGCTAAGATGCGCGGGCAGGCGCGCAGGCTCAGCTCCGAATTCCAGCGCGCGCTGCATGCGGCGGCTGGCTTCGCTTTGATAGGGTTCTGGGAGGAGGGAGACAATTCCGTACATGCCGCACCGTTAGAATGGTTATACCATAAAGCCTCGGCGGGGGCTGCGGATTTACAGCTTTGAAAGGGGGTGAAGATCGCTTCTACGTCGGGGACACACCCTTGCAAAATTCAATGCCTGGATTATAATTGAAAAACGTTTTCAATTTCAGTAAGGAGCGTTATGAAAACCGCAACCCGAGCCGATGAATGGATGACCCTGCTGCAGCGCGAAGGCTACCGCCAGACGGCCGCACGCCGCGCCATTGTGGAAGTCATCCTCGCTTCGCAGCGCGCCCTGGAGCCGATGGAAATTTTTGAATGCGGGCGCAAACAGTACCCCGGCCTGGGGCTGGTGACTGTGTACCGCACCCTGGAAAAGCTGGAAGAGCTGGGTCTGGTGCAGCGCGTTCACCAGCCCAACGGCTGCAATATGGTGCTGCGCGCCACCCAGGGCCACCAACACCTGCTGATCTGCACCCACTGCGGGCAGGCGGTGTACTTTGAAGGCGACGACCTGCATCCTCTGTTTGAACGCGTGGCGCAGGGCAGCGGTTTTGACATTCAAGATCACTGGCTGCAGCTCTTCGGCCTGTGCGCCGCCTGTCAAAAAAACCCCGGCGAAAACTGAGTCTGGGGCGGGGATTTCTTTTTTATTGGAGCAAAAATGAAAAAGGTTATCATTACCGTTGGAATGCTGCTGATCTTCTCCAGCCTGGCCGCCTGCCAGCCCGCCCCTGCCCCTCAGACCGAAAATGGGGCGCTGCGCGTGACGGCCGCCGAGACCTTTTTGGCCGACATTGCCCAGCAGGTGGCCGGAGAACGCGTGACGGTGGAGGCTCTCATGCCTCTGGGCCTGGACCCGCACGCCTTTCAACCCACCCCGCGGGACGTCACCCGCATCGCCGAAAGCGACGTGTTCATCGTCAACGGCGCTGGCTTTGAAGGCTGGCTGCAAGAAGTTATTGACAACGCTGGCGGCCGCACCGCGGTGATTGAGGCCAGCGCCGGGCTGACCAGCCGCATCCCCGCTGAGCCCGAAGACGCCCACAGCGGCGAGGAAGAAGCTGATCATGAGGGTGAAGAAGCCCATGAACACGAGGGTGAAGAAGCTCATGAGCACGACCACGGCGAAGGCGACCCGCATTTCTGGCTCGATCCGCTCAACGTGATCGTGTACGTGGAAAATATCCGCGACGGCCTGTCGCAGGCCGACCCCCAGGGCAAAGACACCTACGCCCAAAACGCCGCCGCTTATATTGAAGCGCTGCGCGCGCTGGACGCTGAAATCCGCGCCCAGGTGGAAACCATCCCCCCTGCACGGCGGGTGCTGGTGACCAATCACGAGAGCTTCGGCTATTTTGCCGACCGCTACGGCTTCACCCTGGCGGGAGCGGTCATCCCCAGCGCCAACAGCAGCGCCGAGACCTCGGCCCAACAGTTGGCCGCCCTGATTGATACCATCCGCAGCAGCGGCGCCCCGGCCATCTTCCTGGAAACGGGGGCCAACCCCAAGCTGGCCGAGCAAATCGCCGCTGAAACCGGTGCTCAGGTGGTCACCGATTTGTACACCCATTCGGTCACCGCCCCCGACGGCGATGCACCTACGTACCTGGACATGATGCGCCGCAACGCAGCCCTGATCACCGCGGCGCTGCGCTGAAAGAACTTAAAGGCAGGCAAAGATGGAACACAGCTTAGAACCCGCCCACCTGGAGGTGGAACACCTGCGGGTGGGATATAACGGACACACCGCCCTGGCCGACGTCACCTTTACGGTTCCCGCTGGGGGCTTGGTGGCGGTGGTCGGCCCCAACGGCGCGGGCAAATCCACCCTGTTCAAAGCCCTGGTGGGGCTGCTGCCCCACCGCGCGGGCAGCGTGCGCATTCACCGCCAGCCCGCCGGGCTGACCCTGTACTGCGTGGCCTATGTGCCCCAGCGCGAGGAAGTGGACTGGCGCTTCCCGGTGACGGTGATGGACGTGGTCATGATGGGGCGCTACGGGCGCATCCCCTGGTTCCGCCGCCCCAGCCAAGCGGACGTGCAGGCCTGCCAGTTGGGCCTGGAAAAGATGGGCATCGGCCACCTGGCCCGCCGCTCCATCGGCGACCTGTCTGGCGGCCAGCAGCAGCGCGTGTTCCTGGCGCGGGCATTGGCCCAACAGCCGCACATCCTGCTGCTGGACGAACCCTTCACCGGCGTGGACGCCGCCACCCAGGAAGCCACCCTGAACTTGCTGGAAGACCTGCACCATCAGGGCGTGACGGTCATCGTCTCCACCCATGATCTCAACATGGCCGCCACTCGCTTTGAACAGGTGCTGCTGCTCAACCGCCGCGTGCTGGCCTTTGGAACCCCCGCTGAGGTCTTCACCCCCGAACACATTCACGAAGCCTTCAGCGGGCAAGTATTAAACCTGGGCGGGGTCATGGTGGTGGATCAATGCTGCCCGCCCGCAGAGGGAGGAGGCGAAGCGCTATGAACTGGCTGCTGGATCCGCTTCAATATGCGTTTATGCAGCGCGGCCTGCTGGCGGCGCTGATGGTGGGGGTGCTGTGTTCGGTGGTGGGCTCTTATGTGGTGCTGCGCTCGATGGCCTTCCTGGGCGACGCCCTGGCCCACGCCGTGCTGCCCGGCATCGCCATCGCCTACCTGCTGGGCGGCAGCCTGACGGTGGGGGCTTTGGCGGCCGCGCTGGTGGTGGCCCTGGGCATCGGTTTCTTTTCACGGCAGGGCAGCATTAAGGAAGATACTGCCATCGGCATCCTGTTCGCGGCGGCCCTGGCCCTGGGGGTGGCCCTCATCAGCACCATCCGCACCTACGCCGTGGACCTCAGCCACATCCTTTTTGGGAATGTGCTGGGGGTCAGCAGCAGCGATCTGTGGATCACGGGTATCCTGGGGATGGTGACTCTGCTGGTGGTGGTGGTCTTTTACCGCCAGTTCCTGGTGGTGTCTTTTGACCCGGTGCTGGCAGCCACCCTGCGCCTGCGGGTGGGCCTGCTGCGCAACCTCATGCTCATTCTACTGGGCTGGACGGTGGTGGTGTCCATTCAAACTGTGGGGGTGGGGCTGGCCGCGGCCATGCTGGTGACCCCCGCCGCGGCGGCCTACCTGCTGACCCGCCGCCTGCCGGCTATGATGGCGGTCTCGGCTCTCATCGGCGCGTTTTCCAGCCTGACGGGGCTGTACATCAGCTATTATGCCAACATCGTCTCCGGCTCGGCGGTTGTGCTGGTGGCCACCCTGGTTTTCCTGCTGGCCTTTTTGTTCGCTCCGCGCCGCGGGCTGATCACCCAGGCCTGGCAGCGCCGCCAGCCGCACCCGGCCGCACCTTCGGCAAAAGCGTGATTTGCACGGTTCTTCAAGGTATAATTCCAGCAATCGTCTTTTCGCTTAAAGGAGAGCAGGTATGAATATCGCAGTCTTATTCCAAGGAATGGCCACGGTGGCGTGGTTTGCCGTGGTGGGCATCGTCATCTTCGCGGTGGTGCGCGCCTCTCGCAACCGCCCGCTGCCGCGTTCCGGCGTGTGGATCATGGCCATGCTGATCATCGCCATTGTGTTCAGCACGGTCAGCGCCGGGATTGTGTATGTCACTCCCCAGGAACGCGGCGTAGTGCTTTCGGTGGTATCTCCCGGCGGCGTGCGCAGCG
>DAIOUB010000145.1:0-7711 GCA_036751735.1 Levilinea sp. | reverse complement strand
GCTGGGGACCGCCGGGGGGCGCGGCGCGGCGCGGCCAGCCGCGGGGCTGGGGGGCACCGGGGGGGTCTCGCCGCCGCGCTGAATGTCGCTCAGGCGCGTGCGCAGCCGCAGCGCGCCCAACTGCACCTCCACATCCGACTCGCTGACCGCCGTGACCACCCCATCCATTTGCAGGGCGCGCAGGCGCACCTTCTCACCGATGCGCAGCGGCTGGCGCGAGGTGCTGGCTTCGACCACGGTCTGGCGTTCCACCGGCTTCTGCACGCTGTCTTCCAGGTCGGTCAGTTTGCGCTGAAGGGGTTTCAGGGCTTCCAGGGGCTGGCGCGCGCGGTTCAGCTGGCGGCGCAGATCTTCCATCTCGCGGCGCAGGGCTTCCACTTCTTTTTCGGCCTCGCGCCGGGTTTTTTCCAGAATTTTCAGGCGTTCATCTTCAATCTGCTCGCGCTGCTGCAGCAGTTCCGAGCGCAGCCGCTCCGCGTCGCCGCGCGATTTTTCCGCGGCGGTGCGCGCCTGGCGGGCCAGATCGCGCTGCTGGTGGATTTCGTCCAGCAAATCCTCGGTGCGCAAATCCTCCGGGTTCAGCTGACCGCGGGCCTCCAGCAGCACACGCTCCGGCAGCCCCAGCCGCTCGGCGATCAGCAGGGCGTTGGAACGCCCCGGCAGCCCCAGGGTGAGGTGATAGGTGGGGCGCAGGGTCTGAAGGTCAAATTCCATGCTGGCGTTCACCACCCCCGGCGTACTGTGGGCAAAGGATTTCAGCTCCGGGTAGTGGGTGGCCACCAGGCAGGGCACGCGCTTCTGCACCAGATCCGACAGCAGCGCCCGCGCCAGGGCCGCGCCTTCCTGCGGGTCGGTGCCCGCGCCCAGTTCGTCCAGCAGCACCAGCGTGCCCGGGCCGGCCAGCCCTAAAATGCGCACGATGTTGGTGATGTGGCCGGAAAAGGTGGAAAGGGACTGCTCAATGGATTGTTCATCGCCGATGTCGGCGAAAATATCCGCAAAGATCGAGAGGGCCGAGCCGGATTGGGCGGGGATATGCAGGCCGGATTGGGACATGAGGGCCAGCAGCCCCACAGTTTTCAGCGTGACGGTCTTGCCGCCGGTGTTGGGGCCGGTGATGACCACCGCGAAGGTCTGCTCGTTGAGGTCCACATCAATGGACACCACTTTTTTAGCGTCCAGCAGAGGGTGGCGCGCTTGAAAGAGGCGCAGCGTGGTGCCGGGGTGGTCGCGGCGCGGTTTGGATGCGTTCAGCACCGGTTCCGAGGCGCGCAGGTCGTCGGCGTATTTGGCGCACATCAGCGCCAGGTCCATCTCGGCCAGCGCGCCCAGCACGACCTCAATCTCCCGCGCCTGGCGGCCGATCTGCGCGGAAATATCCGCCAAAATACGGCGCACCTCGTCGCGCTCGGCCAGCTGCATTTCGTGCAGTTTGTTGTTCAGCTCCACCGTGACCAGCGGCTCCACAAACAGGGTCGCGCCTGAAGCGGATTGGTCGTGGATGATGGAGCGCACCCGACCCTTAAATTCCGCCCGCAAGGGCAGCACATAGCGGCCGTTGCGCTGGGTGATGATGGCTTCCTGCAGCATGGGGGAGACGTTGGGGTCGTTGATCATGCGTTCCAGGCGGCTCATCAGGCGTTCGTGCGAAATTTTCAATTCGCGCCGGATGGTGGACAGCCGGTCGGAGGCCGAATCTAAAACATCTCCGCGGTCGGAGATGGATTGGGTAATGATGTCAATAATTCCGCTGGGGGGCGGCAGACCCAGGGCCACCTCGGCCAGATGCGGGCATTCGGCGGCATGCCGTTCAAAGGTGCGGGCCATGTTGCGGGCGGCCGTCAGGGTGTTTTTGACATCCAGCAGGTCGCTGCCTTCCAAAACCCCGGCGCGGCGGGCCAGATCTACCAAAGCGCGAATATCACGCGCCCCGCCCACGCTGAAATCCACGTTGATGCTCAACAGGCGGCGGGCCTCGCTGGTGCGGGCCTGGCGTTTCAGAGCTTCTTCCAGATCGCTCGTCGGGCGTAAGGCGCGTGCCATCTCTGCGGAAATGCTGAATGCAGCGTAAGCAGCCAGCCGTTCCAGCACCTTTGGAAATTCCAGAGTGACCAGCGTCTTCTCGTCCATTACGAAGTCAGTTTACCACAGGTTGATTTAAGGGCATAGCAAAGGCAAGTGGGATGTCAGAGGTTTGTAAGCCTTCTTGTGAAAAACTACCCAAATGGCCAGGTTTTTCCTGGCCACGTGGGGGAAGGAATTGAAACCCACCCGGCGGGCGACAGCCGCGGGGCGGCATGGTATACTTTTGCCTGCAAGATCACCTGGAGAATCGCAGCGCGTATGCCCGTTCTTTCTGCCCACGGCCTGGCCAAATCCTTCGGAGCCGAAGATATTTTCAGCGACGTGTCTTTCACCGTCCCCCACCGCGCCCGCATCGGCCTGGTGGGGCCGAACGGAGTCGGAAAGACTACCCTGCTGCGTATTTTGATCGGCGAAGATGAAGCCTCGGCGGGCGGCGTGCATTTCGCCCGCGGGCTGCGCTTTGGCTACCTGCCCCAAGAAGCCCGCCTGGACTCGAATTTGAGCCTGTGGGACGAATGCCTGAGCGCGTTTGCCCCCCTGCTGGAGATGCAGGCTGAACTCACCCGCCTGGAAGCCCAAATGAGCGATGAGCGCCGTGCCGAGGCCGCCTTAGAAACCTACGGCAAGCTGCAAGCCGTCTTCGATCAGCAGGGCGGCTACACCTACGAAACCCGCATCCGCCAGACCCTCACCGGCCTGGGCTTCAGCGAAAACGACTACCGCCGCCCGCTCACCCAGCTTTCCGGCGGCCAGCGCACGCGGGCTTTCCTGGCGCGGCTGCTGCTGGACGGCCCCGATCTGCTCCTGCTGGACGAACCCACCAACCACCTGGATATCAGCGCCATCGAATGGCTGGAAAGTTTCTTTAAAGACTGGGACGGGGCCGTGGTGATCGTGTCGCACGACCGCTACTTCCTCGATCAGGTGGCTTCCACCATCTGGGAAATGACCCCCTCTCTGGAAGTCTTCCGCGGCAATTACAGCGCCTACCTGCTCCAGCGCGAAGAGCGCTACCAGCACCGCCTGGATGAGTATGAGTCGCAGCAGGCCTTCATTGAAAAAGAGGAAGACTACATCCGCCGCAACATCGCCGGGCAGAACACACGTCAGGCCCAGGGCCGCCGCAAACGGCTGGAGCGTATGTTAAAAGAAGTCAAATCCATGCCGCGCTACCAGACCCGCAGCATGCATCTGCGCCTGTCCCCCGCCGGGCGTTCCGGCGATCTGGTGCTGCGCACCTACGCGCTCAGCGTGGGCTACGCCGACGAAGGCAAGCCCCTCTTTCAGGTCCCCGACCTGATTTTGCAGCGCGGCGAATGCGCCGCCATCATCGGCCCCAACGGCGCGGGCAAGACCACCTTCCTCAAAACCGTGCTGGGGCAGATCCCGCCCCTGGGCGGCGAGGCGGTGCTGGGCTCCAGCCTGAAGATCGGCTATTTTGCCCAGGCGCACGAAGGTCTGCACCCAGACTGGACTCTCATGCAGGAAATTGAGCTGGCCTCCCCCGGCATGCTGCCCGCGGAAATCCGCGACTATCTGGCCAAGTTCCTGTTCACCGGCGACGACGTTTTCAAGACCATTGAGACCCTCTCCGGCGGCGAGCGCGGCCGCCTGGCGTTGGCCATTCTGTCCCTCAGCGGCTCCAATCTGCTGCTGCTGGACGAGCCTACCAACCACCTCGACCTGGCCGCCCAGGAAGTGCTGCAATCTATCCTCTCCAGTTTTCCGGGGACCATCCTGCTGGTGTCGCACGACCGCTATTTGATTGACGGCCTGGCCACGCAGATTTGGGAAGTGCTGCCCGAAGAGCGCAGCCTGCGGGTCTTCCCCGGCAGCTACAGCGAATACCGCGCCGCGCGCCAATCGGAAAGCAGCGCCGCGGCCGCGCCGGTGATGCCTCAGGCCGTCAGCGCCCCGCGCCCCGCGGAAAGCGGGCTGAGCAAAATGGAGCTGAAACGCCGCCAGCAGCGCCTGGAACGCCTGGAAGGGGAAATTGCCGCCCTGGAACAGCGCCTGACCGAAGTTGCCCGCCAGTTGGAAGTGCCCAGCGGCGACGCGGGCCGCATTCATGAGCTGTCGCGGGAATACGCCCAGATTCAGCACCATCTGGAAAAGCACATGGAAGAATGGTCGCGGCTGAGCGAAGAAGTGCAGACCGCCTGACCCCCGCTGCCCCCGCTCGTTTTCATTTCTTCATATGGAGGTAAAGATGAAATCCTGCACAAACCGCATCCTCCTGGGTTTGGGGCTGGGACTCTGCCTGCTGGCCAGCGGCTGCGCCGCGCCCGCGCCAACCCCCACGGCTGTCGTCCCCACCGCCGCTGCCCCGTCTGCCCCCACCAGCCAACCCAACCCAACAGCCGCGCCCACCATCCCGCCCACCAGCGCCCCCACCGCTCCCGCCCCCGCGGCGGCCGAGTGGCTGCTCACCAGCCCGGCCTTTGAACCGGAAGGCGTCATCCCCGAAGATTTCAGCTGCCTGGGCGCGGACCGCTCCCCCGCACTGGCCTGGGGCGCGCCGCCCGCCGGAACGCTCAGCCTGGCGCTGGTGATGGACGACCCCGATGCTGTGCCTGTGGCGGGGTATGTGTGGGACCATTGGGTGATCTTCAACCTGCCGCCCGAGGCGCAGGGCCTGCCCGAAGGCCTGGGCCGCGGCGCGCAGCTGCCGGACGGCAGCCAGCAAGGCTTGAACAGCTTTCGTCAGGTGGGCTACGACGGCCCTTGCCCGCCCGCGGGCCAATCGCACCGCTACGTGTTCCGCCTGTACGCGCTGGACACCCGTTTGACCCTGGGCGACAAAACCAGCAAAGCCGACCTGCTGCAGGCCGCGGAGGGTCACATCCTGGCACAGACCGAACTGGCGGGGGTCTTCCCCGCCCCATAAACCTCCCCCACCCCTACACCTGGGGGATGATCTGGTAATACACCGAGCCTGGCAGCGAACGCCCGGTCATGAAGCGCATGGCGAAGGACTGGGCGTAGCGCTCGGCCTGCTCCACACTTTCCCATTCGTAATAGCCCGAAAAATCGCCGGTCAGCGGGTTCACCAGCCACAGCTTGGAGCGAAAGCCCGGCAGGCCGAGGATGAAGAGCATCGGCAGCCAGGAAAACAACTGGTTGGCCTGCACCGACATGTTGGCGATGTGAAAGCGCGGGCGAAAGACCGCCCCCGGCGCGCGCGCCGCCCCCGCCGGCGGGTCCACGATCACCTGGCGAAAGATCACCCATCGCTCGCCGTCCAGGCTAACTTCCTGCCCCAGCCGCTGGCGGGGGAAATGCACCCGCCCGCTCAGGAACAGCCGCAGGGTGTTAAAAAAAGCCGGTAGGGGGTGGAAGGTCCGGTTTTGCATGGTTCTACTCCTGGAGAATCCCGTGTAAAAAAATCTCTTTCACCGCGGCAAACAGCTCCGCCGCGGAAACGGCGTCATCTTCCAACGCCGGATGCAGCAGCACATCCACCACAGCCGATTGAAAATAGGCGCGCAGCACCGCCGGACGCAGCCCCGGCCGCAGCCGCCCCTGCTGGCGGGCCTGCTCCAGCAGGCGATCAAACAAGGCGTTGACGGCGGCGCGGCGAGCGGCGTTGAACTCGGCAAACAGCTCCGGTTCCAGGCGCTGCAGCTCGTGCAGGCGGGCGGGGAAATGGTCGTGGGGCAGGGCCGCAAAGGCCGCCGCGATCTGCTCCAGCACGGCATCCGGGGAGGCCTGCGGGGGCAGGTTTTCCAGGGCGGCTTCCAAAATCTCCACATAGCGCCAAAAGGCGGCGCGGAGCAGCTGGGCGCGCCCAGGAAAGTAGCGGTACACCGTGACGCGGGTCAGCCCGGCGGCGGCGGCCACATCTTCGGCGGTGGTGCGTTTCAGCCCGTGCTGCAAATAGGCGTGCAGCGCAGCCTTCAGGATGCGGTCGCGGGTGGGGGAGCTGCTGAGCATGATACAAATATAACATTTATTGTATCAAATGTAAATACACAAATTCTGGGAGCCGTAATAGCAGCCGCCGCCGTGACAGTCAAGCGCACGGCGGCGGGCAGATGGTACGTGATTTTTTGCTAGGAACCCGGCTGGCTGATGCCGATCAAGTAATCAGCATCCCTGGCGGAGTCGGTCATATACAGGTGCGGCGGCATAATCCCCTGCTTCATGGCCTCTTCGGTAAACGTCTTGAACACATCCTGCATCCAGGATCCCCCGGCTCGGTCGATAGATACGGAAACGATGTGCAGCGGGTGGCCCAAGGACTGGTTGGCCATGCTGTGAACCACCTCGGTCATGGATTTCATCATTTTGCTTTGGTTGAGCACAAAAAACTCGCCGCTGAAGGGGAGGTCGGCAGCGGCTGTCTTTAGCTCCAGCAGCACTTCGGGGCGGATGGACCCACGGCCGACCTTGTGGATGAAGGGCTGCGGCCTGGCCTGGAAGAGCGTATGCAGCGCATCCATCAGGCTGGGGTTTGGGCTGGAAAAGAAATAGTACGGCTGAAGATAGGCCTCCGTATCTTTCCTTTGGGCTTCTTTGAACCGGGCCTGTCCTTCTGGAGTCAGATTTTCGGGCTGCTGCGAGGGCGTCTCGATCGGATGCCGGCGCGCCCGCAGCCCCTTGAATAAGCCCCCAAGCCCAGGGAAGATCATGATGGCCCCGCTGACGGTGAAGATGTACACGATGACCCGCCAGAAGATGGAAGTAATCTTCATGGGAACAGCAAAGACAATCAGGCCGATGCAGGCCGCGCTCAACAGGAGGGTGATGGTGATCTCAAGCCAGCGGCCGCGCCCGCAGTAGGGACAGTTGTACTGCGCTTTTTGGCCGTCATATTCCTTTTTACAATTTGGACAGGTTTCCATGGCTGAAAGTCCTCCGGAAGCAGGATAACCTTTCTTGGCCCATCGGCCGAAAAACACACCTCTGAAAATTTGCCGGAATGGTAACGCCAGGGGAGAATGGAATGCTTATTGCTGATTTCACTGTAGCACTTTTCTTGCGCGATTTTTATCACAATCTTCAATGCAGCCGAACCCCCCGGCGGCATACTTCATCCCAAAAGAAAATCCCCCTGCGCCAGCACAGCGCAGGGGGTAAGCCTTCACTTATTAACCGCTCAGTCCGCGTGGGCGGGCTGGGCCTCTTCCCCGTTATAACGCGACAGCTGCGGCCAGCGCAGCGCCACCAGCCCCACCCCCACCATGCAGGCCAGCCCGCCGCTGACAATCGCAAAGGGCGTGCCGAAGGCCTGCGCCGCCAACCCGGCCTCAATTTCGCCCAGCTGCGGGCCGCCCTGGAAGAAGACCTGATTGATGCCCACCATGCGCCCGCGAATATAATCGGGGGTTTGCAGTTGGCGGATGGTGTTGCGCAGGATGGTGGAAATCGAGTCGCCCGCCCCCACCAGCACCAGGGCTAGCAAGGCCCCCCAATAGGTGCGCGCCAGGCCAAAGGTGACCGTGGCCAGGCCAAAGGCCGCCACCGCCACCAGCAAAAGCTGCCCCTGCCGCTGCACCCGCGAACGCTGCGAGAAGACCAGCCCCACCATGACTGCGCCAATGGATTGGGCCGCCACCAGCCAGCCGTAGGCCACCTCGTTCACGCCCAGCACGTCGCGGGCCACAAAGGGCAGCAGCGTGTTGGC
>DAIOUB010000144.1:0-7736 GCA_036751735.1 Levilinea sp. | reverse complement strand
CACGGCAGCCTGGTGCGGCATTCGCCGCTGATCGGTCAGCGCCTGGCGGCTCGCGCCGTCTGGCTGCACCCCAGCCTGCTGGCGCAGTTGGGCGTCCAGCCCGGCGAGGAAGTGGAAATGACCGCCGGGGATGAAATCCTGCGGCTGCCCGCGGCGGCGGATGAAAACCTGCCGCTGGATGCGGCGGGTCTGCCGCGCAGCGCGGGTTTCCCCACCCCCAACGTGCCGTGGGTGGTCGTGCGTGTACCGGCGCCTGTCCCCAGCGGGCAGGCTAACAAGGAGTGAGGTGCGCATGGATGCTGCATTAATCTGGGAATGGGTCATCAAGTCCCTTTTCATCATCCTCTTCATGACCGCGGGCTTTGCCTACGTCACCCTGCTGGAACGGCGCGTGCTGGCGCGCATGCAAGTGCGCATCGGCCCCAACCGCGCCGGGCCGTTTGGCCTGCTGCAGCCGGTGGCAGACGGGGTGAAGCTGATCTTCAAAGAGGAATTGATCCCGGCCTACGCCGATAAATTCGTCTTCGTCCTCGCGCCGGTGCTCACCGTCATCCCCGCGCTGATCATCACCGCCGTGGTCCCCTGGGGGCCGCAGGTGATGCTCTTTGGGCGGCCTGTGCCCCTGTATCTGGTGGATCTCAACATCGGTGTGCTCTACATCGTGGCGGTCACCTCCATTTCTGTGTACGGCATCGCCCTGGCGGGGTGGTCTTCCAACAACAAGTACGCCACCATGGGCGGCCTGCGCGCCACCGCACAGATGATCAGCTACGAATTGGCGTTGGGTCTGGCCATGCTGGCGCCGGTGATGATGGCCGGTTCCATGAGCATGGTGGATGTGGTGGAAAGCCAGCGCACCCTGCCCTTCATCGTCCTTCAGCCGGTGGCCTTTCTGATTTACTTCATGTCCTCCTTGGCTGAAATCAACCGCGCCCCCTTCGACATGCCTGAGGCCGAGCAGGAGCTGACCGCCGGGTATCACACCGAATATTCCGGCATGAAGTTTGCCTTGTTCTTCATGGCCGAATACATCAAAATGATCGCCGTGGCCATGATCGGTTCGACTCTCTTTTTGGGGGGCTACGCCTGGCCGCTGCCGCCCGAATGGTTGGGGGGCTTTGCCGGGCCGATCAACCTGCTGGCCAAGGTGTTGGTGTGGCTGTTTGTCATCATCTGGCTGCGCGCCACCCTGCCGCGCATCCGCTACGACCGGCTGATGTTCTACGGCTGGAAGGTGCTCTTCCCGGTCGCCCTGGTCAACATTGTGATCACAGCCGTTGTGATTGTATTGGTAGGAGGTTAAGCGATGATCGAAGGACTGTGGACCACGCTGAAGGCCTTTTTCAGCAAACCGGTGACGATCTCATACCCCGAAGAAAAGCGCCCCGTGCGCGTGCGCTTCAAAGGCCGCCACACGCTGAAGCGCTATGACAACGGGCTGGAAAAATGCATCGGCTGCGCCCTGTGCGCCGCCGCCTGCCCCGCGGACGCCATCTTTGTGGAAGCCGCCGAAAACACGGATGCGGCCCGCTATTCCCCTGGCGAGCGCTACGCCAGCACCTATGAAATCAACATGCTGCGCTGCATCTTCTGCGGATATTGTGAAGACGCCTGCCCCACCGAAGCCATCGTGCTGGGCGATAACTATGAGCTGTCTTTTGTGGACCGCGCCGCCTCCATTTACACCAAAGACCTGCTCCTGGAGCCGGTGGCGGAAGGCGCCCAACTGACCCCCCAAGAGACCCCTCCGGGCGTGTTCACCCGCTCGGTGCCGGCCATGCAAGACCCCAGCGACTAAAAGGAAGGAATCCCATGCTGCCTGGCGAAATTCTCTTTGGTTTTATCGGCCTGGTGGTGGTGATCACCGCGGTGGGGATGGTCATCAGCCGCAACGCCATGTACTCGGCCCTCTTCCTGGTGAGCAACTTCACCACTGTGGCCCTGCTGTACCTCATTCTAGGCGCGCCGTTCATCGCTGTGGTGCAAATCTCGGTGTATGCCGGTTCCATCATGGTGCTGTTCCTGTTCGTGATCATGCTCTTGGGCGCAGAACGCCTGGCTGCCAATGAAAAGCTGCAAGGTCAGCGTCTGCTGGCCATCATTCTGGGCGTGGTTTTTTTGGTGGAATTGGGCCTGTTTGGCGTGTGGAAAGCGGGGTACATGACCACCCCCGTGCCCCCCGCCGCGGCCAACGCGGGCGCGCCCGAAGCCGTGGGCATGGCCCTCTTCACCCAATACGCCCTGCCCTTTGAGGTCACCGGCTTCATTCTGCTGGTGGCCACCGTTGGCGCCATCCTGCTGACCCGCGGCGATAAGCCCGCCAGCAAAGATCTGATCACCGCTGTGAGCGAGAAGGAGGGCTAAAACCATGCCGTTGGGTTATTACCTGGCCTTGTCGGCCGTCATGTTCGTCATCGGCATTGTGGGCGTGCTGGTGCGCCGCAACGCCCTGATCGTTTTCATGTCCTTGGAATTGATGTTTAACGCCGCCAACCTGCTGTTTGTCACCTTCGCCGCTTATTACGGCACCATCGTCGGCCAGATTTCGGTCTTCTTTGTGATGACCGTGGCCGCGGCTGAGGTGGCGGTGGGGCTGGCGCTGATGGTGGCCATTTTCCGCACCAAGCACAGCATTGATGTGGACCAGATGAGCAGCCTGAAAGGCTGATCCAACTTCACCCGCTCCGGCGGGTGTCTTGGACACGGGAGAGGAACATGCTTCTGAGTGAAACCCTTCAAAACCCTGCCGTAAGTCTGGTGCCCTGGGTGGTCTTCCTGCCGTTGATCGGCCTGGTGATCAACCTGGTGCTGGGCCAGCGTCTCGGCGAAAAATTTGTCGGTGTGGTGGCCAGCCTGGCTGCCCTGGCGGCCTTTGGGGTGGCGGTGGTGCTGGCTGTCACCCTGGCGGGCGAGCCGGGGGTGGGCAAATTCCACCTGCTGGATTGGATTCAGGTGGGCGGGCTGAACCTGGGGTGGGATTTCCGCGTGGACACCCTGTCGGTGACGATGATGCTGGTGGTGGCGGGCGTGGGATCCCTCATCCACATCTACGCCACCGCCTACATGCACAGCGATGTGCGCCACAACGGCGACCCCAGCCGTTACCGCCGCTTCTTCGTCTATTTCAACCTCTTTATCCTCGCCATGATGATCCTGGTCAGCGCTGACAGCTACCTGATGCTGTTTGTGGGCTGGGAAGGCGTGGGCTTATGCTCTTATCTGTTGATTGGCTTCTGGTTTGAAAAAGGCGCGGACGGCACCGCCAACGCCAAGGCGGCCAAAAAGGCCTTTGTGGTCAACCGCGTGGGCGATTTCGGCCTGCTGCTGGCCATGTTCCTGCTCTTCTGGAACTTCAAGTCGCTCAGCTTTGATGAAATCTTCGCCCAGGCCCCGGCCCTGGCCCAGGCGGCCCCCGGTGTGGTGCTGGCTGTGACCCTCTTCATGCTCCTGGGCGTGGCGGGCAAATCGGCGCAGCTGCCCCTTTTCGTGTGGCTGCCCGATGCGATGGCCGGCCCCACCCCCGTTTCGGCCCTCATCCATGCCGCCACCATGGTCACCGCGGGTGTGTATCTGGTGGCCCGCTCCAGCCCGCTGTATCTGGAAGTGCCGGCGGCGCAGCAGGCGGTGATGTGGGTGGGCGCGCTGACGGCCCTCTTCGCTGCCACCATCGCCGTGGCGCAGAACGACATCAAGAAGGTGCTGGCCTATTCCACCATCAGCCAATTGGGCTTCATGGTGGCGGCGGTGGGCATGACGGCCTATGTGGCGGGCATGTTCCACCTCATCACCCACGCCTTCTTCAAGGCGCTGCTCTTCCTCTCGGCGGGTTCCGTCATCCTCGGCCTGGAACACGGCCATGCCCACGCCCACAACGGGCACAATGGGCACGAGGAAGACCATTTCGACCCGCAGGACATGCGCAATATGGGCGGGCTGCAGAGCCGTATGAAGACCACCTTCTGGGTGTATCTGATCGGCGCGCTGGCCCTGGCCGGCATTGCCCCGCTCTCGGGCTTCTTCTCCAAGGATGAAATTCTGGCCGCCGCCCTGCACACCTCCCCGGCGATCTTTGCCCTGCTCATTGCGGCCGCCTTCCTGACCGCCTTCTACATGGGCCGTCAGGTGTTCCTGGTGTTCTTTGGCCGCCCGCGCAGTACCGCCGCCGAACATGCCGCCGAAAGCCCGGCCCTCATCACCGTGCCGCTCATCCTGCTGGCGCTGCTTTCGGCCCTGGGGGGCGCGCTCAACCTGCCCAAGATTTACACCCTGGAACACTGGCTGGAACATTCCCTCCATCACAGCCTGGTGGTGGAATTTAACCTGACCGTGGCGGTTGGCTCGGTGCTGCTGGCGCTGACGGCCATCGCCCTGGCCTGGTGGCTGTACGGTAAACGGCAGATGCGCGCCAGCGACCCCGACCCCCTGGCGGCGCCGCTGGGCGGCCTGTTCCGCGCCCTGCAAAACAAATGGTGGGTGGATGAACTCTATCAAGCCGTTATTGTGCGCCCCTACCACGCCCTGGCGGGCTGGCTTTCGGGCCCGGTGGATAACACCGTCATTGACGGCGTGGCCAACGGTTTGGGGCATTTGACCCATTGGGCGGCGGGCAGCCTGCGCCGCATTCAAACTGGTTATGTGCGCACCTACGTCCTGGTGGTTCTCTTTGGCGTGGTGCTCATGCTGGCCTTCCTGGCGTTCAACTAGGCCGCGGGAGAGCGAACCGATGACTATGGCTTTGAATCCAATTCTTTTGATGACCTTTTTCCCGCTGGTGGGGGCCGCCGTCATTTTGTTCTTCAAATCGGAGCAAAAATCGGCCATCCGCTGGACCGCCCTGATCACCAGTCTGGTGACCTTTGGGCTGTCGCTGTGGGTGTTGGCCGCATACGGCCGCCAGGACGTGAGCATTCACCGCCTGTGGTTCCGCATCGCCGGTCTGCCCATCCACTTCCACATGGCGGTGGACGGTCTGAACATCCTTATGGTGCTGCTGACCACCTTCCTGACCCCGCTGGCCGTGCTTTCCACCTGGAAAGCGGTGGAAGAGCGGGTCAAAGGCTTTATGGTCTTCTTCCTGCTGCTGGAAGTGGGCATGCTGGGCGTGTTCCTGGCGCTGGATCTGGTGCTGTTCTACATCTTCTGGGAATTCACCCTCATCCCCATGTACTTCCTCATTGGCCTGTGGGGCGGCGAACGGCGCATCTACGCCGCCGTCAAGTTCTTCCTGTTCACCATGACCGGATCGGTGATCATGCTGCTGGCCATTCTGTACCTGGGGTGGAACGCCAAGACCTTTGATCTGCCGGCCCTGCTGGCCGCCCGCGACAGCTTCGCTGCCGCGCAGATCCCCCTGTTTGCGGCTTTTGCCCTGGCCTTTGCCATCAAAGTGCCCATGTGGCCGCTGCACACCTGGCTGCCGGATGCGCACGTGGAAGCTCCCACCGCCGGTTCGGTCATTTTGGCGGGCGTGCTGCTGAAGATGGGCGCATACGGTTTCCTGCGCTTCAATTTGCTGCTCTTCCCTGAGGCCAGCCTGCAGTTGGCCCCCTGGATGGCGGGTCTGGCCGTCATCGGCATCCTTTACGGCGCGGCGGTGGCTTACACCCAAAAGGATGTCAAAAAGCTGGTGGCCTATTCCTCGGTCAGCCATCTGGGCTTCGTCATGCTGGGCATCTTTGCCCTGAACGCCGAAGGCCTGAGCGGGGCCATTTTGCAGATGGTGAACCACGGCCTGAGCACCGGCGCGCTGTTCCTGATGGTGGGCTTCCTCTATGAGCGCCGCCACACCCGCCTGATGGAGTCCTTTGGCGGCCTGTGGAAGAGCGTCCCCGTGCTGGCGGCCCTGGCCCTCATCGTCAGCCTGTCCTCGATGGGCCTGCCGGGTCTGAACGGCTTCGTGGGCGAGTTCACCATTCTGACGGGGGCCTTTGGCTCGGCGGCGTTGGGCAGCCCCTGGTTCGCGGGCCTGTCCACCCTGGGCGTCATCCTGGCGGCGGTCTACCTGCTGCACATGATGGAAAAGGTCTTCCTCGGCCCCATCACCCACGCGGAAAACCGCAGCCTGCCCGATCTCAGCCCGCGCGAACTGGCGGTGATCCTGCCGCTGCTGGTGGTGATTTTCTGGATTGGCCTGTATCCTAAGCCCTTCTTTGGGCTGATCGAACCCGGCGTCGCCCAGATCCTCGCGGCGGTTCAATCTGCGGCCCTGGCGCTGCATTAACGGAGAGTGACGCGATGACACTGAACGATCTGATCACGATCCTTCCTCTGGCTTTTTTGGCGGCCTGGGGTGTGGTGCTGCTGCTGGTGGATTTGTGGATCCCCGCCAACCGCAAGGGCCTCACCGCTATCTTGGCGGCGGGCGGGCTGGCCGTGACCCTGGGCCTGACCCTGGCGCGCGGGCAGCACAGCCTGGAAGCCTTTAACGGCATGGTCTCGGTGGACGGCTTTGCCGTCTTCCTGGATGTGATTTTCCTGGGCAGCGGCCTGGCGGGCATTGCCCTGGCCTATGACTACCTCAAGCGCACGCACATTGAACGCGGCGAGTATTACTCCCTGCTGCTTTTCACCGTGGCGGGCATGATGCTGATGACCTACGCCAACGATCTGGTCATCGTTTTCCTGGCCCTGGAGCTGCTCTCGCTGCCCCTGTACGTCATGGCTGGCTTTGCGCGCTTGCAGCTTTTGTCTGAAGAAGCCGCCCTCAAGTACTTCCTCATGGGCGCCTTCTCTTCCACCTTCGTGCTGTACGGCGTGGCCCTCATCTTCGGCGCCACCGCCCGCACCGATCTGCCGGGGGTGGTGGCGGCGGTGCAGGGCGGCACGGCCAACCCGGTCTTCTTCCTGGTGGGCGCGGCCATGCTGCTGGTGGGCTTCGGCTTCAAATCCGCGGTGATGCCCTTCCACATGTGGGCGCCGGACGTGTACCAGGGTTCGCCCTCCTCCGTGACGGCCTTCATGACCGTGGGGGCCAAGGCCGCCGGTTTTGCTGCGCTGCTGCGTGTGTTTGTGGTGGCCTTCCAAAGCATCTCGGCGGATATGACCCCCATCCTGTGGGCGTTGGCCGCCCTGACCATGTTTGGCGGCAATATCCTGGCCATCGCCCAATCCAACATCAAGCGCATGCTGGCCTATGCCAGTATCGCCCAATCCGGCTACATGCTGATGGCCTTTGTGCCCTACGGCCAGGGCGCCGTGCTCAAAGATACCATCGCCGCCATGCTCTTCTTCCTGGTCACTTATTCGCTGGCCACCTTGGGGGCCTGGGCGGTGGTGATTGCCCTGGAAAAAGAGGAAAACAAAGACCTGGAGATCGCCGATTACGCCGGGCTGGGGCGCAAATACCCCTGGCTGGGCGCGGCCATGACGGTCTTCATGCTGTCCTTCACCGGCATGCCCCTCACTTTGGGCTTCTGGGGCAAGTTCTACCTGTTCAGCACCGCGGTGGAAGGCGGTTTCACCGGCCTGGCCCTGGTGGGCCTGCTGACCTCGCTGATCTCGGCTTACTACTACCTGCGCGTGGTGGTGTACATGTTTATGAAACCCGGCGAACCCACCCTCACCCAGGACCCCTGGATTCAGCTCACCGCCCTGGTGTCGGCCTTTCTGGTGGTGGTGCTGAGCCTGTTCCCCGGCCCTCTGCTGGATTACGCCTCGGCCGCGCTGATGCTGCTGCGCTGAGGACTCTGCGTTGACTCACAACGGCCCGCCCACCCCCGGCGGGTCGTTTGATTCTC
>DAIOUB010000143.1:3234-7816 GCA_036751735.1 Levilinea sp. | reverse complement strand
ACATTGGTAAAGTCAATTCCCGCCGCCGCCGCCGGGTCCACCACCGCCAGGCGCTCGTGCAGCGCCTGTGCCCCAATCTGCTGCCCCCAGGCTTCCAGGGCCGCCCGCAGCCGCGCATCCGGCTGGGTGGTCGGCGGTTCCCAGCCTTCCATCACCGCCCGCAGATACTGCCCCGTGCCCCCCACCAGCAGCGGTAAACGTCCGCGGGCATGCACCTCGGCGATGGCCTGCTGAGCGGCCTGCTGAAACACCGCCAGGCTCCACACCTCATCCGGCTCAGCTACGTCAATCAAATGGTGCGGAACCCTCGCGCGTTCTTCTGCCGTCGGTTTGGCCGTGCCGATGTCCATCCCGCGGTAAAACAGGCGCGAATCCACCGAGATGACCTCGGCGTTCAGCGCCTCCGCCATGCGCAGCGCCGTCTCCGTCTTGCCCACGGCGGTCGGCCCCACCACCGCCACAATCGCCCGCTCAGGAATGTGCATCGCCCGGTTCCTCACTCATCCCATATCCTCATCCATCCCCGCCTGAACCGCGTTGGGGAACCAGGTGACTTCCGCGGCTGCCGCCATCCCCGGCTTGCCGCACACCGCCACCACGTCCACTCGCCAGCCGCCTGCCCATTCGGGGTGATTTTGCAGCCAATGCAGGGCCGAACGCACCATCCGGCCTTGCTTGCGTCCGTTCACAGCCGTCTCCGGCAGTCCGAAACTGCCCGTGGTGCGCGCCTTCACCTCCACAAAAACCATCTCATCCCCATCCTGCAGGATCAAGTCAATTTCACCGTAGGGTGTACGCACATTGCGCCCCACCAGCCGGAGTCCTTTCTGCGACAGGGCCTCCAGAGCCACATCCTCGCCCCACCGTCCCACCTGCTGCCGGCTGTCCTTTCTCGCTCTCATCCCGACCTCACCCTCCTACGCAGCCCGTCCACTGCCTACACAGCCTTTGTAGAGTCAGCCCCACCCATAAAAATTGACAATTTCTCGAAACGTGCTAAACTAATTTTCAACCTCGGAGGCTGCCAGCATGGGAAAATATCACACATTTATCAAAGAGAACGACCTGTTCTACAAACTGACCGTCAACCAGTTGGAACGCATCGAAGAACTGTGTGAAGAGCGGGTGTACCAGCCCGGCGAAACCATTTTTGAAGAGAACTCCCGCAGCACTGAATTGTACCTGATCTTGAACGGACGCGTGGAAATTTTGCTCAACCCGGCCCTGGTCTCCCCCGAAAACGTCGGTCACGAGCCGATCTCCATCGCCAGCCTGTGGCGCGGCCAATCTTTTGGCGAAATTGCCCTGGTGGATGAAGGCGTGCGCTCTGCCAGCGCCCGCGCCGCCGCCCCCGACACGCGCGTGCTCAAAATCTCACGCCAAAAATTCCTCGATCTGTGCAGCGCCGACCCCGAAATGGGCCACCGGGTGATGTTTAACCTGGCCCTCGACCTTTCCCAAAAAATCCGCAGCGCAGACCTCAAGATTCGCGAGGTCCTGCTCTATCAAAAACCTGGGGCACACGACCCCGCCACCCCGTAATGTGGAGGCTCACCCATGCCGGCCGCTGAAATTATCGCCATCGGCACCGAACTGCTCCTTGGAGAAATCCAAGACACCAACACCCGCTTTTTGGCCCGATCGCTGCGCGAAGTCGGCATTGACCTCTACCGCACGACCATCATTGGCGATAATGTCGCCCGCATCGCCGATGCCCTGCGTGAAGCCTGCCAGCGCGCCGATGTCATCATCACCACCGGCGGCCTCGGCCCCACCGTGGATGACCCCACCCGCCAGGCGGTGGCAGACTGTTTAAATGTCCCCCTGGAATTCCGCCCCGACTTGTGGCAGCAAATTCAAGACCGTTTCAAGCGCTACAACCGCCAGGCTACCGAAAACAACCGCCGTCAGGCCTGGGTTCCCCAGGGAGCCGCGGCGATTGAGAACCCCGTGGGCACAGCCCCCGCCTTTTATGCCGAAAACGGCCCCGCCCTCATCGTCTGTTTGCCGGGTGTGCCCCGCGAGATGGAATACTTGCTCGCCAATAATGTCCTGCCCCTGCTGCGCGCGCGCCTGCCCGAATCCGGCACCATCCAGGCCGTCGTGCTCCACACCGCCGGGGTGGGCGAATCACAGGTGGATGAATGGGTCGCCGATCTGGAAACCGAAAGCAACCCCACCGTCGGCCTGCTGGCGCATCCGGGAGTGGTGGACATCCGCGTCACCGCCAAAGCGCAAAGTGTGGATCAGGCCCACACCATGATGCAGCCCATCCTGGCCACCCTGCACAAGCGCCTGGGCGATCACATCTACGGTCAGGATGAACAGACTCTCGACAGCGTGGTGCAAACCCTCCTGGCCGCCCGCCAATGGTATGCCCTGGCGATCGAATGCGGCCTCAAAGGGGAGCTTTATCGCCGCATCAATTCCCTGCCCAATATCTCCACCCTTACCGATCTCAGCAGCCAGCCCTGCGGCTTGCCCGAACTGCGTCATCTTCTGGAAACCGAACGGTATCAGCGCGGCGCGCAGGTGGCCCTGGGAGCGGTTCTCCTGCCCGAGGGCGCGCGTCACGTGCTGACGTTATGTCTGATGACCCCCACCCACACCGTAGATCAGCAGCGCGCCTATGGGGGTTCGCCAGAAAACGCCCCTCAATGGGCCTCCAATATGGCTCTCGATTTCCTGCGGCGCCATCTCCTACAAAAACACAAATAGAAAGGGAAGCGAATTTTATGGAAAAGGTAGATGTTTTGTTGACGAACGCCCTGGTCCTCACTATGGATCAGGCCCTCAGCCAATATGAACCCGGCGCCGTGGCCGTCCGGGGCGATTCCATCGTCGCCGTCGGCCCCCAAGAAACCCTTCAGGCCCAATACACCGCCGCTCAGGTGATCGATTGCGGCGGTAAAACCCTCATGCCCGGCCTGATCAACGCCCACACCCACGTGCCCATGACCCTCCTGCGCGGCCTGGCGGACGATCTGCGCCTGGATGTGTGGCTGATGGGTTACATGATGCCGGTTGAACGTGAATTCGTCTCGCCCGAATTTGTACGCCTGGGCACGCAGATGGCCTGCGCGGAGATGATCCGCAGCGGCGTCACCTGCTTTGCGGATATGTACTACTTTGAAGAGGACGTCGCCAAAGCCACCGCCGAGGCCGGCATGCGCGCCCTTTGCGCCGAATCTGTGCTCAAGTTCCCCAGCCCCGATGCTGATTCCTACGAGGAAGGCCTGGCCATCGCCCGTGATTTTATCAAGCGCTGGAAAAACCACCCCCTCATCGTGCCGTCCATCGCCCCCCACGCCGCCTACACCTGCACGCCCGAAATCCTGCGCGCCGCGGCCGAGCTGGCTGCCGAGTTTGATGTGCCCCTCCACACACACATTTCTGAAACCGCCGGTGAAGTGGCCAACATGCGCGAAGAGAACGGCATGCCCGTGGTGCCCTACATGAAAAAATGCGGCCTGTTCGAGGCCAAAGTCCTGGCCGCCCACTGCGTTCATGTGGACGAAGGCGAAATCCGCACCATGCAGCACCTGGGCGCAGGTGTGGCCCACAACCCCTCCTCCAACCTCAAGCTGGCCTCCGGCTTTGCGCCGGTGCAGCGCATGTTGGAACTGGGCCTGAATGTGGGCATCGGCACCGACGGCCCCGCTTCCAATAACGATCTGGATATGTTCGAAGAAGTGCGTCTGGCCGCCTTCGTGGCCAAATGCGTCACCAATGACCCCACCGCCCTGCCCGCCCAAACCGCCCTGCTCATGGCCACCCGCCAAGGCGCTCAAGCCATGCACATGGACGACATCACCGGTTCTTTAGAGCCGGGCAAACGCGCCGACCTGATTCTGGTGGACAACCGCCAGATCCACAACGCCCCCTTCTTCCGCCGCGACCCCAACGCTGCCTATGCGCAGATCGTTTACGCCTCCAAAGCCACCGACGTATCCGACGTGATGATTAACGGCCAATGGGTCATGCGCGGCCGCGAACTGCTCACCCTCAACGAAGCAGAGATCCTGGCCGGCAGCATGGAATACGCCCGCCAAATTGACGCCTTCCTCACCGCCCGCGAGCAGTCGGTTTTGGCCAAGCTCATCGCCATCGGCGGCGCCACCGAGGAAGAGAGTTTCGAGGTGCAGGCCAAGGTGCCCATCAGCAACGAGCAGCCCATCCTCCAGGCCCTGCTGCACAGCCCTAAGATCGAAATTCTGCGCAAGCGTCACTACCGCGAATACGACACCTATTTCCTCTTTAATGACGCCGAACAAGGCCGCCTGCGCATCCGTGAGGATCATTTTGTAGACGATCAGGGCAAAATTGACCACGTCCGTTCCCGCCTGACCCACGTGGGCGTTTCCAGCGAATACAACTTCCCCAGCGGCGTGCTCCTCTCCCGCAGCCGCTTCCTGGCCCCCGCCACCCAGAGCATTCGCTTCTACCGCGAATACTTCCGCCCCGATGAGGTCATGGAGATCGAAAAAGACCGTCTGCGCTATCTGGTGCGCTTCCAGGACACCGAATTCTTCATCAACATTGACACCCTCATCCAGCCCAGCACCGGCAAATTCCTGGAAGT
>DAIOUB010000143.1:0-3134 GCA_036751735.1 Levilinea sp. | reverse complement strand
ACCCCCGAATTTGGCTGCACCCTGGAAAGCTTCCTGAAAACGCGCGAAGCCAACCTGTCTGGCATTCTCAACGGCCTGGATTTGGATTTGTGGAACCCGGCCACAGATGCCCTGGTTTCACCCTTCAGCCTGGAGACCCTGTCTGCGCGGCAGGCCAACAAACAGGCCCTCCAGAAAGAATTTGCCCTCGATCCTTCCCAAAACCACCCCCTCTACATCGTCATCAGCCGCATGGATCAGCAAAAAGGCATTGACCTGGCCCTCCAGGCTCTGCGCGAGCTGCCCGACCCAAATTGGCAGTTGATCCTCCTGGGCACCGGCGACGAAATTTTGGAAGAAAACGCCCGCCAGATGGAAAAGGCCTACCCCGACAGGGTGCGCGCCGCAGTTCGCTTTGACGCCCGTCTGGCCCGCCGCATGTACGCCGGCGGGGATGTCATTCTCATGCCCTCGCGCTACGAACCCTGCGGCATGGCCCAGATGATCGCCATGCGCTACGGCTGCATCCCCCTTGCCCGTGCCACCGGCGGCCTCAAAGACACCATCCGCGACACCGCCGATCCCGCCACCGCCACCGGCTTCCTGTTTGAAAAGGCCAGCGTCCCCGCTCTGACGGCCGCCCTGCAGCGCGCCCAAAAAGCCTACGCCGACCCGGCCCACTGGCAGGCCATGCAGCGCAACGGCATGTCTCTGGATTTCTCCTGGAACCGTTCCGCGCGCGACTATCTGTCCCTCTATCAAAAGTTGGTGGAATCGCCGTCATGAAAACCCGCGCCATCATCCTGGCGGGCGGAGAAGGCACACGGCTGAGCGTCTTGACCTTCAAGCGCACCAAGCCCGCCGTACCCTATGCCGGGAAATACCGCATTATTGATTTCCCGCTCTCCAACTGCGTCAACTCCAACATCTTTGACGTGGTCATCATCGCCCAATACCGCCCCCAATCCCTCATTGAACACATCGGTGCGGGCGGCCCCTGGGATTTGGATCGGGAGTTCACCGGCGGCCTCAAGATCTTCACCCCCTACAAGGCGCGCGGTGCGGGCTGGTTCATCGGCACCGCCGACGCCGTTCAGCAAAACTTCGCTTTCATCAAGCGCAGCGACCCCGATTTGATTTTGATCCTTTCGGGCGATCACGTCTATAAGATGGATTACGACGCCCTCATCCGCTACCATCTGGAAAAGAAGGCCGCCGTCACCCTGTGCACCATTCAGGTGCCCCTGGAAGAAGCCTCCCGCTTCGGCATCGTCGGTGTGGACGAGAACCAGCGCGTCACCTCCTTTGTGGAAAAGCCCGCCGATCCCACCTCCAACCTGGTCAATATGGGCGTTTATCTATTCAACCGCCAGGTGCTGGACGAGGAATTATGGACAGATCATCTGCAGAAGGATTCCAGTCACGATTTCGGCAAAGACATCCTCCCCAAAATGGTGGCTGAACGCGATGACATCTACGCCTATCCCTTCAGCGGCTACTGGGTGGATGTGGGCACGGTCAATTCCTACTGGCAGGCCCACATGGACCTTCTGTGTGTGCCCCCCACGCTGGACCTGCACACCCGCGGCTGGGTCATTCACACCCGTTCCGAAGAGCGCCCTCCCGCCAACATTCAAAAAGGCGCGCGGGTTGAAGACAGCCTGGTCTGCGACGGCTGCATCATTGAGGACGGCGCCTGCGTTTACCGCAGCGTGCTGTCTCCGGGGGTCATCGTCCGTTCCGGCGCGGTCGTGCACCATTCGATTCTGCTCACCGACACCCAGGTGCAGCCCGGCGCCGTGATCAAATGTGCCATTGTGGATAAACGCTCCACCATCGGTGAAAAAGCCGTCATCGGCGCTGATCCAGACGGCGAGCCTGCTATTGCCCTGGTCGGCAAAAATTCCATCGTCCCCCCTGGCACGGTTATCCACCCAGGGGCTGTCGTTGGGACCGATGTCATCCCTCCCGATTACACCGCTTCTGTTGTACAATCGGGGCAGTACATTCAAACCAGGAGACTCCCGAATGAGCTTTAAACGTGCGTCCGGCATTTTAATGCACCCGACCAGCTTCCCCGGGCCGGATGGCATTGGCGATCTTGGCCCAGAAGCCTACCGCTGGGTGGATTTTCTCAAAGAGACCGGCTGCGGCCTGTGGCAGCTGTTACCCCTCGGCCCCACCGGTTACGGCGATTCGCCCTATCAATGCTTTTCTGCTTTCGCGGGGAACCCCTATCTGGTCAGCCCCACCCTGCTGCTGGAAGAGGGTTTGCTCCTCCGCACCGATCTGGCCGACCGGCCGGAATTTCCCGAAGGTTCGGTAGATTTTGGCCCCGTGATCCAATGGAAGTTGACCCTTTTAGACCGCGCCTTCAACCGTTTTCTGCAAGCCCCCCTCCCGGCTTTTCAGGCTGAATTTACCGCCTTCCAGGCCGAAAACGCCAGTTGGCTGGAGGATTTTTCCCTCTTCATGGCCATCAAAGAGGCCAACCAGGGCAGCTCGTGGAACAACTGGCCCAAAGGCCTGCGCACCCGCCAGAAAGCCGCGCTGAATTCCTTCCGCCAGCAGTTCCAGCAGGATATTCTGCGCCACAGCTTCCGCCAGTTCCTGTTCTTCCGCCAATGGAAACAGGTGAAAGCCTACGCTAACCAGCAAGGCATTCAAATCATCGGCGATATCCCCATCTTCGTCGCCTACGACAGTTCCGACGCCTGGGCCAACCCCGACCTGTTCTATCTGGATGAGGAAGGCCTTCCCACCGTGGTGGCGGGCGTACCGCCGGATTATTTCTCACCCACCGGCCAACTGTGGGGCAACCCGCTCTACCGTTGGGACGCCCACGCCAAAAGCGGCTATGCCTGGTGGATTCAACGCGTGCGCGCCACGCTGAACACCGTGGACATCATCCGCATGGATCATTTCCGCGGCTTCGCGGGCTATTGGGAAGTCCCCGCCAAAATGCCCACCGCAGAAATTGGCCAGTGGGTTCCCGGCCCCGGCGCGGCTCTATTCGAGGCGCTCACCCAGGCCCTGGGCGGCCTGCCCATCATCGCCGAAGATTTGGGCGAAATCACCCCGGATGTGATCGAGCTGCGTGACCGCTTCCAGCTCCCCGGCATGAAGATCTTCCAGTTCGCCTTCTCCAGCGACGC
>DAIOUB010000142.1:5109-7859 GCA_036751735.1 Levilinea sp. | reverse complement strand
CCCTTTGCCCCCATTGATTTTTTGTAAAAGTCCGCTATAATTAATTTGTTGCGACGATCAATTAATTGGACTCCCCCATGACCCCTCCGCGTTCCGCTGACCAGGATCTGGTTCGAAAAGTCAATAAATCTCTGGTGCTCAATACCCTGCGCCTGCATGCGCCCATCTCGCGCGCCGCCATCGCCAAGCTGACCGGCCTGAACCGCAGCACCGTCACCCACATTGTCAACGCCCTGTTAGATGAGAATCTGGTGCTGGAACAGCCCGTGCCCAGCTTTGCCGTCGGGCGGCCGTCCATTGCCCTGGTGCTCAACCCCCTGGGCGGGGCCATCATCGGCGTGGAAATTGGCGTGGATTTCATCTCCGTGGTAGCCGCCGATTTCGTGGCCCACCCCATCTGGCAGGCCACCCAGGTGATCTCAGCTCTCTCCCCCCAGGCCGAAATTCTGGCCCAGGCTGAAGCGGTCATTGATCAGGCCATCCACGCTGCGCACGAACGCGGCCAGCACGTCATCGGCATCGGCGTCGGCCTCCCCGGCCTGGTGAACGTCAACCTGGGCGAATTGGTTTACGCCCCCAATCTGGGGTGGCGCAACCTGCCCCTGGAACAGCGCTGGGGCCAGCGTTTTCAGCTTCCCATCTACATTGAAAATGAAGCCAATCTGGCGGCCCTGGGCGAATATTACTTCGGCCAAGCCCACAAAATTGAGAATTTTATCTACCTCAGCTCTGGCATCGGCCTGGGCGGCGGCGTGCTCATCGCTGGAAAGCTCTTCCGCGGCGGACACGGCTTCGCCGGAGAAATCGGCCACATCCAGCGCGACCCGCAGGGGGATTGGTGCAGCTGCGGACGGCGCGGGTGTTGGGAAACCCAGGTCGGTCCGCGCGCTGTGCTGCGGCGGCTGCAAAAAAGCCACGCCGGAACTCCCACAGCCCAGCTTCCCGCGGGCTTTCCCACAGATTTAGCGGATTTAACCTTTGAAATGATCGTCAACGCGGCCAGCGCCGGAGATCCGGCCTGTCTGGCTGCCTTGCAGGAAGTGGCCTACCACCTGGGCGCAGGCATCGCCGATCTGGTCAACGTCTTCAACCCCGATATGGTCATCATTGGCGGTCCGCTCAGCCTGGCCCGCCATCTGATGCTGCCCGAAATCGAAAAAACCGTCCGAGAGCAGTGCCTGGCTCCTTCTGTCTCTCAAACCAAAATCACCTTCTCAGAACGCGGCAAAGACGCCTGCATTTTTGGGGCGGTCGCCATTGTGTTAGATGATATTCTGCGCGAAGCTGCCATCAGCTAACCTGCTTTTCTCACCAGCCGCCCGCCTGGGCGAATCTATCAAAAGGAAAAGGATACTCATGTCAAACTATCTGCCCAAACCCGAAGACAAATTCACATTTGGCCTGTGGACCGTCGGCTCCACCGGGCGCGACCCCTTTGGCTCCCCCGTCCGCGACGCTCTCTCCCCCGTCGAGCTGGTACACCTGCTGGCCGAGGTGGGCGCCTACGGTGTCAACTTCCACGATAACGATCTGGTTCCGATTGACGCCACCCCCGCCGAGCGCGATCAGATCGTGAAGTCCTTCAAGCAGGCCCTGGCCGAAACCGGCCTGGTTGTGCCGATGGCCACCACCAACCTCTTCGGCGATCCCATTTTCAAAGACGGCGCTTTCACCGCCAACGACCCCAAGGTGCGCGCCTACGCTCTGCAGAAGACCATGCGCGCCATGGACCTGGGCGCGGAATTTGGCGCCAAGATTTACGTGTTCTGGGGTGGACGCGAAGGCGTAGAGATTGACGCCTGCCGCCAGCCCACCGACGGCTACAAGCGCTTCCGCGAAGCCCTCAATTATCTGTGCGAATACAACATTGCGCAAAATTACGGCTTTAAGTTCGCCCTGGAAGCCAAACCCAACGAACCCCGCGGCGACATCTACCTGCCCACCACCGGCGCCATGCTGGGCTTCATCGCCACCCTGGATCACCCCGAAATGGTCGGTGTGAACCCTGAGATGGCCCACGAACACATGGCCGGGCTGAATTTTGTCCACGCCGTGGCCCAGGCCTGGGACGCTGGCAAGCTCTTCCACATTGATCTCAACGACCAGAACTACGCCCGCTTCGATCAGGACTGGCGCTTTGGCATGCAGAGCATCAAGCAGTCCTTCTTCCTGGTCAAGTTCCTCGAAGATGTGCACTACAGCGGCAGCCGCCACTTTGACGCGCACGCCTTCCGCACCGAAGATTACCAGGGCGTCCGTGACTTTGCCCGCGGCTGCATGCGCACCTACGGCATCCTCAAAGAAAAAGCTCAGCGCTTCAACCAGGATCCCGAAATTCAGGCGCTGCTGGCCGAAATCAACGCCGAAGATCCCCAGATGAACGCCTTCCTGGGCAAATTCAGCCCCGAAAAAGCCGCCGCGCTCAAGGCCCACACCTTCGACCGCCCCGCTATCAGCAGCCGTGGCCTGCATTACGAAGCCCTCGACCAGTTGGTGGTGGATCTGCTCCTGGGTGTGCGCTAGACCGATTGGATGAGGACGCCCATGACTGAATCCTACTTGCTGGGCATTGATCTATCCACCACCACCGCCAAAGCCCTGCTGACGGACACCGCCGGACGCGTTTTGGGGGTGGGCTCCACCCGCCTCAACCTCTCCACCCCCCGCCCCTTGTGGTCGGAGCAGGATCCCCAGGAGTGGTGGCAGGGAGCCGCCGCCAGCATCCGTCAGGTGCTGGAAGAAACCGGCGT
>DAIOUB010000142.1:0-5009 GCA_036751735.1 Levilinea sp. | reverse complement strand
ATGGACAAAGCCGACGGCAGCGGCACCATCTTGTTTGATCTCAAAGCCCGCCAATGGTCGTCTGAGGTTCTGGCGGCCCTGGGGATGCCCGCCGAATGGTTCCCACCCACCTTTGAGGGCCCTGAATTCACAGGGCGCATCACCGCCGAAGCCGCTGCGCTCACCGGCCTGCGCGCCGGAACGCCGGTGGCCGCGGGCGGTGGGGATCAGGCCGCTCAGGCGGTGGGCGTCGGCGCGGTACAGCCGGGGGTCATCGCCCTCACCGTGGGCACCTCCGGCGTGGTGTTTGCCGCCACGCCCCAGGCCTGGGTCGAGCCGCAGGGCCGTCTGCACGCCTTCTGCCACGCCGCCCCTGGCCTGTGGCATCTGATGGGCGTCATGCTCAGCGCCGCCGGGTCTTTGCAGTGGTATCACGACACCCTGGCCCCCGACATGAGCTTCGGGGCCCTGTTGGAAGAAGCCGCCGCCGTCCCCGCGGGCAGCGAAGGGCTGCAATTCCTGCCCTACCTCAGCGGTGAGCGCACCCCCCACCCCGATCCCCTGGCGCGCGGCGCCTTCATCGGCATGACCCTGCGCCACACCCGCGGCCATCTCACCCGCGCCGTGCTGGAAGGCGTATCCTTTGGGCTGAAAGACAGCTTCGAGCTGATCCGCGCTGCGGGCCTGGGCCAGATTCATCAGGTGCGCGCCTCTGGCGGCGGAACCAAGGGCGCCCTTTGGCGGCAGATCTTAGCCGATGTGTTGGAAACTGAGTTGGTGGAAGTTAACACCAGTGAGGGCGGCGCCTTTGGCGCGGCCCTGCTGGCCGGGGTGGGCGCGGGCTTCTGGCCGGATGTGCAGGCCGCCTGCGACGCCACCATCCAGCTCACCCGCCGCACGCCCCCCAACCCGGCGAATTTTGACGCCTACCGCGAATCGTACGCGGTGTTTAAATCGCTCTACCCCAGTCTAAAACCCGCTTTTGCGCGCATGAGTTCCCGATAAACCACATGCCGCAAAGAAATACCCCCCTGAGGGCATCGAACACCTCAGGGGGGCTTCATTTAATCCGGGTTCGCCGCGCGGTTTAGCTCACCTGCACCTCGCAGCCGAACAGGCGCTGCGCGATGGGCGTCTTGGCTGCACCGGTGATCTCCAGGCTGCTCGTGAAGCGGATATCTTCGGAGGAGCTGCCCAGCATCACTTCCACCGGGCCGGCTTCCACCACCAGATCCAGATTCTCATCATAGAACGCCAGCAAATTGACCGGCAGTTGGAAGCTCACCTGACGGCTCTCCCCTGGCTGCAGGGAGACGCGCGCAAAGCCTTTCAGCTCTTTCACCGGGCGCGGGGTGCTGCCGTAGAGGTCATGGCAGTACAGCTGCACCACCTCATCCCCCGCCGCGGCGCCGGTGTTTTTCACCGTGCAGCGCACTTCCACCGTCTCGCCTGCCTGCGCCTGCGCCGGGTGAACCGAAGCACCGGAGTACTCAAACGTGGTGTAGCTCAGCCCGTGGCCGAAGGGGAACAGCGGGCGGATGCTCTCAGCCACGTAATTCACGTACCAGTTGGATTTCAGCCCCGCGGGTTTGTTGTTATAAAACACCGGAAGCTGCCCCACCGAACGTGGGAAGGTCATGGTCAGCTTGCCGCCGGGGTTGAAATCGCCCACCAGGGCTTCCGCCACGGCCGTGCCGCCCTCTTCGCCGGGGATCCAGGCTTCCAGCACGGCCCCGGCCGCATCCACCAGTTCCGGAATGGCCAGCGGGCGGCCGTTGATCAGCACCACCACCACCGGTTTGCCCACAGCCAAAACCGCGCGGGCCAGATCTTCCTGCACACCCGGCAGGCGCAGATCAGCGCTGTCGCGTGTTTCGCCGCAGGTGCTGTCCAGGGTCAGGCCGGGCTTGTCGCCCAAGACCAGCACCACCGCCTCGGCCTGCTCGGCGGCGCGCACCGCCGCCTCAAAACCGGTGCGGTCTTCAGAGAACACATCGCAGCCCTTGGCGTACAGAATCTGAGTCTTCGGCAGGTGGCGCTCCAGGGCCCCACGCACCGTCACCACGCGTACCTCGTGGGGTTTCAGTGCGGCGCGGTCCAGCTTCTCAAAGGACGAATCAGCGGGTTTCTGGAAGTCCAGCAAGTCCACCACCGCCGCGTAGGAATAGTCCCCCAACAGATTGCGGGGGTCGTCCGCGTTCGGGCCGATCACCGCCAGGGATTTCACTGTTTTGGCCAGCGGCAGCACGCCCTGATTGCTGAGCAGCACCAGACTCTTGCGGGCGATCTCCAGGGCCAGGGCGCGCTGTTCCGCCGTTTCAAACACGTCCAAAACGCCTTCTTCGGGCACATAGGGATTGTCAAACAAGCCTAATTCAAATTTCATCTGCAAGTGCCGCTGCACGGCCTGATCCACCCACTCCAGCGGAATTTTGCCGGATTCCACCAGGCCCACCAGGGAGTCGTTGTAACACTGCGCCGTGGGCAGTTCCACATCAATCCCCGCGCGCAGCCCCAAGGCCGCCGCGCTTTGCAGGTCGGGCGCCATGTGGTGATAGCTGTGGATCATCATCACCGCTTCGTAATCCGAAACCACCACGCCGTCAAAGCCCAGCTTGCCGCGCAGCAGATCGGTCAAAATGCGGCGCGAAGCGGCCACCACCTCGCCGTCCAGTTCTGGATAGGCGTTCATCATCGAAGCCAGCCCCGCCTCGCGGATGGCCGCCTGGAAGGGCATCAAATACACCTCCCACAGCGTGCGCCAGCCCAACTGCACCGGGGCGCAGTTCAACCCGCCCTGCGAAAGGCTGTGGCCCACAAAGTGCTTGCCGGTGGCCATGACCCCCTGGCGCAGGTCGTCACTTTGCAGGCCGCGAATGTAATGCACCCCAAATTGGCTCACCAGCAGCGGATCTTCGCCGAAGGTCTCCTCCACCCGCCCCCAGCGCGGGTCGCGGGCCACATCCAGCACCGGCGCCAGGCCCTGGTGCGCGCCCAATGCGCGCAGCTGCCTGCGGATTTCGGCGGTCATGCGCTCGGCCAGCTGCGGCTCAAAACTCGAGGCCAGCCCCAGCATCTGCGGGTAGGCTGTGGCCCCCAGGGTCATGCTCCCCGCGCAGCACTCTTCATGGAAGATGGCGGGGATGCCCAGGCGGGTGTGCTCTACCAGCTGATGCTGAATGGTGTTGGCCATTTTGGCCGCGGCCTGCGGGTCGAGGGTCGTGCCGCCCGACAGACGGGTGATCTGCCCGATGCCCTGCCCCAGCCGCGCCCGGATTTTTTGCGGATGAAAATGGCCGTCGGTCTGCAATTCCTGAATCCAGCAGGAATTTAATTGGGCGATTTTTTCGATCAGGGTCATACGCCCCAAAAGTTCAGCCGCTTTGCTGGCCGCGATGGAAGATTGTCTGCGTGGGTTCATCTGTTTCACTCCGATTTATGGATAGGGTTCAAAAGATCACCTTGCACGTTTGCCGTCCACATCCTCAGGGCTGCTGGGCCTTGGGAGGCGCGGTGGAATCGCGCAGGATTAATTCCGTGGGAAGTTCAATGCGCCGGGGGGGGACAGCCGGATCGCGAAAAATTTCGATCAGCATCTGCACCGCCATGCGCCCCATTTGCTCCAGGGGCTGGCGCACGGTGGTTAAGGCCGGCCGCACCAGAGACGCCTGGGGGATATCGTCAAAGCCCATCACCGAGATATCCTCCGGCACGCGCAGCCCGCGCTCGCGCACGGCGTCCATGGCCGCCATCGCCATGACATCGTTTGAAGCAAAAATCAAGGTAGGCGGCTGCGCCAGGTCTAAAAAATGGCAGGCGCCGGTGTAGCCGTCCGTCTGGTGAAAGGTTCCAGAGTAAATCAGCTCCGCCTCATCCGGGATGTGATGGGCGCGCAGTGCGGTTTGAAAACCGTCCAGGCGGTCCACGGCCGCGCCCAAATCCAGCGCGCCAGTGATAAAGCCGATACGGCGGTGGCCCATGCGGATCAGCGCGTCCGCGGCGTTATACGCCCCCTGCCAGTTGGCCGCCGCCACCGCCGCGCAGTCAGCCCCCGTGCCCTGATGGTCAATCAGCACAAAGGGAAAGCCGCGCTGTGCCAGGGTCGAGAGGTAGTCCGTGGGATTACGCGGCAGCACCAGCAGCAGCCCATCCACCATATCCTGCACCAAATTGGCCACGTATTCCGCTTCTTTGGCCGGGGCGCGGTGGGTGGTGTACAGAATCAGGTCGTACCCGCTCAGGCTCAGCTCGGCGTCAATGCCGCGCACGATCTCGCCGATGTAGCCGGTGCCCAGATCGGGAACCAGCACGCCCACGCTGTTCGAGCGCCCCCCCGCCAAACGGCGCGCCTGGCGGTTGGCGGTGAAATGCAGGGCGCGCATGGCCTCCAAAACGCGCTGGCGGGTTTCGGGGCGCACATGCGCATCACCGTTGATCACGCGCGACACGGTGCCAAAAGACACCCCCGCCGCCGCCGCGACCTCCACAATCGTGACCTTGCGGTTGGCTGCGCTCATTTGGAAGCGTTTACATCCCTGGCGATCAAAATCCAGTATTCACGGGTTTCGTTCACGTTTCTCCATTCAAAAAAAGCTGTCACAGAGGATTTTCCACCGCACAGGCGCACAACCAGCCCCAGAACTGGTCGTTTTCCGTTTACGCGTTCATGTAAACGTTTACATAACTATAGCGGATTCTGCCCCCAGAGTCAAGCCGTCCGCCCAGAATCAGCCCTTCCCCCTGCGGGCGCACCGCCCCAAGGTGTGCTAGAATAAATTCAGAAAGCAACCTACCCCCAAACGATAGGAGAAAAGCATGGGAACCAAAGGTCGTCAGATTGTTGGCATGGACGTGGATGAACTGCTGCGCCTGCTCAACCAGGCATTTGCAGATGAGTGGCTGGCCTACTATCAATACTGGCTGGGCGCTAAAATCGTGAAAGGCCCCATGAAGGACGCCGTCGCTTCCGAGCTGCTGCTGCACGCCACCGAAGAACTGGCCCACGCCGATATGCTGGCGCTGCGCATCAT
>DAIOUB010000141.1:0-7934 GCA_036751735.1 Levilinea sp. | reverse complement strand
AGGCCATGAACACCGGTCACGATGGTTCCATGACCACCGCCCACTCCAACAGCCCCCGCGACACCCTGGCCCGTCTGGAAACCATGACCCTCATGGCCGGTATGGACCTGCCGGTGCGCGCCATCCGCGAGCAGATCTCCTCCGCCGTGGATTTAATCGTCCACCAGGAACGTATGCGCGACGGCACCCGTAAGGTGACCCACATCACCGAAGTCACCGGCATGGAAGGTGAAATTATCACCCTCACCGATCTGTTTATCTTTGAACAGGTCGGCTATGAAAACGGCAAGGTGATTGGGCGGCTGCGCCCCACCGGTTTGCGCCCGCGTTTCATGGAAAAGATCGAAATCGCCGGTATCAATCTGCCCCCTTCCATTTTTGGCGTCGGCGACCGCCGCCGCTAGGAGATGCATGGTTTCGAACACCCACAAACCCTGTATCGGTTTCGCAGAAAAGGTTGGTGAAGTATGTCTCTTCCAATTCTGATCCTCGGCCTCGGCGGTGGACTGGCAGTTATCCTCCTGATTGTGGGGATTATTGTCACCGTCTCCAGCGAGCGCAGCCTGGTTGAGGAACGCCTGGGTCGGTACGTAGATCAGCGCCAGACCGCCGTATCGCGCCAAAAAGCCACCCCGATGGTGGACTGGCTCAATAAGCGCGTCGAAGGCTCCAATTTTGGCGACAAAATCGCCCGCGACCTGGCCCGCGCCGATATCAAAATGAAAGCGGGCGAATACATCGCCCTCCAGATGATCTCTGCCTTCGGCGTAGGTGTGGTGGTGTGGTTCATCACCGGCCAAAACCTGCCCATCGGCCTGCTCGGCGCGATCGGCGGCTTTTTCCTCCCCGGCATGTACGTCAAACAGATGCAGGGCAAGCGCCTGATCCGCTTCAATGAACAGCTAGCCGATATGCTCAACCTGATGGTCAACGGTCTGCGCGCCGGTTATTCCACCACCCAGGCCATGGAAGCCGTCTCCAAAGAGCTGCCCCCGCCCATCAGCGATGAGTTTCGCCGCGTGGTGCAGGAAATGCAGTTGGGCGTCCCCATGGAAAAAGCCCTGGATAACCTCCACCGCCGCATCCCCTCCGACGACCTCGACCTGGTCATCACCGCCATCAACGTTCAGCGCGAAGTCGGTGGTAACCTGGCAGAAATTCTCGATACCATCTCCTACACCATCCGCGAACGCGTCCGCATCAAAGGTGAAATTCGCGTCCTCACCACCCAGGTGATGTATTCCGGCCGCTTCCTGGCCATGATGCCCCTCTTCGTGATCGCCATCCTGTACCTGCTTAACCGCCCCTACATGATGGAATTCCTCAACCCCGAAAACGTCCCTTGCGGCTACATCGCCCTGGGCCTCTCCGGTTTATTGATTGTATTGGGTTACTTCGCCATGAACAAACTTGGCGATATTGAGATTTAGCCAAGGGAAGGTGAGACCATGACGATCATTTTGATAGTAGGAGCAGTCATTCTCATCGGGGCCGCTGCGCTGGTGTATATCGGCATTCGCAACCCCCAAACCGCCAATGAGCGCGCTCTGGCAGCCCGTCTGGAAGAATTTAACAAAAGCGGCGAAGCCATCAACCTGGAGAAAATTGAGCTGTCGCAGCCCTTCTCCGAACGCGTCATCTTCCCCGTCGCCCGCCGCCTGGGTGAAATTGCCATCCGCTTCACCCCCCAAAACGCCCTGCAGTCTCTGGCGCGTAAGCTGGAGCTGGCCGGAAGCCCCGCCCGCCTGGATCCCACCATGATCCTGGCCATGCAGTTCATCGCCATGGCCATCTTTGGCGGCCTGGTGGCCCTGGTCTTCACGGTCGGTGCCACCAAATGGCCTCTCGGCCGCATCGTCTTGGCCTCCGTAGCCTTTGGCCTTCTGGGTTTCTTCTTCCCTCAGCTCTGGCTGTCCAGCAAGATTTCCAAACGCCAAAAAGACATCCGCAAAGCCATGCCAGACGCCCTGGACTTGCTCACCATCTGCGTGGAAGCCGGCCTGGGCTTTGACGCCGCCATGTCCAAAGTGTCGGAAAAATGGGAAACGGATCTTTCCCTGGCCTTTGCTCGCGTCATCCAGGAAATTCAGCTCGGCAAGCTGCGCCGCGAGGCCCTGCGCGATATGGCCGACCGCATCGGCCTGGCCGAAATGACCAGCTTTGTGGCCGCGGTGATCCAAAGCGAGCAGTTGGGCGTCAGCCTGGCCAAAGTGCTGCGCATCCAGTCCGATCAAATGCGCGTCAAGCGCCGCCAGCTGGCCGAAGAAGAGGCCCACAAAGCCCCCATTAAAATGCTCATTCCGATGGGCTTGCTGATCTTCCCGTCGCTGATGATTGTTCTGTTAACTCCGGCAGCCTTGCGCATTTTCAAGTCTGCCCTGGGAGGGATGTTCAAATAGCCTGACCCTATCGAAGGGAGCGGTATGCAGATCGCTGGCAGGTATCGTCTCAAGCACCCTGCCGAATGGCTCCACCACCTGTTCTGGGGCGCGTTGGATTGGCTGTACCCCCCTCAGTGCGGCGGCTGTCAGACTTTGGGAACGCGTTGGTGTTCACAATGCCAATCTGACTGCCGCCGAATTGTTTCTGGGTGTATCCGCTGCGGCCGGCCAGAACCCTCACCCAGCCGCGTCTGCGCCGAATGTGCCGCCCAGCCCCCAGCGTTTGATGCCCTGCGTTCCTGGGCAATCTATACAGGGCCATTGCGTTTAGCGATTCTTCGATTAAAATATCATCAAGATGTGGGGTTGGGTGAAATCTTCGCCCAATCATTTATAGAACTTTACCAACAAGTCAATTGGCCGGTGGATCAAATCGTGCCGGTGCCCCTCAGCGCCGACCATGCCTGGGAGCGAGGTTACAATCAATCCACGCTCCTGGCACGCCCCTTTGCACTCCACTTGCGCATTCCGCTCAGGCCGTGTGCCCTGCGCCGCACCCGCATCACCCAGGCACAGGTCGGGCTGAATGCCCAGGAACGGCGCGAAAACGTCAGCCGGGCTTTTATGGCCGACCCGCGCGATGTGGCTGGCAAATCCATCCTCATTGTGGATGACGTCACCACCACCGGGGCGACCATGCAAGCCTGCGCCCAGGCCTTGCGAGATGCTGGCGCGCGCTATGTTTATGGGCTGACCCTGGCTCGGGCAGCCCATCCGTCCCCCGACGGAGATCAACAGCCATGAGACGGCCTCACCGCATTCCCCACATGGCGGCAGACGAGTCTGCCCCACAAATACCCAACAGGAGGATGAAATGGCTATAAAAGTGGAACTGTTCGTCAAAAACATGGAAGTTACCGATCGCATTAAGGATTATGTCGAAAAGAAAGTGTCCAAACTCGACCGGTTTTTGAGCGACATCGAAGAAGCTCGGGTAGATTTAGCGTACGTCAAATCGGCGCGCTCCGCTGCCGACCGCCAGGTGGCTCAAATCACCATCCGCGGGCGCGGCTACATCCTGCGCACTGAAGAACGCTCCGACGATCTTTTCAACTCCATTGACATCGCCATGGAAAAGATCCAGCGCCAGATTGAGCGCTTTAAGGGTAAGCGCGCTCACGGCCGCGGCGATGGTACCCCGGCCTCCGAAGTGGTTCCCAATATCCCCGAGATCGAAGAGTTGGAAGAGACCCCCATCATCGCCCGCCGCAAAGAATTTGCCCTGGTACCGATGGACGAGATGGAAGCCATCGAGCAGATGGCCCTCCTGGGACACGAGAACTTCTTCGTCTTCTATAACGCCAATTCCAACGCCATTAATGTCCTGTATATGCGCCGTGACGGAACCTACGGCTTGATCGAGCCCAAGCTCGGCTAAACCGTCCTCCCCTTAAACAACCAACACCGGCGGGTCGGCCCTGCCGGTGTTTTTTTGATCTTGTCACCCACCCGGCCCTGCGCTATAATAAACAGGTTTGATCACCTGCGCATCCCATGAGCAGCCATCCCCTGCTCCCAATTAGATTAAGAGGCAAGCATCTATGATTGACGTAAATGAACTTCGCAAGGGCGTTACCTTTGAAATGGACGGCCAGCTGTATAAAGTGTTGGATTACGAACACAACAAAAGCGGCCGCGGCAACGCCAGCATCCGCATTAAAGCCCGCAACATGCGTTCCGGCTCCACCATCGAGCGCACTTTCAATTCCGGCAACCGCGTCCAGGATGTCCGTCTGGATTATGTCAACATGCAGTACTTGTATAATGACGGCGATTTTTATTATTTCATGAACACCGAAACCTTCGAGCAGATCACCGTCGGCAAAGCCATTTTGACCGAAACGGCTGGTTACATGAAAGAAAACCTTGAAGTCAAATTGACTTTCTACCACGACGAAGTCATTGATATCGAACTGCCCACCTCGGTAGATCTCCTTGTCACCCAGGCCGAAACCGCCGTCAAAGGCGATACCGCCACCGGTGTGACCAAACGCATCACCGTCGAAACCGGCACCACCGTGGATGTTCCCTACTTCGTCAACGAAGGCGACACCATCCGCGTGGATACCCGCACCGGCGCGTACGTCACCCGCGTCTAACCGCGGCCCCAACCCAGATCCTATTCCCCAGGTATAATTCAATTCTGGGGATCTGTCCCCTGACGGGGACAGTTTTTTATCGGTAGAAAAAATTGCACCTGTAGGGTGAAAAGAGCCAGCGAAAGGGAGACCTATGCGCACGCCAGCCGGCATTGAATGTCCCTATTTTTACGGCAACTACTTCCGCGGTAAATCGCAGGAAGAATGCCGCCTTTTGTCCAGCGCCAACCCACCCCTGCGTTGGACAGCCGATTTGTGCCGCACCTGTCCCGTCCCCGGCATCCAGCGCGCCAACGCCTGCCAGCACATGAGTCTGCGCCCCCAAATCACCAGCATCCTGGGCTTCCGGCGCCGTGTGCAGGTCACCGCCTACTGCCGAAAAACCAGCCAGGTGGTCCAAGAACCGCATGTGGGCTGCGGCTCCTGCCACCAACTGCCCTTTGACCTCAAGGAACCCAAAGCATGAACATGACCATCTTGTTTGACCTGGATGACACGCTCCTCAGCAATAACATGGACACATTCCTGTCCGCCTATTTAAAAGCCCTCAGCGCCTCCATTCCCGCCGTTCCTCAAGGGCAGTTCATCCAGACTCTGCTCTTCGCCAGCCAGAAAATGACGGAAAACATGAACCCCGCCCTCGCCCTGGAAGAGGTCTTTGATCAGCATTTTTACCCCGGCATCGGCATCCCCCGCGCAGACATCAACGAAGATCTGAACGCGTTTTACCGCGACCGCTACCCTGCGCTGCGCACGGTCACCCAGCCCCGCCCCCAGGCGGTCGCCGCCGTGCAGCACGCTTTCCAGCGCGGCTGGCAGGTGGTGGTGGCCACCAACCCCCTTTTCCCCCAAACCGCCACCCATCAGCGCCTGGCATGGGCCGGGCTTTCCGCTGCGGACTACCCCTTTGCCCTGGTCACCACCTACGAGGCCTTCCATTTCGCCAAGCCCAACCCCGCCTATTGCGCCGAAATCCTGGGCCAATTGGGCTGCCCCGATGGGCCGGTGGTCATGGTCGGCAACAGCCTGGAAGATGATCTGCTTCCCGCGGCGGTTTTGGGCATCCCCGGCTACTGGGTCACCGAGGACGGCACCCCCGTCCCCGCCGAACTCCCTGCCGGGAGCGCCGCTGGATCCCTGGCAGGGCTCATCCCCTGGCTCGAGGCTCGCTCTGCCGAAAGCTTCACCCCCCAGCTCGATACGCCCGCGGCCCTGCTTGCCTGGCTGCGCGCTGCCCCCGCTGCCGTCGCCGCCCTCACCCAGCCCCTCAGCCCGGCTGCCTGGGCCCAGCGCCCCGCCGCCGAAGAATGGTCGCTGACCGAAATTCTGGCCCACCTGCGCGATGTGGACCTGGACGTGAACTTGCCCCGCTTCCAGAAACTGGCCGCCGAAAGCAACCCCTTCCTCCCCGGCGTGGATACCGATTCCTGGGCCGAACAGCGCGGCTACCGTCAGCAGAACGGCCCCGAATGCCTGCGCCAATTTGTGCAGGCCCGCATTCAGCTCATCCAACACCTCAGCAATCTGCCCGCCGAAGCCTGGCAGCAAACCGCCCGCCACGCCATTTTTGGCCCCACCACCCTGCAGGAGTTGGTGCGCTTCATCATCACCCACGACCGTTCGCACCTCCAGCAAATCAGCGATACCCTGCGCCAGATCCAGGCCTGAGCCGCCTGCATTAACCGCCCTCCCATTCACGCCCCGCTGAACCTACCGCAGGGCGTGAATTTTTATAAGAGATTTCTTAGATTTTCATAGATTCATGAGACAAACTATGGAAACCTCCCCTAGAGATTGGTATAATCCCTCACAGTAGCACCCAATAGACCGTTTCCATTGGAAGGCGCACAGCCTCCTGTGGTGAATCACCGGTAACGCATGCCGGACATCGCATCCCGAATTGTTTCGGAGGATACGTGAACTCAAGAAATCAATCTTACGCCATCTACATTCTGCTCTTCATGGCAATTATCGCCCTGGTGGTATATTCCTGGAGCTCGCAGAACAGCAGCCAGGAAGCCCTAACCATCAACCAGGTTGCCGATGAAATCAAACGCGGGCAGATTGCCAAAATTGTGCAGGATGAAACCCGCCTGCGCATTACCAAAACCGACGGCACACAGAATACATCCAATATGGATGCCAACGCCAGCATGGTGGAGCAGTTCCTCCAATTGGGCGTCACCGCCGACCAACTGGCTCCTGCCGCCATCCAATTGGAGATCAAACCGCCCAGCCCCTGGCTGAATGTGATGACCTTTGCCAGCTATGTGCTGCCCTTCCTCATCCTGGCCGGCGCGTTCTTCTTTATCTTCCGCCAGGCGCAGGGCAGCAACAACGCCGCCATGTCCTTTGGCAAATCCCGCGCACGCATGTTCGCGGGCGACCAGCCCACCGTCACCTTTGCGGATGTGGCCGGTGTGGAAGAATCTAAAGAAGAGCTGCGCGAGGTGGTGGAATTTCTGCGCGAACCGCAGAAGTTCATCGCCCTCGGCGCGCGCATCCCCAAGGGTGTCCTCCTGGTTGGCCCTCCCGGCACCGGTAAAACCCTCCTGGCCAAAGCCGTCTCTGGTGAGGCGGGCGTGCCCTTCTTCTCCATTTCCGGTTCCGAATTTGTGGAAATGTTCGTGGGTGTCGGCGCCAGCCGTGTGCGCGACCTGTTCGATCAGGCCAAGCGCCACTCCCCCTGCATCATCTTCGTGGATGAAATTGACGCCGTGGGCCGCCAACGCGGCGCGGGCCTGGGCGGTTCGCACGATGAGCGCGAACAGACCCTTAACCAGATGCTGGTAGAGATGGACGGCTTCGACACCGACACCAATATCATCATCATGGCCGCCACCAACCGCCCCGACATCCTCGACCCCGCCTTGCTGCGCCCCGGCCGCTTTGACCGCCGCGTGGTGCTCGACCGGCCGGATGTGCGCGGGCGCGAAGCCATCCTCAAAGTGCACGTCAAGGGCAAGCCCCTCGAACCCAATGTGGATCTGGCCTCCATCGCTCGCTCAACCCCCGGTTTCGTCGGCGCCGACATCGAGAACCTGGTCAACGAAGCCGCCATCCTGGCTGCCCGCCGCAATAAGAAAGTCATCACCCAGGAAGAGTTCGAAGAATCCATCGAGCGCGTCATCGCCGGCCCAGAACGCAAGAGCCGCCTGATCAGCGCCGAAGAAAAACGCATCATCGCCTATCACGAAGCCGGTCACGCCGTGGTCATGAATGCCCTGCCAGAAGCCGATCCGGTTCAGAAGATCACCATCGTGTCGCGCGGCATGGCGGGCGGCTACACCCTCTCCCGCCCCGCGGAAGACCGCATCCTCATGTCCCGCAAGAAGCTCATCGCCGAAATGATCAGCCTCTTAGGTGGGCGCGCCGCTGAAGAACTGGTCTTCGA
>DAIOUB010000140.1:2020-7944 GCA_036751735.1 Levilinea sp. | reverse complement strand
GCCAGGATCATCAAAATTTCCTGGGTGGCGTAGGCCGTAGAAGACAGCGCATCGGAGGCAAACACGGCCAGCCCCACCACCTTGCCGATGGTCTGGTGCGGGGCGTCGGCGGTGGCCAGCGGGCGGCCGATGAAAAAGGTGCGCCAGGATTTGGGCAGATCCCCAATGGGCATATCTTTAAACACGTTGTGAATATGATGATCAAGCTGCATAAATCTACCTTCAATCTGCCGTCTTTTAAACGGCGGGATATAAAATGGATGAAGTCAGTTATACCGGCAGATCCATCAATGCGATGTCAAACCCTGAGGGAAGGGCGTCAAGAAAATGTCAAGAAATAAAAAACAGAGAGGCGGCGCTGCTGTCTCTCTGTCTGTAATGAAGGTCTGTGCGGGTTCGCGCCCGCGCTATGCGGGCTGAAGGAGTAAATCCACCACCGGCTGAATGGCCTCCAGCTCAATGCTCTCAGCCTGCCCCGCGTCGCACAAAGCGGCAATCTGCGGATCAATGGGCAGCCGCGCCGCCACGGGCGCGCCCGCCTCTTGGGCCAGGGCGTCGGCGTGGCTGGGGCCAAAGATGGCGTGTTCGTGCTGGGTATCGGGGCAGCGGAAATAGCTCATATTCTCCACCACGCCCAGAATGGGGATGTTCAGCTGGCGGATCATGTGGATGGCCTTGCGCACCACCAGCGCCGCCAGATCCTGGGGCGTGGTCACCAGCACCACGCCGGTGACGGGTAGGTTCTGCAGCACGCCTAGGGCCGCGTCGGAAGTTCCCGGCGGCAAATCCACCAGCAGCGTGTCCAGCTTGCCCCACAGGGTATCCGTCCAGAACTGGCGGATGGTGGCCGAGATCATCGGGCCGCGCCACACCACCGCCTGGGCTTCGTCGCGTAGCAGCAAATTGGTAGACACCACGCGGATCCCGCCGCCGGTCACCGCCGGAAGCATGCCTTGTTCGCTGCCCCGCAGCCCCCCCGCCGGAAGGCCAAACAGCTTGGGAATGCTGGGGCCGGTGATGTCCGCGTCCAAAATGCCCACCTTCTGCCCGCGGCGCGCCAGGTTGGCCGCCAGCAAGGCCGTCACCGAAGATTTGCCCACGCCGCCCTTGCCGCTCATCACCGGAATCACCTGGCTGACGCGGTTAAAGGCGTTCAGCTTGGGCAGCTCCGGCGCGCCCTTGCCCAAAATTTCACGGCGCTCTTCCTCGCTCATGGCCCCAAAGGTGATCTGCACATCCGTCACCCCCGGCACTTTGGCCAGAACCGCGCGCGCGTCCTGCGACATGCGTTTGCGCATGGGGCAGGTGGGGATGGTCAGGGCCAGGGTAAAGCTCACCGCGCCCTCCGGGCTGATCACCACATCCCGCACCATGGTCAATTCCACCAGATTGCGGCCCAGTTCCGGGTCCATCACCTGGCGCAGTGCATCCAAAACTTCGCTTTCAGTCGGCATTGTCATCCTCAGCTCCCATTGATTTCTGCGTCCATTATACCCGCTGGCGGCGCATCTGCATCAATCAGGCGCACGGCGCGGTCATAGCTGATGTACTGCCAGGCCCAATCCACCAGCACCAGCAGCCGGTTGCGAAAGCCGATCAGCTGCAGAATGTGCACGCCCAGCCAGGCCAACCAGGCCAAAAATCCGCGCAGCCGCAGCGAGCCGATCTGCGCCACAGCCTGATTGCGGCCAATGGTGGCCATCATCCCCGGATCGCGGTAGGTGAAGGGCAGCCCCGTCTGCCCGTGCAAAGCCCGCAGGATGTTGCGTGCGGCGTGCTCGCCCTGCTGCATGGCCACTGGAGCCACCATCGGCAGCAGTTTTCCCTGCGCGTCCGGCACGGCGGCCGCATCCCCAATCACGAACACCTCAGGGTGACCTTCCAACTGCAAACTGGGCTGTACCTCTGCCCGCCCCAGGCGGTCCTGGCAGCAGCCCAGCGCATCCAGCAAGGGGTGCGCGCGCACCCCCGCCGCCCACACCACTGTGGCCGCGGGCAAGTCGGGCTGATCCTTCAATTGAATGCGGTGCCCGTCGTAGGCCGTCACCGCCGCGCCGAAGCGCACCTCCACCCCCTTCTGGCGCAGGGCGCTCACGGCCGCCTGCCCCAGCTCTGCATCCAAAGCCGGAAGCAAGGCTCCCCCTGCCTCCAGCAGAATCACCCGCACCTCGTCCAGGCGCAGGTTGGGGTAATCGCGCTGCACGGCCATGTGCACCAGTTCGCCGATCGCCCCGGCCATCTCCACGCCCGATGGCCCCCCGCCCACCACCACAAAGGTCAAAAGCTCCCGCCGCCGGGCTTCCTCCGGCTCGTGGGCGGCGCGTTCAAACTGGCGCAGCAGATGACTGCGGATGCGGTGGGCGTCTTCCAGGGTCTTCAGCCCCAGGCCGTGCTGGGCCACCGAGGGGATGCCGAAGGTGTGCGTTACCCCGCCCACCGCCAGAATCAGGAAATCGTAGGCGATCTCGCCCTCCGCGGTGAACAGGCGGCGCTGGGCCAGGTCTAATCCGTTCACCTCCGCCAGGCGAAAGCGCAAATTGCCCTGCCCGCGCAGAATGGCGCGCAGGGGGTGGGCGATCTCATCCGCCGCCAGCCCGGCGGTGGCCACCTGGTAGAGCAGGGGCTGGAATAAATGGTAATTGTTACGGTCCACCAGCAGCACGTCCACCGGCTGGTTGGCCAGGGCGCGGGCCGCGCGCAGGCCGCCAAAGCCGCCGCCCACAATCACCACCTGGGGGCGCCGGGAACTTTGTTTCGGTTCTGGCTGTGCCATGTCTGCCTCCTTGTCCAAGCGTGTCCGATAATTCGGATAATTTGTGTATGATTTCACCAATATAATAGCACCCTTCACCCGCTTTGAAAAGCCCTTTTTGTGAAAAATAGTACAGGGTTTTTCTGCCGTTTGGGAGGGAACTTTTTTCATTTTAAAACGTATAGATATTAAGCAAGTGCGCGCTGAAGCCCACTGGCCAGTTGACCAGCCGCAATCTCGTCCAACTGGACCAGTGAATCCCCTCTTGTAGAGGGATGCTTTTTCACCCCCGCGGGGTTATATTCTATACACCGCGGCAGCGCTGCGGTTTCGATCCGTTTTTTTTGAGGAGGTGCAGCATGGCAACCATCATCTATATCGCCATCGCCTTCGTTAGCGTTATGTTCGCCGCCATGAGCTTTGTCAGCCTGGAGCCCGAACAATAATGTGTCCGGAGGGAAAACAGCGCTCATTCGATGCGCTCGCTGCAGCCTGACGGCTGGAAGTACGCCGCCTGGGATCCCCTGATTTAACCGCCTGGTTTTGCCGTGTTCCCGCCCAAATGACCTCTGGGCGGGAACTTTTTGTCCTCAACCATCGTCCCAGACCCAGCCGCAATCGCGAAAAACAGCCGATTTGTAGACTAAAAGCATTGACAAATTGTGCATGGTGGTACAATCGCGATCATCGGTGCTTGATCAACACAAGGAGACCCTATGACCGAAAGCGAAATGGAAAACAACGGCAGCGAGGCCGAGGTTTCGCGCCGCCTTCACTTCGAATGGGTGCTGCCCCTCTTCTTCCGCCCGCGCCGCACCTTACAGACCGTCGCCCGCCAGACCATCGGGGTGTGGTGGGTGCCGCTGCTGCTGCTGTCTTTGGCGGCGGTGGCCGCTGCCCTGGCGGGTGGGCCGGCCCGCCTGCAGGCCGCCCAGATGGGCGCGACCCTGCCCCAAGATTTTCAATACTACACTCCTGAAATGCAGGCCCAGTTCACCAAGGCTCTGGAGATGCAGCAGGGGCCGGTTTACATCTATATCTTTCCTGCGCTGGGGGCGCTTTTGGGGGTCTGGGTGCAGTGGTTCTTGCTGGCGGCCTTGCTGCACCTGGCTCTGACCCTCAGCGGCAGCCGCAGCTCCAGCACTACCAGCTTTAACCTGGCGGCCTGGGCCAGCCTGCCCTTCCTCATCGGCTTCCTGGTGCAGGCCGTTTATCTGCTGTCCACCGGTCAGCTCATCACCGCGCCCGGCCTGGCGGGTTTTGCCAGCGCCGACGGGGTGGGCCTTTCGGCGGTGGCGCGCCCCTTCCTGGGCGTGGTGGACCTCTACTGGATTTGGCACATCGTTCTGCTGCTCATCGGCGCCGTGGATTCCTCCGGCACTTCCCGCCTGAAAACCGTGATCGTGGTGCTGACGGTGGTGCTTTTGGTGTGGGTGCTGCGCGCCCTGCCGGGGATTTTGGCCGCCCGGCTGAGCAGCATGCCCGCCACCCAGCCGTTCTTCTTCTATTAAATCGGCAGCTATGGACACCGCATCCCTGATCTGCACCCAGGGCCTGACCAAGATTTTCCAGATGGGCCGCCAGCAAGTGCGCGCCCTGGATGGTTTGGACCTGGAGATTCCGGCCAACTCCTTCACCACCATCATGGGCCCTTCCGGCTCCGGCAAGTCCACCCTGCTCTACATCCTCGGCGGGCTGGACCGTCCCACCGGAGGCAGCGTGAAGGTGGGCGGGGTCGGCCTGGAAAAAATGGATGAAAACGACCTGGCCATCTACCGCCGCAACAAGGTGGGCTTTGTGTTCCAGTCCTTCAATCTGGTCACCAGCATGACGGCCCTGGAAAACGTGGCCTTCCCCATGCGCTTTATGGGAACCCCGGGGCGCAAACGTCAGGAACTGGCCCAAAAGCTGCTGGCGCAGGTGGGGCTTGAAAAACGCGCCCACCACCGCCCCACCGAGCTTTCCGGCGGCCAGCAGCAGCGCGTGGCCATCGCCCGCGCCCTGGTGAACAACCCGCCCCTCATCCTGGCGGACGAACCCACCGGCAACCTGGATACTTCCAGCGGCATGAGCATCATGCAGCTGCTGTCTGAACTGCACAATTCCGGCCGCACCGTGTTGGTGGTGACCCACGACCCGCGCATGCTGCGTTTTGCCACCCACGTGGTCTATCTGCTGGACGGCAAATCCGTGAGCGAAGCCGAATACCGCGCGGCCTCTGAAATGCAAACCTTTGAATCCCCTGAGGAGATTTCCGCATGAATGTGCGCACCCAACTCTGGAAACTTAGCATCTTCGCCAGCATCCTGGCCCTGCTCTTGACGGGGACCCTGCGCGCCCCCGCTCAGGCTGCCCCGCTGGCCGCGCCGGGGGTGACTCTGGCGGTGGACAAAACCGCGCGCACCAACCTGCCCGGCAGTCTGCTGACCTACACCCTGACCCTCACCAACACCGGCGACGCCGCCGACACCTTCGGCCTGACTCTTTCCTCCACGGAATGGGGTGCCGGACTCAGCCAAACCAGCCTCAGCCTGGAAGCCGGAGCCGCCGGAAATGCCACCGCCTCGGTGACCATCCCCGAAAATGCCGTGGACGGCGCCAGCCAATCCTTCACGGTCACGGCCGTTTCTGGTCTGGACGGCAGCGTGAGCGCCAGCGTCACCTTCAGCGCCTCCGCCCGCATCCCCACCCCCACCCCGCCCGCCGCCGTCAGCCGCCCGCTGCTGGTCATCACCGGCTACGGCTCCAGCGTCAACCCCATCCCCGCGGGCAAAGATTTTGACCTGGAAGTGACCCTCAAGAACAAAGGGCAGGCTCAGGCCTCCAACATCGTGGTGGCCTTTGAAAGCCCCGACTTTCTGCCGCGCGACACGGGCGGCGTGCGCACGTTGAACAAGCTCAACGCCGGCAACAGCGCCGACCTCTCGCAGCCCTTCCTGGCCAACGCGGAGCTGGCGGGGAAAACCGTCTCCACCCTGACGGTCAAAATCACCTATTCCGATGCCAGCGGCGCCACCTATACCGAAACCTTCACCCTCACCCTGGATCTGAAAAACCCGGTAAGCTCCGGCAGCGGTGCGGCCCAGCCCACCGCCACCCCCACCGGCGTGGCCCGCGCGCAGATTGTGGTCAGCAGCTACGCCAGCGACGTGGACCCCCTGCAGCCGGGGAC
>DAIOUB010000140.1:0-1920 GCA_036751735.1 Levilinea sp. | reverse complement strand
CTGCCGCAGGTCGAAGTGAATTTTTACCGCGACCCCGGGGTGTTCTTCACCAACCAGCCCAACATGCTGCCCTTGCAGATCACCAATTTGGGCAAGAAGACCACGGTGCTGGGCAATATGCGCATCAGCGCCGAAGGGGCCGAAGTGACCAATAACGTCAGTCTGGTGGGCGCGCTGGACCCGGGCGGGTATTTCACCCTGGATTCAATGGTCACCCCCAGCCAGGCCGGGCCGCTGGATCTGACCGTGACGATTAACTACACCGACGACTTCAACCAGCCGCGGGTCATCACCCAAACCGTGCAGGTGGCGGTGGAAGAAGCGCCGGTGATGGAACCCATGCCCGGCGAGGGCGGCATGCTTGGCCCGGACGGTCTGCCCATCTCCCCCGACGGCTTCCCCGCCGCCGAGGAAACCTTCTGGCAAAAAGTGGTGCGCTTTTTCAAAGGCCTGCTGGGCCTGGGCAGCGATCCGGCCCAGCCGAACATGAACGTGCCGATGGAAGGCCCGATGGAAGGGCCGATGGAAGAAAATTTTGACAAGCAGCAGCCCGCCCGCCCCAGCAAAGGCGGCTTCACCCCCGGCCTGAACGGCTGGGTGGGATAAGCCCCAAGGAGAGGGTATGCGTTTTAGCGACCTGGTCAGTTTAATTTTCAGCAACCTGAACCGCCGCAAGGGACGGGTGGCCCTGACCGCTGTGGGCGTGATCATCGGCACCGCCGCGGTGGTGCTGCTGGTGTCGTTGGCCATCGGCCTGCAGCGCAACGCCACCCAGTCCTTTGGCTCCATCACCGACCTGACCCTCATCAACGTCTATCCCAACTACGGTGAAGGGCCGATCATGATGGGCGGCGGAGGCGGCGGGGGCGTGGTCATGGAGGGCGGGGGCATGCCGCAGCAAAAAATGCTCACCACCCAGGCCATTGAGGAAATCACCGCTATCCCCGGCGTGGCCAGCGTCATCCCGCGCGAATACGTGCAGTATTCTGGCTCCATGCAGTACGGCCGTCTGGAAACCTACGGCGGCATTATGGGTGTGGGCGTCAGCGACCTGGCCGAGTTTGGCTACCCCTTGGAAGCCGGAACCACCCAGTTGGAAAAAGGCACGGCCGTGATCGGCGGCTGGATCGCCAAAAACTGGATGGATCCCAAGCTGCGCCCCGGCCAGGAACCACCCCCCCAGCCCGATCTGCTCAACCAGCAGATCAAGGTCAACCTGGTGCGCTGGACCCAGGACGGGCAGGAGGTGCGCAAGACCATCAACCTGCGCATCGTGGGCGTGTTAAAAGAAGCCCGCTCCGAAGCCGACAGCTTCCTGTTTGTGCGCCTGGAAGACAGCACCGCCTGGAACGAATGGGGGCGCGGCAAGCGCATTAACCGGTATAAGGAAGGCTACGAGCAGCTCATGGTCAAGGCCGCGGATACAGAAGTGGTGCTGGACGTGGCCGAGCAAATTAACAACATGGGCTACATGGCCAGCACACCCCAATCCTTCGTGCAGGGCGTCAACAGCTTTTTCACCGTGCTGCAGGTCATCTTCGGCGGGGTCGGGGCCATCGCCCTGCTGGTGGCCGCCATCGGCATCGCCAACACCATGACCATGGCCATCCTGGAGCGCACCCGCGAAATCGGCCTGATGAAGGCCGTGGGGGCCACCAACCGGGATGTGCTCAGCATCTTCCTGGGCGAGGCGGCCGGCATCGGCCTGCTGGGCGGCCTGGGGGGCGTTTTGGTGGGTTGGTTAGGCGGGCAGGTCTTGAACGTGGTGGCCGCCACCTACCTGACCAGTCAGGCGGCCCAAAGCGGCGGCATGCCTACCAACTTTGGCGTGTACACACCGCTGTGGCTGCTGGGGTTTGCCCTGGTGTTCTCCACCCTGGTGGGGCTGCTTTCGGGGCTGTACCCGGCCCTGCGCGCCGC
>DAIOUB010000139.1:0-7991 GCA_036751735.1 Levilinea sp. | reverse complement strand
AACTTATACCCGTACACCAGCATGCCGCGCTCATCCCCATCCGAGCGGATGCGCCGCGTGACCATTTCCACCGGCATGCCAATTTCCACCGGCTGGCTGCCCAGGTCGGTCAGCTGCGCCGTCACCATGGGCCCCTCTTGCAGCTTCACCAGCGCCACCGTGTAGGGCGTGGATTCCTGATACCCCGCCGGGGCGTCGTTCATCACCGTGTACGAATAAATCTCACCCCGCCCCGTGAAGGCAAAGGGGGTCTTGGCTTCGCCGCCGCACTCCGGGCACACATCCCGCGGCGGGAAGATTTTCGCGTCACAATGCGGGCACACTTCGCCCACCAGCGCGTAGCGTTGTTTCTTAATTCTCCAATGGCGAGGAATCTCCATGATCAGCTCCTTTTCTGTGCGTTACAACCCGTAGTGTATCGGTAAGATACTATCAATTCCTATCAGACCCGCGCACGGATCTGTCAAAAGCTATCCCAAACGCTCCAGCACATGGGTGACGGCCGTGGAAGCCGGGCCGCCCAAAGACTGCACCAGGCCGCGCTGCGCCCCTGCCACCTGGTTGGCCCCGGCCTGCCCGCGCAGCTGCATCACCGCTTCCACAATCTGATACACACCCGTGGCGCCCAGGGGGTTGCCGCGCGCCTTCAGCCCGCCCAGGGTCAGCGCCGGCAGCCTGCCGCCCAGGCTCAGCGCGCCTTCCGCCGCCAGCCGCCAGCCTTGGCCGCGCGGCGCAAATCCCGCCGCCTCCAGGCTAAGGGCCGCGTAAATGGAGGTGCTGTCGCACAGCTCAAAGAAATTCACATCCTTGGGCAGAATGCCCGCCTGACTGCAGGCTTGCTCCACCGAAATGCGCGCCGCCTCAAAGGCCAGCGGATCGCTGCGGTCGTGCAGGGCCAGGGTGTCTACCACCACGCTGGAGCCGCTCACCCGCACCAGCGGATGGGGGAAATCTTTGGGCAGCAAGCTGGCCCGCGTCAGCAGCACCGCCGCCGCCCCATCTGCCAGGGGGGCCACGTCGAATAAATTCAACGGCGCGCTCACCATGCCGGCCTTCTCGTAGGTCTCCGGCTTAATCGCCTTGCGGAACATGGCGTTGGGGTTGTTCACCGCGTTGGCATGCGCCAGCAGCGGGAAAGCCGCAAAGGCCGCCCGCGGCGGCTGGTACTCGTGCAGGTAGCGCTGCATCACCAGCCCCGCCTGCCCCACCGCCGAAAGGCCCTGCACGCCCTCGTAGTCATAATCCATGGCCTGGGCCGCCGCGCTTTCCAGGCCCGCCCCCACCATATCGGTGTATTTCTCCACGCCCACCACCAGGGCCGCATCCACAAAGCCGGAAGCCACCGCCAGATAGCCTGTGCGGAAGGCCCCCGCCCCCGAAGCCCCCGCGGCTTCCACCGTGTAAGCCTCAATGCCGGTCATGCCGGCGTTCTCGGCCAACAGCGCGCCCAGATTCGACTGGTGCGAAACCACCGAAGCCAAAAAGTTGCCGATATACAGCGCCTGCGGCCGGATGCCGCCCGCGTCGCGCACCGCCGCCAGCATGGCCTTGGCCGCCTGGCTGCGCAGCGAAAGCTCCCAATGCTCGCCCACGGGAATTTGCCCAATGCCTGCAATGATGATATCCGTCATAGCTCCTCCCAAAACCTGCCCCGTCTGGTTTACTTCATCGCCAGCTTGCCGCGCAGGCGTACATAGGTGGCATAATCAATTTCCGTGCGCCGGGCGATATAATCGGCCGTGCGCAGGGCCTTCTCCCGCCGCTCCAGCAGCGCATCCGTCACGCGGATGGAAAACGCATCCGAGCCAGCCCCAGAGCCAAAGGACACCATCAAAATGCGGTCCCCCGGCTGAGCCGCATCCAGCGTGGCCGTCAGGCCAATCATGGCCGCGCCCGCGTAGGTGTTGCCGATCACCGGCACCAGCAGCCCCGGCTTGATCTGTTCCGCCGAAAAGCCCAGCATGCCCGCCACACGCTGCGGGAATTTGGTGTTGGGCTGGTGAAAGACCGCGTATTGGTAATCGCCCGCGCTGGTGCCCATCATCTGCATCAGGGCCTTGCCCGCCGAAGAAATGTGGTGAAAATACGCCGGCTCGCCGGTGAAGCGCTGCCCGTGTTCGGGGTATTTGGCCTCCGCCCGCCGCCAAAAGTCGGGGGTGTCGCTGACGAAGGAATAGGAGGCCTCAATCACCGCCAGGGATTCTTCGCCCGGCCCCAGGATGTAGGCCGCGCCGCCCGCCCCCGCCGTGTATTCCAGCGCGTCGCCGGGGCGCCCCTGGGCGGTGTCCATGCCGACCGCCAGGGCGTAGCGCGCCATACCCGACCCCACCAGGCCCATCGCCGCCACCATGGCTTCGGTGCCCGCCTTGCAGGCAAATTCCCAGTCGCCGGATTGAATGGAGGGCGACGCACCGATGGCCTCGGCCACCACCGTGCCGCTGGGTTTCACCGCGTAGGGGTGCGATTCCGAGCCAATCCACACCGCGCGCAGCTCTTCCGGCGAAATCCCCGCCCGCTTCAAAGCGTTGCGCGAGGCCTCGATGGACATAGTGATGACATCCTCATCCAGCCCGGGCACGGCCTTTTCTTTAATCGGCAGCCCCTCTTCGCCCCCCGCCCACACCCGCGCCACTTCCGCGGCAGGCAGGCGGTACTGCGGCACATACGCCCCGTACCCAACGATCCCAACCGGTCGGTTGGTCTTCAACAGCAGGTCTTTTTGAGGTTGGGTCTCACTCATCACTTCGCTCCTTATAGATGCCTGGGTCCGGTCTGGGCTTAGGCCCGGCCGGTCTCACCCGCATTGAGTTCTTTTAAGATATCCATCGCGCGGTCAATCCGCACCACTTTTTCCGCCACCAGCCGCCCAGCCACGGTTTCAATCTGCGCGCCCACCGCCCCGGCGGCAATCGCCACCTGACGCGCATGCAGCGACATATGCCCGCGCTGAATGCCTTCGGTGGCCAGCGCCCGCAAAGCCGCCAGGTTCTGCGCCAGCCCCACCGAGACGATGATCTCGGCCAGCTCGCGCGCACTGCGCACAGCCATCAGCTTCAGGGCCGCCCCCGCCGTGGGATGCACCCGCGTGGCCCCGCCCACCGTGCCCACCGCCATAGGCATTTCCAGCGTGCCCACCAGATTGCCTGCCGCGTCCTGTCCCCAGGTGCTCAGGCTGGTGTAGCGCCCGCTGCGGGCCGCGTAGGCATGCGCCCCGGCCTCCACCGCGCGCCAGTCGTTGCCGGTGGCAATCACCACCGCGTCCACGCCGTTCATGATGCCCTTGTTGTGGGTGGCCGCGCGGTAAGGGTCCGCCGCCGCGAAGGCCCAGGCGGCGATGATGCCGTCGCGCACCTCTTCGGCGGCGTAGTTTTCAAAAGCCAGCTCCTCCAGGCGCACGGTCATGCGCGCCCGCGCCAGGCGCCGGTCGGCCAGATTGGAAAGAATGCGCAGCAGCACCCGCCCGCCGGTAAGGCTCTCCACCATCGGAGAAAGCCGCTCCATAGCGGTGTTGACCGCGTTGGCCCCCATCGCGTCGCGCACATCGTAGATCAAATGCAGCACCAAGAAGGTCCCCAACCCCGGCCCCTCCAGAATGCGCACTTCGATCTCGCGCGGGCCGCCGCCCAACTGCGCCAGCAGGGGATCCACCTGGGCCGCCTCGGCCAAAAGCTGCTCGCGCGCCTCCAAAAGCCGCAGCCGCGCGCTGGGCGCATCCGCCAGATCCAGAATCTGCATCTGGCCGATCATCAGCGGGTCGGAGGAGGAGGCAAAAAAACCGCCCGAAGAGCGCGCCAGCTTGGCCATGAAGGAGGCCCCCGCCACCACCGAAGGCTCTTCCAGGGTCATGGGCACCAGCACCTCGCGCCCGTTGACGATGAAGTTCTGGGCGATGCCCAGCGGCAGGCTGTGCAGGCCGACCACATTCTCAATCATGTGATCCGCCTGTTCGGTGTGCAGCCCGCCCCCTTCGGCCAGCGGCGCCAAAACCTCAGCGCTTAGGCCGGTCTGCTCACTCAGCCAGGCCAGCCGTTCTTCCACGCTCATCTGATAGAATTTTTTGCTCTCGCCGGTCATCCGTCCACACTCCTCCCGCAGGATCTATCAAAAATCTTATCACGTTTCACTGGCAAAAACTATCAGACTCGGCCACCTTGTACAAGATTTGTGGAAAGCTTGTACATTGTGCACCGTTTCAAACAAAAGCGGGCCTCGCGGCCCGCTAAGATGTGCGGTGAAATGCATCTTTTACGACAGGGTGTAGCTCTCCCCCGGCTGAAGCAGCAGCGCGCGCACGCTGGTCTCGCGGTTCACGCGCTCCACCCAGGCGGCCGCGTCCTGCTGAATCACCCCCCAGGTGCTGTAGTGCATGGGGATGACCACCTTGGGCCGCAGCAGCCGCACGGCGCGCAGGGCGTCCTCCGGCCCCATGGTGAAATTGTCGCCGATAGGCAGAACGGCCGCGTCCAGGCCCTCCTCGCCGATCAGAGCCATATCCCCAAACAGGCCCGTATCGCCCGCCAGATAGATCTTCTTCCCGCCCAGGGTGGTGATCAGCAGCCCGGCTGGGTTGCCGCCGTTGCTGCCGTCGGGCAGGGCCGAGCCGTGCAGGGCAAAGGTCAGCTTGAGATAGCCAAAGGGATGGTGATAGCCCCCGCCCAGGTGCTGCGCGTGGGTGTTCTCCACCCCCTGCTTGCGCATCCACCCGGCAATTTCGGCGTTGCTGATCACCAGCGCCCCGGTGCGCTCGGCGATCTGCACGCTGTCGCCCACATGGTCGCCGTGGCCGTGAGTCACCAGGATAAAATCCGCCTGCGCCTGTGAGGCTTGCAGAGTTGCCGCCGGGTTGCCGCTGAAAAAGGGGTCCACCAGAACGGTGTAGCCGCTGGTTTTCAGCCCCCAGGCCGCATGTCCGTACCAGGTTAACACATCTTGCATGGCTGTACCCTCCGTTAGCAGTCTACCCTCATTATACAGACTTTTGGCTCTCAAAGCGCACCGCCCGCATGCCGTTGGCGGTCACCGCCAGCGAAATGCCCATATCGCCCACCACCGCCAGCCACATGGGCGCCCACCCCAGCAAAGCCACGCCCATCAGGGCCAGCTTGGTCAGCAGGGAAAAGGCGATGTTCTGGCGGATGAGGCGCAGGGTGAAATGCGCCAGGCGGGTGACAAAGGGCAGCTGCTCGAGCGAATCGGCCATCAGCACGATGTCCGCCGTTTCCAGGGCCTGAGCGCTGCCCGCCCCGCCCATAGCCACGCCCACACTGGCCGCCGCCAGCGCCGGGGTGTCGTTGATGCCGTCGCCCACCATGGCCGCCGGGCCAAAGGCCGCCTGCAGTTCGCGCAGCGCCCCCAGCTTTTCCTCCGGCAGCAGCCCGGCCCGCACGGTCTCAATCCCCGCCGCCGCAGCGCTGCGCTGGGCCGCCGCGGGGTTATCGCCGGTCAATACCGCCGTGTGCAGCCCCAGGGCATGCAGGGCCGCCGCCACATCGGCCGCCTCCGGACGGATCTGGTCGCTGGTGGTGATCACCCCGCGCACCGCCTGTCCGTCACTGACCAGCATGGCGGTTTCTCCGGCGGCCTCGGCCGAAAGCACCCAATCGCACAGCGCGGGCGGGTGCGGATACTGGGCGTCAAACAGGCGGTGGCTGCCGATGACCGCCGTGGCGCCGTTCACCTGTCCGCGCAGCCCCAGCCCCGCCAGGGCCGTGACGCCCTCGGCCGCGGCGTAAGCCTGCGCCAGGCCGCGCGTTTCAGCCGCCGTCACCACCGCCTGGGCCAGCGGGTGCGCGCTGGAGCGTTCCAAAGCACAGGCCAAGGCCAGCACCTCGCCGCAGCGGGCGCAGTCCGCCGATCCGTCGCAGTCCACAGCCCGCGCCTGCGTCACCTGCGGCCGCCCGTAGGTCAGCGTGCCGGTCTTGTCAAAGGCGAACAGGCGCACCCGCGCCAGGGCTTCCAGGAAGGCCCCGCCCTTCACCAGCACCCCGCGCCGCGCCGCCGCGCTGAGCGCCGAAAGCACCGTCACCGGCGTGCTGATCACCAACGCGCACGGGCAGGAGATGACCAGCAGGGTCAGGGCGCGGTACAGCCAGCCGCGCGTGCCGTCGGCCAGATCAAAGAAAGGCGCGCCCCACAGCAAAGGCGGAAGAGACGCCACCAGCAGCGCCAAAACCGTCACCGCCGGGGTATACACCCGCGCAAAGCGGTCCACCATGCGCTGGCTGGGCGCGCGCAGGGCCTGGGCCTCGCTGACCATCTTGACGATGCGGCTGAGGGTCGATTCACCCGCCGGGCGGCTGACCTGCACATGCAGCGCGCCGCTGCCGTTGAGCGTACCGGCAAACACCTCATCACCCACGCCTTTTTCCACCAGGCGGCTCTCGCCGGTGATGGGCGCCTGATTGACTTCGCTTTCGCCCAGCGCCACCACCCCATCCGCGGGGATGCGCTCACCCGGCTGCACCAACACCCGCTCTCCCGGCTGCAAAGCCGCCGCGGGCACTTTTTCGGTCTCTGTGCCGCGCAGGCGCAGGGCCGTATCGGGGGTCAACTGGCTCAGCTCGCCCAACACGCGGCGGGCGCGGTCGGCGTTGTAATCTTCCAGGGCCTCCGAGATGGCGAACAGGAAAATCAGCGTGGCAGCCTCGCCCAATTCGCCAATCCACACCGCCCCCAAGGCCGCCACGGTGGTCAGCAGGTTGATGTTAAAATCGCGGTTGACCACCAGATTGACCACACCGCTGCGCGCCACCGGCCAACCCGCCAGCCCCAGCGCGGCGATCTGCAAAGCCGCCGTCAGGGCGCGCGGCGCTCCGGCCAAACCCAGCAGCCAGCCCGCCAGCAGCAGCCCCCCGCCCACCAGCGCCAGGCGCGTGACGCGGCTGGAGAGCAAAAAGGCCGCCACCCCCATGCGCCCCGCCGCAGCGGGGGCAGGCGCGCTCTGCACGCCGTAACCCAAAGCCGTCACCCGCGCCGCCACGGCCTGCGCCTCGGCGTCGCCTTCCACGCTCAGGGTTTGGTCGGCAAAATTGAGCTGCACCGCCTGCACCCCCGGCACCTGCCGCACCCCATTTTCCACCGTCGTCACGCAGTCGGCGCAGTGCAGGCCGGTGATCTGAAAGGTCTGTTTGCTCATGCCTCACCCCCTGCCGCTTCATCCCCTTTGGGATGGCGGATATGCTCCAGGCCCATCTGGAACAGCAGGCGCACATGTTCATCTTCCAGGGCGTAATACACAATCCGCCCGGCTTTGCGGTGGCGCACCACCTGTAAATTGCGCAGCAGGCGCAGTTGGTGCGACACAGCGCTCTGGGTCATGCCCAGCACCGCCGCCAGATCGCACACACACAGCTCCCCGCCGCTCAGGGCTGAAATCAGCCGAAGCCGGGTGGGGTCCGACAAGGCCTGGAACACCGCCGACAGGTAGGTGGCGTCCAGGCCGGAAATCAGGTTGGCCTGGGCGGCCTGCACCTGTTCTTCATGGATCACGTTTTCTTCACAACGGGCTAGAGTGGAGTTCATGGGTTCATCCTTGAATATATGAGCAGTTATTCATATATTGCCAAGTATACAGGCCCCCCTCGCGTCTGTCAAGGGGGGCCTGGGGGTTTTCTCAAAAATGATAGGCTGCCGTGCGCTCAGCGTTCCAGGCGCACACGCATCACAAAGCGGTCCACCGCCCCAAATTTGTACTTATAGCTCTCGTCGCCGCGCATGAAGTCAAACACCTCCCGCCCCTGCTCATTGGCCCACTGCAGCAAATAGCCCAGCATCACCCACCCCGGCGAATAGGCGTTAAAGGCCGGATCCATGCCGGAATTATAGACCCACAGGCGGTTCAGATCGTCAAAGCTGAAGTACCCGGCCGCCTTGTGACCTTCGATCTCCAGGAAAGACAGGTGCAGACAGCCCGCCTCCAGCGCCCAGCGCGCCGTGTGATGCAGGTGCTGGCGCATGGCGGGGGTCAAAAAGGCGGCTTTCTCCGCGTCCTG
>DAIOUB010000138.1:0-8089 GCA_036751735.1 Levilinea sp. | reverse complement strand
GAACCCTGAACCCACTGATTAAGAGTCAGTTGCTCTGCCATTGAGCTAGTGAGCCGAATTACGTGGCTATTATACCGCGTTCTGCCCGGCTGTCAATGCGAGGGTTAGCGCAGCTCTTTGCCGAAGGGGAACAAAGCCAGCGGAATCAGCTTTAAATGCTGGCTGGCAAAGGGCAGCCCCACGATGGTGAGGGCCAGGATGGCAGCATGCACCAGGTGGGCGACGGCAATTTCCCAACCAAACAGCACCGCCCACAAGATATTAAACAGCGCCTCCAGAAAGCCCCCCGACTCCGGACGCACCACGATCTCGCGGCCAAAGGGGGTCAGCGTGGCGACGCCCAGCTTGATGGACTGAATCCCAAAGGGGATGCCCACGATGGTCAGGCAGGTGGCCAGACCGCCCAAAATGTAACCCATACCGGCGACAAAACCGCCAAATACTAACCAGACTAAATTACCCAGGAAACTCATCGTACACTCCTTTCACTCTATTACTATGTACGCAAGTTTCCGGCAAAAGTTTCACCCGGCTCAGGTCTGGCTCAAGGCGGCAGCGTTGGCGCAGAAGCGCAGCGGCTGACCGGCCAGCCCCAAGAGCAAATTTTCCACCGCAATCTGGGCCATGTTCAGGCGCACCTGCCCCGCGGCGCTGGCGATGTGGGGGGTGATGATCACATTGGGCATGGCCAGCAGGGGGCTCTCACGGGGGATGGGTTCGGGATCGAAGACATCCAGCGCGGCAGCGGCCAGACGGCCGGATTCCAGGGCCGCCTGCAGGGCCTGCGGCTCCACGATGGGGCCGCGCGCAGTGTTCACCAGCACCGCCCCGGGCTTCATCTGCCCCAGGGTCTCGGCGTTGAACATCCCGCGGGTTTGCGGGGAGAGATACACATGAATGGAGACGAAATCGCTCTGGCGCAGCAGCTCCGGCAGGGTCACAAACTGGATGCCGAAAGACTTCTCCAACTGCGCATCGGGATTGAGATCGTGCACCAGCAAGCGCATGCCAAAGCCCTGGGCGCGGCGGGCCACGGCCTGGCCGATGCGCCCAAAGCCGACAATGCCCAGCGTGCCGCCGTATAGATCTTTGCCCACCAGAATGTCTGGCCCCCAGGGGCGCCAGATGCCGGCGCGCACCTCACGGTCGCCCTCCACCACGCGGCGAGCGGCGGCCAGCAGCAGGGCCATCGCAAAATCGGCGCAGGCTTCGGTGAGCACGCCGGGGGTGTGCCCCACGGGGATGCGGCGGGCGGAGGCGGCGGCCAGGTCAATGTTATCCGTGCCGACGGCCATTTGCGACAGCACACGGAAATTGGGCCCGGCCAGCGCGATCATCTCCGCATCCAGCGGATCGGTCAGCAGGGAGAGCAGACCGTCGAGGTGGGGCATGCGCGCTTCCAGCTCGGCCCGCGGCGGCGGCCCGCTGCCTTCCCACACCTCCATCTGCACGCGGCCTTCCAACTGCTTTAAGGCCTGGGCAGCGATGCGGCGAGTGACAAAAACCCGCGGTTCATCCATCTTCACCTCCTGGGGCGCGTTGAGATGCTATGTTGATATAATAAATGAAGGAACCAGGACGCTCACGGCGCGCCCTGGTTTTGTTCGCAGAAGGCGCGTAAAGCGGCCAGGGTCTCGTCAATATCCGCGTCGGTGGTGGTGGGGGACATGTGACCGATGCGGATGATTTGACCCTTCAGCGCGCCCAACCCACCGGAGATTTTGATGCCGGCTTCGCGCTCCAGGTACGAGACGATTTTACCGGTGGGCACGCCCGCGGGGCCGTAAGCGGCGGTGAGCACCGGGGCTAACATCTCATCCGGCGTATAGGGCTGAAGCCCAATTTGGCGCAGACCCTGGCGCAGGCGCAAGGCCAGCCCGCGGTAGCGCTCCAGGCGGGTGGCGATGCCTTCGGCCAGGAGCTGATTTAAACTGGCATTGAGCGCCATGACATTGTTGGTGGCCATGGTGATGGGGAAGGGATGCCAGTCGGCCCAATCTTCGGCGTAGTGGCGCCACACGCGCAAGTTGGTGTACCAGCCGTGGTTGGAGGAGGGCGCGCGGTCAATGGATTCCCAGGCGCGCGGCCCCACCGCCACAGGCGCCAGGCCAGGAGGGGCGCCCAGGCATTTCTGGGTGGCTGAAGCCATCAGGTCAATGCCCCAGTCGTCCATCTGAAAGGGCAGGCCGCCCAGAGAGGAAACCGCATCCACGAAGAAAAGCACCCCACGCTGGCGGCAGAGCGCGCCAAGCTCGGCGATGGGGTTGGCGATGGTGGTGGAGGTTTCCAGATGAACCACAGCCACGGCGCGCGCGTCGGGGTGGGCGTCTAACGCGGCGGCGAAATCGGCGCTGCGCAGGGGCTGCCCCCACTCGGCGGTCACCGGCACCGTCACCAGGCCGCTGCTTTCAGCGATGGCCACCAGGCGCTGGCCAAAAAAGCCGTTGATCCCCACCAGCAATTTTTCACCAGTCAGCAGCGCTGATCCCAGGCAGGCGTCGATCCCCGCCGAGCCAGACCCCGGCATGAGGAAAATATCGCCGGAAGTCTGGATGACCTGGCGCAGCAAGGAGAGGGTTTCGTTATAGAAATCGGTGAAGGCCGGGCCGTAGTGCGGCGGAACAGGGCTGCCCATGGCCTCCAAGACCGCCGGATCGGGCTGGATGGGGCCGGGAATCATCAGCTTGAGCGATTGTTTCAGCATGGGGAGGGATCCTTTCCAAAACGAATTTGGGACAATGGGGTTCTGTTTAAACAATAGCGAAAAAATAAAGGTAATTCAACCCGTGTGATCGGCTGGTGACAAATGTCACACAAATATGTGTGATTAAGAGGTATCTTGTCTCATCAAATCGGATTCTGTATATTAAAGACGTACCTGCAAATCTATTGACAAAAATTTGAAAAATAGTGTAAGATGTCATGTATCTTGCCATGTAAACCGCAGAGAAAGACACTGCACGAGGATCAAAGCCCTTGCCCATTCTTTCAGATGCCGCAGGTACTGGCTTTTCCCCAATTACCTTGAGCAAATTCTCCCTTTCGCGCTGAAAAGCGTCCGGGAATTAACGGCAGAACGTTAACGCCCTACATTATGACTACCTGTCGTACCCTCACACTGAAGGAGGTGCATCTCGCGCAGATATTCTGAGCGAATTTCAGAGGATGAACCAGGCAATCTACAGCCACATTTCGAACACGAAGTGATCACTAAGGAGGATCAGAAGATGTCGAAGCGTATTTTGGTATCTGTGTTTTTGCTGGCGGCGGTTTTGTTGGCTTCCTGCCAACCGGCGGCCGCACCGGCAGCCCCTGCGGCAGACACCGGCCCGATCAAAGTGGCGGTGTTGGCCCCGTTGAGCGGCCCCGTGCCGACCTTTGGTGTTTCCACCCGCGACGGCGCGTTGATGGCCATCGAGGAATGGAATGCTAAGGGCGGCGTTTTGGGCCGCAAGATCGAAGCGGTCGTGGAAGACAGCCAGTGCACGCCTGACCCGGCTGTGAACGCGGCCAACAAGGTCATCGATCAGGACAAGGTCCACTACATCATCGGCGAAGTGTGCTCCAAGGCTTCCATTCCGATTTCGGAAATTGCCGAGGCCAAGGGCGTGGTGCAGATCAGCCCCACCTCCACCAACCCGGATGTGACCCTCAAGGCGGACGGCTCGACCAAGAAGTACATCTTCCGCGCTTGCTTCATTGACCCCTTCCAGGGTCTGGTGATGGCCAAGTTCGCCCAGGGTAAGGGCTACAAGACCGCCTTCATCATGTTCGATCAGGGCAATGACTACGTGCGCGGCCTGGCCGAAGCGTTTGAAAAGTCCTGGACCGAAGCGGGCGGTACCGTGGTCGGCAAGGAAACCTACACCAGCCAGGACACCGACTTCTCGGCGATTTTGGCCAAGGTGGCGGAGAGCAAGGCCGAAGTGCTCTTCCTGCCCGATTACTACAACATTGTCAACCTGGTGGCTGCTCAGGCTAAGGAAAAGGGCGTGACCTCGGTGATGATGGGTGGTGATGGTTGGGATTCGCCCGATCTGGATGCGAAAGCCTCCGACGGCGGTTTCTTCTCGAACCACTACTCTCCTGAAGACACCCGCGCTAAAGTGGTTGACTTCGTGAAGGCCTACAACACGAAGTACGGCGCGACCCCCGATGCCCTGGCCGCTCTGGCCTATGACGCGACCTACCTGCTCCTGACGGCCATTGAAAAGGCTGGCACGGACGATGCGACCAAGGTTGCCGAAGCGTTGGCTGCCATTGAGCTGGAAGTTGTCTCTGGTAAGGTCAGCTTCGATAAATTCCACAACCCGATTAAGGCTGCGGCTGTGCTGCAGGTGAAAGACGGAAAGGTATCCTTCGTCGAGTCGGTGGCTCCGTAAGACGAACGACGATCCACGAGGGGCGGCCGATGAGGCCGCCCCTCGCTACAACTGCTTACCCAGGTGAAACCCTATGAGCGTTTCCTCCACCACAGCAAATCGCCCTTCATTGTATGATTTGATAATCAAAAGGGGATGGTTAGGCAAAGGGCTGTTGATTGTTGTTGGGCTGCTGGCGTTATGGAAAATTGTCGTTTCGCTGCTGGCCAATCCAACCCTTTTCCTCCAGCAAGTCATTAACGGCTTGCAATTGGGGTTTGTGTACGCCCTGATTGCTTTGGGCTATACGATGGTTTACGGCATTGTGCGCCTGATCAACTTTGCGCACGGTGACGTGTTTATGGTTGGGGCCTTTGTCAGCTTTTACGGCATTGCTCGTTTTCAGCTGCATAACTGGCTTTCAAACCTGGCCCCTAACCTGCCGCTGATTTTGACCCAGGCGGTGGGCACGTTGTCGGTCATGGCCGCGGCGATGGCCGTCTGCGCGCTGCTGGCGTTCACCATTGAACGCATTGCTTACAAACCCCTGCGCAACGCCCCGCGTATCTCGGCCTTGATCACTGCCATCGGTGTGTCCTTCTTCCTGGAATATTTTGGCGCGTTGAAATTCGTTTTCACCCCCAACTTCATCACCTATAAGCGTCCGTTTGAAATTACCACCTGGTTTGTTAACAGCCAGGGCATTGGCCAGCTGATCCAAGGTGATACGATCCCAGAAGGCAGCGTTATTTTCTCGAACATCTTCGTCATCATCGTGATTGCCTCTGTGGCTCTGTTGATGGCATTGAATTATATTGTGCAAAAAACCCGGGTCGGCAAAGCCATGCGCGCGGTGGCCTATGACAAGCAGACCGCTCGCCTGATGGGTATCAATACTGACTCGATTATTTCCTTCACCTTCATGATCGGCGCGGCGCTGGCTGGCGCGGCCGGTATGTTATATGCGGTAGCTTTCCCGCAGGTATTTTTCTGGATGGGGATCATCCCCGGCCTGAAAGCCTTTGTCGCGGCGGTGCTGGGCGGCATCGGCAGCATCCCCGGCGCGGTGATTGGTGCGCTGATCATGGGCCAGGCGGAGGTGCTCAGCGCTGCTTACATCTCCACCCCCATGCGCGACGCCATCGCTTTCAGCATTTTGATCATCGTGCTGCTTATCCGCCCCACCGGTATCTTCGGTGAACCCAGCCGAGAAAAAGCCTGAGGCCGCTATGAAAAAAATCTCACGAAGCACTCTCGTTTTCTACGGCGGCGCGTTAGTATTTTTCATCGTCGTCCAATTGCTGATTAGTTTTGGGCTGCTGAACGCTTTCTGGAACACCATCCTGCGCCTGGGCGCGGTGATGGCTATCGTCAGCCTGGGTCTGAACTTGATTTACGGCTTCAACGGCCAATTCTCCCTGGGACAATGGGCCTTTTACGCCATTGGCGCCTACTGCGCGGCGGATATCACCTACCGCTGGGCCAATTTGGGCAGCGCGGGCGGGCTGATGGTGGTGCTGATGATTGTGCTCTTCACCGGCGCGGCGATTTTATTCCTGCGCACGCAGCTGAGCAAGATCCGCCGCCTGGACGCGCTTTCAGCCTTCTCCATCTATTTGCTCACCACCCTGATTTTGGGGTTTGTGGCGCTGCAAATTGGTAAAGCCCTCGATGCGCCCGTGGCGGCTGCGCTGAAAGCCTTGCCGCCTGCGGTTTCGCTGCAAGTGGTGTTCTTCTTTGCGGTCATTCTGGCGGGCATGCTGGCGGCGGAAATCAGCTTCCTGTTCGGCCTGCCGATTTTGACCCTGGGCTCCGACTACTTCGGCATCGCCACCCTGGGCCTGACCATCATCACCAAAGTGCTGCTGGATAACTCCGACACCCTGCTGGGCTTTGCGGAAATGAAGGGCGCGCGCGGTATGATCGGCATCCCCAAAATCACCACCTGGTTCTGGGTGTTCCTGTTCCTGGTCATCACCATCGTGGTCACGCGCAACCTGCTGAATTCCAGCTACGGCCGGGCCATCCTGTCGGTGCGTGAAGATGAAATCGCCGCCAAGGCCATGGGCATTGATGTGGCGAACTACAAGATTTTGACCTTCGTCATTGGCTCCTTCTTTGCGGGCCTGGCAGGCGGGCTGTACGCCCACGTCAACGGCTTCCTGCACCCAGATACGTTCAACTTCATCAAATCGTTCGATCCCATGATCGTGATCGTGTTTGGCGGTCTGGGGAGTGTGACGGGAACCATCGCGGGTGCGTTTGCGTGGGCTTTGGTGCTGGAAGGTTTCCTGCGCCTGTTTCTGCCCGAAGGGTTTGAAACCTGGCGCTTTGTGGTCTACCCGCTGCTGCTGTTGATCATGATGCTGCTGAAACCCAGCGGGATTTTCGGCGGATATGAAATCCCCTTCATTCGGGCCATCTTGCCGCCCAATCAGCCGAAGCGGGCTGAGGACTTGCGGTCAGAGAAAGCCACTCAAAGCCAGGAGGCCGGTTCATGAGCGCCGCCAACCAACCTACCCCCAAGGCTGCCGCAACGGCAGCGCCCGAAAACACCCTGGAAGTCCGCAAGCTGAGCAAGGTCTTTGGCGGCTTGCGCGCGGTCAACAACATGGAGTTCAGCATCCCCAAAGGTGCGCTCTTTGGGCTGATTGGTCCCAACGGCGCGGGCAAGACGACTGTGTTCAACATGATCACCGGCGTTTATGAGCCCACCGCAGGGGATGTGATCTTCAACGGCACCAACATCACCGGTTTGGAACCGCATCTGATTAACCAAATGGGCATCGCCCGCACCTTCCAGAACATCCGCCTGTTCCAAAGCCTGTCTGTGCTGGACAATGTGCGCATCGCCTACCACCCGCATGCGGGCTACAGCATGAGCGATTCAATTTTCCACAACCATAAGTATGAGGTGAAGGAAAAAGAGCTGACAGAGCGGGCGGTGGAATTCCTGTCGGTCTTCAACCTGCAGGACCGGCTGCGCGAGACGGCCAAGAACCTGCCCTATGGTGAGCAGCGCCGCCTGGAAATTGCGCGTGCGTTGGCAGCCAACCCCAGCCTGCTGCTGCTGGATGAGCCCGCGGCTGGCATGAACCCCAATGAGTCTGTGGCCTTAATGGATCTGATCCATTTTATCCGTGAGCGCTTTAACCTCACCATTCTGCTGATCGAACATCAAATGCGCGTGGTCATGGGCATTTGCGAAACAATCGCGGTGATGGACTTTGGGGAACGGATCGCTCTGGGCACCCCGCAAGAGATCCAGAACGATCAGCGCGTGATTGAGGCCTACCTGGGCCCGGGTTCGGCGGCCTTATCCGAAAAATTCAAACGGAAGAAGAATTGATGATGCTCAACGTTCAAAATCTTCACGTATACTATGGTGCCATTCACGCGCTGAAAGGGCTGAATTTCCACCTGGAACAGGGGGAGATTGTGACCCTGATCGGTGCGAACGGCGCGGGCAAATCCACCACGCTGAACGCGCTGTCTGGTTTGTTGACTGCGCGCGAAGGCAAGCTGGAGTTCGAGGGTGAGGATATCACCCGCACACCGGCGCAAGATATCGTCCGCCGCGGCGTGATCCAGGTTCCTGAAGGACGCAAAATCTTCGCGACCCTGACGGTGATGGAAAACCTGGAAGTAGGCGCGTACCTGCACCCCGATAAGGCGCAGATCGAGAAAGACGTTGAAAGCGTTTTCAAGCGCTTTCCGCGCCTGAAGGA
>DAIOUB010000137.1:0-8219 GCA_036751735.1 Levilinea sp. | reverse complement strand
AGGCCAAGATCGAGCTTTCCAGCGTGATGGAGACCGAGATCAACCTGCCCTACATCACCGCCGACGCCAGCGGCCCGCGCCATTTGCAGATCAGCCTCAACCGCGCCCGCTTTGAAGAGCTGACCCGCGATTTGGTGGAGCGGCTGCGCGCCCCGTTGGAAAGCGCGCTGGGCGATGCGGGTCTGAAAGCGGCGGAGATTGACGAAGTGGTATTGGTGGGCGGTTCCACACGCATGCCGATGGTGCAGGATTTTGTGCGCCAGTTGGTGGGCAAGGAACCCAATAAGAGCGTTAACCCGGATGAGGTGGTGGCGGTCGGCGCGGCCATTCAGGGCGGCGTTTTGGGCGGCGAGGTGAAGGATGTGCTTCTGCTGGATGTGACCCCCCTGTCTCTGGGTCTGGAGACCCTGGGCGGGGTGATGACGCCCCTGATTGAGCGCAACACCACCATCCCCACCCGCAAGAGCCAGGTGTTCTCCACCGCGGAAGACGGGCAGACGGCTGTGGATGTGCATGTGCTGCAAGGCGAGCGCCCGATGGCCGCCGACAACATGAGCCTGGGCCGTTTCCGCCTGGACGGCATCCCACCCGCCCCGCGCGGCACACCGCAGGTGGAGGTGACCTTTGATATGGACGCCAACGGCATTTTGAACGTTTCGGCGCGCGATCAGGCCAGCGGACGCGAACAGCGTGTGACCATCACCGCTTCGACGCAGTTGAATACCGCCGAGGTGGAGCGCATGGTGCGCGAGGCGCAGACCAACGCCGCCGAAGATCAGCACCGCCGCGAACTGGCCGAAGCCCGCAACCTGGCCGACAATGTGCTCTACCAGGCCGAGAAGGTTTTGGGTGCAGACGGCGTGCCGGAGGCGCAGCGCACCGAGCTGCAGCACCGCGTCAACGAACTGCGCCAGGCGTCCGGCGGCAGCGACCTGGGCCGCATCCGTCAACTGAGCGAGGGTCTGCAGCATGCTTTGCAGAACCAACCCGCCGCGGCCGCCGATCAGCCCGCAGCGGAGAATGGGGAGCCTGAGGTAGTGGATGGAGAATTCCGCGACGCCTGAGCTGCCGCACGGCAGGGCGCGCGTCAATTCAGTTTATCGGTAAGCACCGCACGGGTCCGGGCGTTCCCTCAGGGGGGCGTCCGGACTTCGGATTTCTGGCGTTTTCTTGAAAATTTCGGTAATTGTTGACCCAAAAAGCGCATTTTATCGCCTTTTGCCCGCTTTCCCTGGTTGATCTATCCAAAATAATGGCTACAATAAAAATGGAACAATACTTGCAAGACTTTTTTTTCGGTCTTGATTAAGATAGAATTTATCAACGTACCTTGCGGGAACTGTCCGGGGTGTTTCAGCGTCTATGAGGTACCGGCTGCCAGCGAATGGATCGCCCTCGCAGCCCATTTCGAAAGGAGAATGTGATGTTGAAGCGAATTTCCCCCACTTTCTTAATGGTACTGGTGGTGATTCTGAGTCTATCGGCCTGCAACCTGCCAGGTATGCCCGCAGACGGCGGCAGCCTGGAACCAAACGCGATGAACACGGCGGTGGTGCAAACCGTGTCTGCCCAGCAGACTCAGTTTGCGTTTGACTCCCTGGTACAGGAACTGACCCGCGTGGCGCAGACCACGCCCGGCGCAGGGGAAGCCCCCAGCGGCGGCTTCACGGCCACCCCCACTTCCGTCCCCAGTATGACCCTGGCGCCCTCGCAGACCCTGCCGGCCACCCAGACCCTGGCTCCCACCTCGACGGCGGTGCCGACCCTGACCACGGCCCCCTGGACGCCGACGCCCATCGCCACCAACACCATTGCCGTGCCCTGTTACCGGGCGCAGTTCATCTCGGATGTGACCATCCCCGACGGCACCAAGCTGCAGGCCAACCAGTCTTTCACCAAGACCTGGCGGCTGAAGAACTCGGGCAGCTGCAACTGGACCAACGAATTTGACCTGGTCTTTGACAGCGGCAATGCCATGAGCGGCCCGGCTTCGCAGAAGCTGCCCGCCACCATCCGCCCCGGCGACTCGGTGGATCTGTCGGTTTCGCTGAAGGCGCCTTCCTCCAGCGGCTCATACACGGGCAACTGGAAGCTGCGCAGCTCCAACGGGGTGCTGTTTGGGCTGGGTTCCAACGCCAACAACCCCTTCTGGGTCAAGATTGAAGTCGGCGACACCGACCCCGGCAGCTGGGACAGCGACCACCCGCGCGATTTGGCCTATAACTACTGCCAGGCCATCTGGCGCACCAGCAAGGGCCAGATCTCCTGCCCCAGCGATGGGGATAACACCTCCACCGGCTCGGTGCGGCGCTCCAAGACCCCCAAGCTGGAGGGCGGTTACCAGGAAGATGAAATGGCCATCATTGTGGCCCCCAATTCGGGCGACAGCGGCTACATTGTGGGGCGGTTCCCCGCGCTGAAGATCCGCGACGGTGATCACTTCCGCACGACGGTGGGCTGCATGAACGAGGCCACCGACTGCGACGTGACCTTCCGGGTGAGCTATGCGCTGGAGGGCGAGACCTCCACCAAGAACCTGGGCTCGTGGGACGAAGAATACGACGGCGACTGGACCACCATTGATATTGACCTGTCGGAATTTGCGGGCAAGCGCATTGAGCTCTATCTGCGGGTGAACAACAACGGCTCTTCTAAGGATGACCGCGTGTTCTGGCTGGTTCCGGTGGTGTATAAACCGTAAGCGAATAGAAAAACAGCGCGCGGCGCTCTCGCCCCTGGGTAAGGGCGCCGCGCAGAGTTCAAAAATTAGCAAGGCAAGCTGCGAATCAGCCCGCTGCGGTGGGTGGGCTGCCGGTGAACAAACCTGAAAGGGTTTGCGTGAGACCTAAGGAGGGCCAAATGTTTTCCATTTTTAGCAAAAGCAGTTTTAAGCTCATTCAGGGGTTGGTAGCCCTGGCGGTGGTGTTGGGCGTTCTGCTTCCCAATCCTCAGCCGATCGCGGCCTATACCATCCCCACGTTTTCCATCCTGGAAGTGGTTGAAGACGCCAGCGTGAAGATTCAGACCGCCAATTTCCCGGCCGGGCAGATTTTCACCGTGCGCATGGGGAAATACGGCACGCTGGCCGTTGGCGGCGTGGTGGTCGCCACCACCAATTCGGGCGCGGGCGGCGCTTTTCAGGAGACCTACACCATCCCCGATTCGCTCAAGGGCGATTACCGCATTGCCATTCGCATGGACAGCCCGGACGGCTACTACAGCTATAACTGGTTCGTGAACAACACGGACGCCGCCCCCACCCCCGGATCGGGCTCCAGCTACACCGGCATCCCCACCTTCTCCATCCTGGAAGTGGCGACTGATGACACGGTGAAGATCCGCACCAACAATTTCCCCAAGGATCAAACCTTCACTGTGCGCATGGGCGTGTACGGCACCCTGGGTGTGGGCGGTGTGGTGGTTGCCACCACCAATTCGGGCGCGGGCGGGGCTTTTGAAGAGACCTACACCATCCCCGATTCGCTCAAGGGCGACCAGCGCATCGCCATCCGCATGGACAGCACCGCCGGGTACTATGCCTACAACTGGTTCTGGAACAACACCACCAGCGGCGGCTCCAGCGGCGGCAGCGGCTCCAGCTATACGGGCATCCCCACCTTCTCCATTCAAGAAGTGGCCGCGGATGACACCGTGAAGATCCGCACCAACAATTTCCCGGCGGGCTATGAATTCAAGGTGCGCATGGGCGAATACGGCACCCTGGGCGTGGGCGGCGTGGTTGTGGCCACCACCAATTCGGGCGCGGGCGGGGCTTTTGAAGAGACCTACACCATCCCCGATTCGCTCAAGGGCGACCAGCGCATCGCCATCCGCCTGGAGGCGGCTGAGGGCTTCTATGCCTACAACTGGTTCTGGAACAACACCACCAGCGGCGGCTCCAGCAGCGGCAGCGGCTCTAGCTACACGGGCATCCCCACCTTCTCCATCAAAGCGGTGGTGAAGGATGACACCGTCACCGTGACGACCAACAATTTCCCGGCGGACACGGATTTCTCCGTACGCATGGGCGCGTACGGCACGCTGGCGGCGGGCGGCGTGGTGGTTGCCAGCTTCAATTCGGGCACGGGCGGGGCCTTTGAACAGACCTTCACCATCCCCGACGGCCTGAAAGGCAGCAGCCGCATCGCCATTCGTGCCGACAGCTCGCTGGGCTATTACGCCTACAACTGGTTCTGGAATAACTCCACCGATTAAGCGATACCGCCAGACCGGTGAATCTAAAGGGCTGTCCGTGAAAATGCGGACAGCCCTTTTTTGGTTTAAACTTCCGTTCGCGCGGGTCAGGGCAGATAGGCGAAGTACAGTTCGTTGCCGTAGGCCAGCAGCACCAGGCGGTTGGGGGTGATGGTAAAAGCCGTGATTTTGCCGCGCAGGGCGGGGTAATCGGAGGTGGCGCGGGGCTGAATCTGGCGCACCAGGTTCAGACGCAGGCTGAAGGTGAACACCGAGCGGCTGGCGGCATCCAGCAAGTAGATGGCAGGTTCCGGCGGCGGGGTGGAGCGCATTTGGGTAATCTGCGTTCCGGCGGGGAAGGCAAAAGCCGGGGCCTGGTTTCCGCTGCGCGTGTCCTGCAGGGGGGCGTTTTCGTCACAGGTGGTTTTGCCGCTGACGGTGAAGGTGCGGAAGGTGCAGGTGATCATGCGGCCCGCCGGTGTGCTGAGGAACAGATTCTGATTGTAATACACCAGATCGTTGACCTCGGCCAGGTCGGGCACTTGCTCGTCAAAGAACAGTCCCGGCGGTGAGAACACCAGCCCGACCACGCCTTCGTCCTGGTTGCGGGGGTAGACCCACACCTGATCCTTGGCTTGATCCAGCACATACAGCACCTGCTGGCGGAAATCAATGGCCGAAATGGAGCCCCATTGGGTGTCCGGCGGGGTGAGGGATTGGCTTTCGGGGGGCTTGTTGGCCCCACAGTACACCAGGTTGCCGCCCGCGTCCATCGCCAGCAGGGTGTAGTCGCTGATTCCGGCGGGGATGAGGGCCAGATCAATCAGCTTATCCACGGTGACCAGACCGTAAGAGCCGGGGCCGCAGATGAAGCTGTTGTCCACTTCGTAAGTTTGCCCTGTAAGGTACAGCCGGAAAACTCGCCCGCTGGATTGATCCAGCAGGAAAATTTCGCTGTTGTTGGCGGTGATGCGCGTGAATTGCGCTGTACTGGTGAAGCCGGAGGACACCAGGGGGACAAAATCCAGACGGGTGATGCCGTCAATTTTATCCAAAGCCTGAGAGGCCTCACTGCGCAGGCTGCTGGCTTCGGCGCTTTCACCGTATTCCTGGGCCTTATCCAGCAGATTGACCACCTGCGCCCAGCCAATGCGTTGGGCTTCGCGTTCCTTGCTGTCGCGGGCTTGCTGGGCCAGGGCGGCGGCCTGCTGAACGTAGCTTTCAAATTGCTCCGTGCGCCCACTGGGGCCGAACAGGTACACCGTGGCGGCGATGGCCACCACCACCAGGGGCACGGCGATGGCGATGAAGAGCATGGCGTTGCGGCTCGGCCCGCCGGTGCTGTCTTCGCTTTGGGGCAGGGCTTGATTCAGAAATTTCTGCGCGCCCTGCTGCACCCGCTGACCCCAACGGCTGGCTCCAAACCAGATGCGCGCCAGGCCCTTGCGCATTTCTGGACTGATGACGGGGCCGGAACGGCGCTGCCGGCGCGGGGTGGGCGGGCTGGGCGGCTGCAGGCGCTCACCGGTGACATACACCCCGGCGGGAGCCGGCTCATCCGCAGCGGCTTCCATGCGCACAGGCTCCGCCGCGGGAGCGGTCTGGGACGGGACAGGCGCGCTGAAGGGAGGTGGCGCGGGTGGCGTGCTGTAGGGAATCTCAATCGGCGCAGGCGCGCTGAAGGGGGCTTCCGCGGGAGTTGGCGCGGCGGCGGGAGCTTCGACGGAAATCTGCGGCTGTTCGCGCGGCTCGGAGGGGGCTGCCGAACCCGCAGCGCGCGGGCGCAGCCGCCGCAGCAGGCCGCTGCCCGGTTGGAATTGCAGCAAGGCGGCCTGCAAATCTCCGCCGGCCTGGGTCATTACCCGGCGGCGGATATTTTCCAGGGTGAAGCGTTCGGCAGGGGCGGATTGGCCGAAGGCGGGCAGGGGTGTGGGGCTGAGCAGCACCAGTTCGCCGCCCTTCAGCGCGGTCTGCACGAAGCGCGGGCTGGCTTTGCGGCTGATGCCCAAACCGCGCCCGCCGCTTTCGCTGTCGGCGATTTCCTGAATTTCTGCACGAGCCAACAGCCAGGCGCGGGCCGGGCCGCAGATGGCCACCAACAGGCTGTCGCCGCGCAGCACCGCCATGCCCAGGCTGATCTCGCTGGCCGTGCCCTGGGCGCGGTTTTGCTCTAAGAGGGTCAGGTTCACCTGCTCGGCGGCGGCGCGCAGCGCGCCGGTGACTGTGCCGCGCGTGCGGTAAAAGGTGTCGGTCAGCTTGCTGTGCAGCATTTCCATGCCCGCCGGGGTGAGGGCTGGCCCGGCGCACACCTGAAACAGCGCCACCAGGCGGTCTCCGGCGCGGGTGCGGTCGCAGCGCCGCGGGGCCGCGGTGGAAAGCAAGCCCGGCAGCTCGGTTTGGTCTTCGCCGGAAGCGACATGGATCGGAAGCAGAAACAGGTCTAGCACGGGGAGGCTCCACTTTTCACGGCAGCGCAGCCCAGCGGGCACGCCTGCCTGAGTTGCTTAAAATTATACATCAGCCTACCCTCCTGCGCTTTCCAGCGGGCCGATCCACCCGAAGCGGTTAAAATCCAGCCGCCCCTGCGCGTCAAATTCCACCCCTTCGGCCTCCAACAGGCTGCGCTGCATGGAGCTGCCGTAACCGGCGCCGTGCGGGCTGATCTTGCCCTGGGCGTTGATCACCCGCTGCCAGGGCACCTGGGCGGGGCCGGGGCGGTCTGCCAGGGCGGCCAGGGCATAGCCCACCATGCGGGCGGTGCACCCGCCGGTGATTTTGGCTACCTGACCGTAGGTGGCCACTTTTCCGGCTGGGATCTGGCGCACCACGCGGTAGATTTGTTCATATAAAGGAATATCCTGAGGGGCAATGGGCATACGATCCTCCCTCCTGTTGGCTGGGCCTGATCTAATCTTACCATAAGGCCGATTATTCTATGCGCCCATTGGATGCGCACACTTAAAAAAACCGTACCGCGGCGTTCTTGAATTTGAAGGGAATCGGCATATAATCATAGTTGGGGGATGATCCATGACGAACTTTTGATTCCTAAAGTTTCGATCCAGCACCTATAGGGGAAAAGTTCGGCCTTTAATTTATTTTGTTGGGAGGGATAACGATGCACACCAAGTTTCATAAATTCTGGTTGGTTGGGCTGCTGGTGATTGTGTCCATGTTGGCCAATGCCAGCGGCGCGGCGGCTTTTCCGGAGCCGCCGGATGGTCCGCAGCCGGTGCAGCCGCGCGGCGGTTCGGGGGCGGGGGTGGCGGTGACGCAGGGCGCGGAACCGAATGCCCAGGCTATCGCTTTGGGTAAGCCGGGAACGGTGTTCTCGTATAGCTCGGCCTTCGGTGAGGCGGACGTGCCGTATTTTGACAGCCCGACCCTGGATGACCCTATTCTCTATCTGAACCGCCCCTTTGGCCTGCGCTACAACGCCGCGGGGGAACTTTTTATCACCGAAGAGGACGGCGCGCGCCTGAGCATGTTGGAAACCGACGGGACGCCGGTGGTGCTGGCCGGCCGGCCAGGCATGCACGACTGGGGAACCTACGGCATGAACTGGCCCAAGGACGTGGCTGTGGATGCCAACGGCCTTCTGTGGGTGCCCAATAACGAAGTGATCACGGTCGTAGACCCCAACGCGCCGGAGGGGGAGCGGGTTGTGGCGCAGGTGCCGAATGAACCCTGGAACGAGCCCAACGAGAGCCGTTTAAATGAGTCGATGGGCCTGGCGTTTGACGGCACGCGTTTGTTTGTTTCGGACCGAAGCCGCAACTGCGTGAAGGTCTTTGATGCGGATATCAACAATTTCACCACGACCTGGCTCTATGACATCGGCGTGTGTGATGAATGGGGCGACGCCAGCCAGACGGAGCGCTTCAACCGTCAGGCGCATGTGGAATTCTATGACGGCGTGCTGTATGTGGCCGACAGCGATAATAACCGTGTGATGGCCTGTGAAGAGGACCCGGCCGACACCTTCACCTGCTCGGTGTTCCACGGAACCGGCAATCCGGGCGGCG
>DAIOUB010000136.1:5810-8225 GCA_036751735.1 Levilinea sp. | reverse complement strand
CCGCTGGTTCGTCTATTACTATTTTCTGCTCACCTTTCTCTATCTGCTGGGCGCCGTTGCGGCGTTAACTCAGCCTGACAAGACGACCACCATCAGTTCGCTGCTGCTTATTCCCAGTGTGCTCGGACTGGTTCTGCTAATTGTTCTGCGTTTGGTGGGCGGGAAAGACACCTTCGCCAGCGCCGGCATGGCGGGGGGCAAGGCCCGTATCTGGGCATTCTACGGGCTGGGGCTGGTTGCCTATTACGGTTTCCAGACCTTGCTCAACTACCTGTTTGGGCTGGGAGAGGTCGTGGACCTGGCGGCCGCTTTCCCGCAAATGGCCGCGGCAAATCTGCCAGCCGGGGCATTGCTGCCCATCATGGCGCTCAACACGGTGGTGATTGGGCCGTTCCTGGGATTGATCATCGCCTTCGGCGAAGAGTACGGCTGGCGCGGTTACCTGCAAACGGAATTGATCAAGCTCGGCCGCGTGCGCGGTGTCTTTCTGCTGGGTGTGATCTGGGGCGTGTGGCATTGGCCGGTGATCTGGATGGGGTATAACTTCCCTGGTCAGCCGGTGTTGGGGTCTCTGGCGATGGTGGTGCTGGGCATTGTTTTTGCCTATTTCTTTGCGCACAGCGTTTTCAAGTCGCAGGGCGTGTGGACGGCGGCCTACCTGCACGCGCTGAATAACCAGGCGCTGAGCTTCTTCTTCATGGCTGTGGTGACCCCGTTTGACAATGTATTCTCCTTCGGCGCGGGGTTCCCAGGGTTGGCGCTGGGGGCTGCGGTGGTTCTGCTGCTCCTGCGCGACCCGGTGTGGAAGGGCGCGGAGTAGGGAGGTCGGGAGGGCATCCTGCTGGAGGCCTCATCGGCTGAGAACTACACCTCTACGCGGCGACATGACTGCGATCCGATGGGATTGGGTTGAAGGTTCGCGGCTGGCATCACAGTAAACGGATTCATATCCATGAGAACCCCTGCATGATCCTGAGGAAATTCCCACCATGAATTCTTGCCGGAGGACGGCGCGTTGAGGGCGCAGCTCTTTCAGGTTGGGCAGCAGCTGACGCAATCAAACCTATTACTAGATGCTTTGAAGCCGCACTTGATCTGACTATAATGGGGGTACCATAAGGAGCTCAATATGAACCCAACCACCCCCCCGCTGGTATCCGGCGGTTTACCTGTTCTGGGCCACGCCCTGGAAATGATGCGCAGCCGCGAGGATTTGTTCCGGCGCGGACATGCCGAACACGGTGACATCTTCACCATCAAACTTGGCCCGCAGTACGCCGCCGTGGTCAGCGGAGCTGAATACAATAAGATCGTTTATACGCAAACCGACCGCAGCCTTAACATGCAGGAGGCGTACACCTTTCTCAAGGCCTCGATTGGTGAGGTGCTGTTTACCGCCAATAAAGAGACCTACTACAACCAGCGCCCGGTGCTGCAGGAAGTCTTCCGGCGCGAACGCATGACCCAATACGTTCAGGCGATGAACATCGAAGTGCAGCGCTGGCTGGACGGCCTGGGCCAAAGCGGTGAAATGGACGTGACCGCCGAGATGCTGCGCCTGACGCAGTTTGTGGCCGGGCGGGCTTTGATTGGCCCTGATTACGAGCGTGAGTTAGGCGCTGAGTTCTGGGCGCTGTACGGCGATATCAGCCGCTCCCTGGATCCGCTCCTGCCGCCGCACTGGCCGCTGCCCAAGTTCAAGCGCCGCGACCGGGCAAAAGCCGCCATCCGCAGCGTGTTCCAGGGGTTGATCGATGCGCGCCGCCGTCACCCCGACCGCTACGATGACCTCATCACCACCCTGCTGCAGACCCCTCTCAAAGACGGCAGCTTCATGGACGACGCGACCATCGTCAGCATCTTCACCGGGCTGCTCTTCGCCGGGCACGAAACCACCGCCGGGCAGGCTGCCTGGCTGGTCACTTTGCTGCTGCAGCACCCCGAAACTTTGAGCCGGGTTCAGGCGGAGCTTGATGCCGCGCTGACGGCAGATGAGGTGCTGGATCAAGAGAAAATCAACCAGCTGGTCTATATTTCCTGGGCGATCGACGAGACCACTCGCATCCGTCCTTCGGCTGATTTGCAGATGCGCACGGTGGAAGAGCCGCTGAGCATGGGCAGCTACCAGCTGCCGCGCGGCTGGCGGGTGATCGTCAACGCGGCCAACTCGCATTTCCTGCCCGATGTCTTCACCGACCCGCAGCGTTTCGATCCGCTGCGGTGGTCGCCCGAGCGCGGCGAAGGGAAGAATCCATTTTCGATCGTGGGCTTTGGCGGCGGCGTGCACAAGTGCACCGGCATGAATTTTGCCAAGAACGAGATGGCGGTGATCACCGCGCTGCTTTTCCAGCAGTTCGAGCTGAAACTGCGCAGCCCCGAGGTTCACATTGTTTACGGCAACGGCGCCAACCACCC
>DAIOUB010000136.1:0-5710 GCA_036751735.1 Levilinea sp. | reverse complement strand
GTGACCACCAGGCGGCTGATTTGGCCGTCGCGCCAGAAAATGTGCTGGCTGGCCTCGGCATCCAGCCGCAGGCCGGTGAGCTTGCGCGAGGTTTCATCTGCATCGTGGATTTCGATTTCATCGCGGCGGCCAAATTGAACTGTCACGGGGGTCTGACAGACGAAGGCGGTCAGCGTACCGGCCGGCAGGTGCAGGGTCTGCTGTTCACCGAACACATCCATATAGTTATAGGCGCGCGGCGAAGAGAGCAGTTCCGCGGGGTCCAGCAGGAAGGGGTCGAAGACCAGGCGGCCTTCTTCAAAGCGCACACCCACTTCCAACTGGCGGGTGAGGATTTCCTCTTTGACCATGCCGGTCATCCCCGGTTGGCGCGCGCCGCGTCCTTTGGGGGTGTGCGAATAGGGATCCGAGGGGAAGGCGCCGTATTCGGCGGGCGATTTCTGATAGCCCAGCCCGGCGCGCACCTCGCGGTAGAAGGTGCACAGCTTTTGCGCTTCTGGTTCATCTCTAAAGCGCAGGCAGGTTTCCTGTACGGCTAGAAGCAGTTTCGACACCATGTGCCAGTAAATGCTCCCCAGACCCTCATAAGCGAAGAAGGTGCCGGAGCGGCCGGTAAATTCGGCGTGGCGGAAGGTGGATTCAAATACGTGCTCCACCGCGCCGCTCTCCGCATCCACCAGCGCCGCAAATTCGGGCTGGCGTTTGAGGGCCTGCAACGCTGTGCGGACGTCCTTAAGGTTGCGCAGGCCGCTGCCAAAGTGATACAGGCCGTGATGATCCTGGGTGAAGAGGCGGGTGTCCTGAGCTTCGATCAATCGGGCCGGCAGCTGCAAATGGCTGAGCTGTTCGGGCAGCAGCGTATTCTTTTTGAGGAAAGCGGGCAGAACCCGATCGGGATAGAGGATGTAGGTGTGCTGGTCCGCGCGGTAAAGCGCGCTGCGGCGCAGGCTTTCCAAAAGCGCCAGGGATTCCTCGCCGTTCAGCAGGCCAGAAGAGAGGATAGAAACCTGCCCTTCCAACATCTCATACAGGCGGTCCACGTGGGCGCAGCCCGGCTCGAGGCGCAGCAAATTATAAGAATGATAGAGCGCATCTGTGCGCCGGTTGGCGCGCAGGCTGTGTTCCACGTAGTCTTGCGCGGCGGCCAGAAAGGCGTTTATTTCGCCCGCCGGCACCTGGCGCAGCTCTCCGCTCAGGCCGTGATCGTAGATGTGCAGCCGGTAGCTGCTGCCCGCCTGGCCCAGCGCGTCCATCATCCCACGGCGCTGCTCCGGGGTGAATTCGCCGCCCAAGGCGGGGCTGAAGGCCTGAAGAACCTCGGCGATGGACTGGAGCAAATCCGCCACTTCACGGTGCAGGGCAAATTCGCCCTTTTCTTCTGCCATCAGGCGGCGGAAAAAGGCCAGGAAACGCCGCAGGTAGCCCAGAGTGACCACCGAAAGGCCATACCCCACCAGGGCATTGTTGGCATCGTTCCACTCCGGCCGCTGGGTGTTCATCCAAATCCCGCCTTCGGGGACGAAGTTGACCAGCTTGGCCAGAGTCAGCGTGAGCAGCTTTTCGGTGAGCGAAGCATGCACCACGCTGCCGTCCGGGGCGGTCAGCAGACGCGCGTCACTGCCGTACTGGCGGACCTGTTTTTCGATGCGCTCATGCAAGGCGTGATCAAATACGATCGTGTTGTAAACATCTTTCTGTAATTCTTCGTAGGGTTTAATGCGGTAAGGCACATTCGCATAGCTCAGCACGGGCAGATTCAGCCGTTGGCGCAGCGCGCCGGGGTGAAAATGGTCGCTGGCTTCCATCAATTTTTGCAGATAGATGATTTGATGATCGCTCCAGTAGCCAATATTAGCCCAGGGATTGCCCTCTTCGGGGGCCTCCCAATCTAAACCGGCACGGCTGATACGGTAGGGGTTATAGCCGTCCGCGGTGGTGGCGCATAAAAACGTATCCAGCGTCGATTCCACAAATTGGGGGTAGGAATAGACCAACGCTTCCCAATTTTGAAAAATATCGCGCCAGTTGCCCTCATAATCCAGGCGCTGCGAGCCGTCAGCTTTTTTGAGGTTGATGGAAAACCGGTTCCACGGGCGGCTGGGGTCGCCGTGCCGGCGGCTGAAGGTGAGGGGCAAGTAGGTGTTCAGCAAGCGGCGCAGGTTGGGGGCGTCCAGTTCGGCGGCGCGGGCGCGCAGCTCCGCGAGGGTGAAGCGCTTGGGCAGGCTTTCAAAGAACTCAGCGTGATCCGCTGGCAGGCTGTGCTGGTGGACGGCAACATATTCCAGCAGGTCAGATTTTTCGATCCAGTAGGATTGGGCGAAAATGCCGCCGCGCATGACGTTAAACAGCACATTGGCAAAATGGTGGCTGCTGGCGAGCAGTTTTTCAGAAACCTGAATACCGTCAGCGTTCGCCACAATTTTTTGTAAGTTAAACGTGCTGAAGTCAATATCCTGCTCAATGGCCTGCTGCTGGGCCTCCGGGGATGTCTTCAGAAAATCTCGCAGCCGCGCCAAAGCGGCGTGATCCTGGTGAACATCCCCTGCCAGGTACCAGCTGACCTCTTGGGCGGCTTCCAAATGCAGGTTTGCGTGAACGAAGTATGCGCCGCGCACGCCCCGGACTTCCGTCTCGGTTTCAAGGCTTCCCCCGAAGCGGAAATGATCTAACTGTTTGGAAGAAAGCAGCACATGCAGGGGTTTTAGTCCGACCTGGAACACCGCATTGGCGGCCAAGGATTCGCTGGGTTCCGCCAGGTCTGTCAGGCGAGAGTTCAGCGCATACAACCCCAGGTGGGTTTCTTCGTCCAGCTCGCTGCGCTTGTAAGCATCCAGCAGGCAGCTGAAGATGTTTTGGGTGGCCGAGCTGATGTTTGCCGGGAGAATATTTTGGAAGCCGTCCAGCAATTCGACATCACAGGGGGTTTTTAAGGGACTGATATTGCGCAGCCAGACGGTGCGAATAAAACCAAAGCGGTCACTGGTACGCCAGGCATAGCGCAGCACCAGCTCCAGCGAATGATTGATTTCTTCGAAGATCAGAGTAGTTCCGGGGATATTCTTGTAGAGATTGCATTCAACTTGATATTGTCCGTGCTGCCGAATGGAAAACGGCTCCCAAAGCCAGGTTTGGCCGCCGCGCGTGACGCGCAGGATGGTTTTCACCCCCGTGGTTTCGTTGTTCTCGGTGAGCTTATCCTCGGTGTAGTAGGGGAACAACGCATGCTCAGCATTCACCCGCCCAGCGCTCAGCCCGCCGGTTGAAGCAATGAACAGCCAATGATCCGCACCGCTGACGATGCTCATGAAGAAGGGCGGCATGGCATCGTAATGCTGGATTCTGTAAAATGGTTCGCCAAGGACGTTAACGTAGCCCCCGGTAGGTTCAACGGGTGGGGGGGTAAGCAAGCTTTCGCCAAGATAAGTCGGTGCGTATTTTGAGGGCATGTGATTTATTCTCCATCGCGCTTCAGCGTGGTTATTTTCATTAAATTTACCACATCGTGGGTTTGATAGTTTCGAATTTGCCGCGCATAACGGCCGAAAAGCCGCCGCCCCCACCAATGTGCTGGCGGGGGCGGCGGCTAGCTTTAAATTTTGCAGATCAGGGTGTTCTCAGGCGGGTTTTGTTGCCAGCGTTGGGCGGCGCGGATAAAGCGCGCGGTAGGCAATCACCGCGACGGCGATGTAGGCGCAGGTCTTGGGGATCATGAGCATGCCCAGCAGCGGCACCTGCCCCACCCACAGGATGACCGGTGTGTAAAAGGCAAAAGACAGGGCGATCATCCAGGCCACCACTGTGAAGGTACGGTCGCCCATCCGGGCTGAATCGCGGAAGAACAGCGCCATCACCCCCAGGCCTTGGAGCACCAGGAAGGCGTTGCGCAGCAGGCTCCAGTCGTAGGGCGGCACGATCCACTGCCATTGGTTCTGCGGGAAGGCCATCACAACCATGCGCACGGCCCCGGCAGCCACCAGCAGCCAGCCAAACCAGCCCAGACTGCGCTGGAAACGCAGCCGCCAGATATCCACCATCAGCATATAGAACAGGGTGACCGTGTAGGCGGTGGAAAGCGCCCCCAGCCCCACCAGCGCAGGGTTGGCTTCCAGCCCGCCGAGTGCATAGGCCACCACGCGAAAGCCCACATGCCCGGTATCTCCCAGCGCCAAGAGGGCAAAGGCCCACCGCAGGCGGTTGGCAACCGCGCGGTCTGCTTCGGCCACTTCGCCGCGCCGTTGGGTCATCTTCAGCACCAATCCCCAGATGACCAGCAGGTAGCTGATGTTGAAGATGATCTCTACCCAAACGCGTACATTTTCTGACATGGATTGTCACTCCTGAGTTCCGTTTGATTTGAAGATATCACCCAAAAAAATAAGCTGCCCGTGTTCGCCGCTCAGCGCGCCCAGAGGAGGGCGCAAGGGACGGCAGTCCAGGGATTTTGCATCAAGATGTTCTATCCGCAGCGGTGACGCCGTTAAAGAAGATCGACTCAACCAGTTGGGCAGCCGCAGCGGATTCCATCCCTTTCTGCGGAAAGCGCACATTAAAAAATGGGTACATCAACCCCAGCAGAGCCCACACACTCATATGCGCATCCAGGGGACGAAACTCACCGGCGGTTTTTCCAGCAGCCATCAGCCCGGCCAGACGCCCGGTGAAGCGCGCCTCGTACTGCTGATTGAAGGCCAGTCGGTTGGATTCGCTCAATTTGCCAAGCTCCTGAGAAGCCAGGCGGATGACGGCACGCCGTTCCGCGGGAAATTCCACCAGCACCGCACGAATGAAGGTGGAAATTTTCTCGTGTGCGCTCCCTGCCAGCCCTTCCAGTTGGTCTAACAGCGCGGAAAGTTCGGTCAAATGATCTTCCAATACGGCCAGGAAAAGCGTTTCTTTATCGGCGAAATGGTAGTACAACCCCGGCTTTGAAAGACCGCAGGCCTCGCTCAGCTCACGCATGGAAACGCCGTCGTACCCGTGCGCGGTGAACAAAGCGGCCGCGGTTTGTAAGATTTTATGGCGCATTCCGGCATCGTTTGTTGATTCCATGCGGCTTCCTCCGCTGACCTGTCTACCCGACCGTTTGAGACGCTTGGACGGCGGCCTGTTCTGCCTGACGGCTTTTTAATTGAAGCGCCATCACCGCCAAAAGCAGGCTGATCCCACCAATCACCAGAAAGGCCAGGCTGTAACCCGCACCTGCGCCGCCAAAACCGGTGCGCGAAGAGGCGATGGCCCCGGTCAGGGCGCCGCCCAAAAGCTGCCCGGCGCTGGAGAAAATGGCCACCACCCCTTGCGCCACAGAACGTTCTTCCAGCCGGGATTCATTTAACATGATATAGCGCAGCGGTGCGCCCAGCAAGGCCGAGAGGCCCAGGCCAATCAGCACGCCGGAGAAGATGAACATGGCCAGGCTGCCGGAGAACAGACCCACCAAAACCATGCCCACCGTCAACACGCTGGTGCCGGCCAAAATGACGGCGCGTGAGCCAAAGCGGTCCAGCATGCGCCCGCTGGTGGGTGAGCCCACCACCATCGCCAAAACCACGGGCATCAGCATCCAGGAGGCGTTCTTTTCCTGGATGCCGGCTCCGGCCAATGAAATCACCGCCAGCAAAGGGAGGAAGACCAACCCGGCCTCGGCAAAGCCGGCACCTGCTGATAAGGCGTAGGTCAGGCGCAGCTGCGGGCGGTTGAAGAGGCTGGCTGG
>DAIOUB010000135.1:0-8229 GCA_036751735.1 Levilinea sp. | reverse complement strand
ACATTGGGGGCATCTGATCATGTCTTTATTATAGCCCAGTTTCTAGCCACTCCCTGGAATGACTGCACCTGGACTTCTCCCCGCACCCCGCTGGAACGCACCCTGACCGAAGCCGCCCTGGCCCACCTGGACGCCGCCCGCCGCCTCGACCCGCTGCTGCCCCTGCCCCTGGCCGCCTGGAGCGAGCTGGCGGCTTTGCTGGAGACGCCCACCCCCAGCAGCTGCGTGCCCCCCGACCTACCCCTCAGCGAGCCCATCGGCTACCGCCGCGGCGACCTGCTCATCCCCTTCCCGCATGACTGGGTGGCGCGCCTGCCGGGGCGCTTCCTGTTTGCCGAGACCGACAAAGGCCCCATCTATTGGGACCTCGACCGCACCTTCCGCCTGGTGCCCATGCCGCGCCAGCAGGTGCTGCAAGACGACAGCGCCGGTCTGGAAGGCTTTTTTGCGGGCTGGCAAACCCTCCCCCGTCAGGATTCCTGCCGCACCTTTTACCAGATCCACCCCCCCAACACCTCGCCCGCCAGCCATTGGATCCTCACCGGCGCGGTGGTGGACGCCGATACCATCGCGATGGTGGCCGCCGCCTGGAAAGACCCCCTGGATGAACAGTGGGCGGTGCAGGCTCTCAGCAGCGTGCGCCGTCTGCGCACCGCCCCCGGCTGATCTCGCGGGTTTGCGCCAGCGCAAAGACGCCGACCGGCAAAAGCTGTATCTTATCTGTATCCTGAACTTTATTTCGAATGGAGAACCGCGTGAACCCACCCCTCACCTTCACTCACCCCCGTTTACGCCGCGAAGCCCAAACCATCCAGGCCATGACCGCCCTGTACTGCCGCGAGCTGCACAACCCGCCCGCCGGAAGCCTGTGTGCGGATTGTCAGGAATTGCAGGAGTACGCCCTCCAGCGCCTGCACCGCTGCCCCTTTCAGGAAGATAAATCCACCTGCGCCAAATGCCGCATTCACTGCTACCAGCCCGTCCTGCGGGAACGCGTGCGCGTGATGATGCGCTACGCCGGGCCGCGCATGCTGCGCAGCCACCCCATGCTGGCCGTGCTGCACCTGCTGGACGGTTTGCGGCCTGCCCCCGAGCCCGCCGCCCGCCGCATCCCCAAAGCCTAAACTTTCACCGCCATCTCAATCACCCCCGCCGGGCAGCCGCGCGCGCACAGCCCACAGCCGATGCACGCCGCGGGGCGCGTCAGGCTGGGCCAGCCCTGCGCGTCCAGTTGAATCACCCCCACTGGACAGGCAAACACACAAATCTTGCAGGCCGTGCAATCCCGCAGGTCAAAATGGGGGCGCGGCCAGGCAGCCCGCGCCAGGCGCGCCACCGGCTCGTCCTGCGCCGTGCGCACCGCCCCCACGCGGCACACCCGCCCGCAGGCCCCGCAGTCCATGCAGCGCGCGGGGTCAATCTGGTGCGGCTCGCCGCGCTGCCCCGAGACCGCCCCCACCGGGCAAATATGCGCGCAGGCCCCGCAGCCGCTGCAAACCTCGCTGATCCAATGCGCCATATCCCTCCCCCTATTCCTCAGGTTCCAAACCCAGCGCCGCCAGCTCAGCCCGCGGCGGCCGGCCGCTGCTTTCCTCCCAACCCATCTCAGCCCAATACAGGCTGGCCAGTTCCTCCAGCGGCACGCTGCGCCCGCGGTTCGCGCCGCGCGTCTGCGGCGGCAGGCCCAGGGCGCGCGGGTTGATGGGCGCTTTGAGGGGCAGGTTCTCGCGGGCGTTAAACGCCTGGCGCGCGGTTTGAATGTTGCGCCCGATGCGCAGGTAGGCCTCCGCGTCCAGATCCCAGCCCGTGGCCGCGTTCAGCCATTCAAACAAAGGCAGGCGGTGCAGCCCCATAAAGGCCCCGAACAGGCAGCCCCCCGCTCCGTTGAGTAATTGGATGAACTGGCTGTTGGCCGCGGCCTGAACCGCCTTTTCGCGGCTTGGGCCGTATTTGTGCCCCTTGGGGTACAGCGGCCCGCGCGCAGCCGGCAGACGCGGAATCTTGCGCCACAACTGAAACATTTCATAGTACAGGTAAGCCCCCACGGTGTGCCGCCCAGGGGTGGGGTCCAGCGCAGCGTGCAGGGCAAAGCCGGGGTCGTTGCGCCCGTCGTGCATGGCCAGCTCCTGTCCCCCCGCCTGTACGGCCGCCTCGCCGGAGCCGCGCCCAATGCGCTCGGCGGCCGCGCGGCTGCCGTCCGCCAGCCAGTCGCCGATCCCCTCGCGGGCGATCATACGCCGCAGCAGCTCCAAAATGACGGCGCTGTCGCCCCAGCGCAGTTCCAGCCCGCCCGTATCCTCACGGGTGATCCAACCGCGTTCGTAGGCCTCCAGCGCAAACGCCAGCGTGCCCCCCGCGGAGATGCTGTCCATCCCCGCCCGGTTCAGCATCTCGTTAGCCTCAAAAATGCTTTCCAAATCCTGATGAAAAAGCAGCCCGCCCAGCGCCAACACGGTTTCATATTCGGGTTTGTGGGTTTCGCGCAGCCCGCCCGCAAAATGGGTCATACCCCCGCAGCCCACCGGGCAGGAATAGCAGTGGTATTTGGCCTGCTCCCGCTCGCGAATGCGGTCGGGGTTGACCGTTTCCGAGCGGCTGGGGGGAAAATCCTCGTTCGTCCCCACCCAGTTGCCCAGCGGCGCGTCGCCCGTCTCGATGCTGAATTGGTTCAGCCCCACGGTGCCGTATTTGGTCAGGAAGAATTTATACAGCATGCCGTCCTGGCGCAGGCTCAGCGGCATCCAGCGCATGGCCGTGCCCAAAAGGCGCGCGCCCTGGCCGTTGACAAACGGCGGTTGGAAATTGGCCCAGCGTAAAAAGCGTTTCGTCAGCCGTTGAATTTCTTCCGGCTGCGCCGTGGGGATGGGGTAAGCCCCGCTCACCACCAGCGCCTTCAGCCGCTTGGCCCCCATCACCGCCCCCAGCCCCGAGCGCGCCGCCATGCGCCCCTGGTCGTTGGAAATGCCCGCGATGCGCGAGCGTTTTTCCCCCGCCGGGCCAATGCAGGCCACGCTCACCGGCCGCCCAGGGAACAGCGCCAGCAGGTGATCTTCGGTCTGGCGCGTGTCCAGCCCCCAAAGATCATCCGCCGCGCGCAGCTCCGCCCGTCCGTGATCCACGTACAGATACACCGGCTGCGGGCTGATGCCGCGCACAAAAATGCCGTCGTAGCCCGCGTGCTTGATGGCCGGGGCCAGCGTGCCCCCGCAGTTGGCGTCGCCCCAGGTGCCCGTCAGCGGGGATTTGCCCGTCACCATCCAGCGGCCGGTCATCAGGCTGCCCGTGCCCGTCAGCAGGCCGGAAACAAACCCCAACACGTTCTCCGGCCCCAGCGGGTCGGCCCCGGCCGGGATGGCGCGGTACAGGGTGTAGGCCGCCAGGCCCATGCCCGAAAGGTAGGTCTGGTACACCCAGTCCGGCACGGTCTCTTCCCAACACCGCCCCTCGCTCAGGTCCACCCATAAAATTTTTCCCATCACCGCGAACATGTCATGCTCCTGCTGCTCATCGTTTTCAAGCCCTCCCCTCGCCCAGCCTGGGGCCTGTGTGCGGTCATCTTTTCCCCATTGGCTTGATTATACCCCGCGCGGGGGCGTTGTTCCCCCGGATAATTTCCGATAAAATACATGCATGAAACCTTCCCGCCCCCTCTGGTCGCCTCAGGTCAAAATCGCCGTCTCCCTGGTGATCCTGGCCGGGTTCATCTACCTGCTCTACAAGTTTTCCGCCGTCATCGCGCCGGTGGTGCTGGCGGTGATCCTGGCGTATGTCTTGACCCCTCTGGTGAACCGCCTGCAGCCGCGGCTGAAAGGTTCGCGCGGGGCGGCCATCGCCGTCATCTACCTGCTGCTGGCGCTGTTCATCAGCGGCGCGCTGTGGATCATCATCCCCCTGCTCATCCAGCAGGTGCGCGAGCTGGCTCGCGACATCACCCTGCTGCTCAACCAGGCACAGCAGTGGGTGGATCAGCCCCTGCAAATTGGCCCCTTCTCCTTCTCCGGCGAGGCCCTCCTATCCCAACTTTCCACCACCCTCCAGGATCTGCTGCGCCCGCTCTTCACCCAGACGATTGACATCGTGGCCGCCCTGCTGGGGTCCATTGTGTGGGTGGTCTTCATCGTGGTCATTTCCATTTACCTCATCAAGGATTCGGCTGCTCTCAACGATTGGCTCACCTCGCTGGCCCCTCCCGGCTACGAAAGCGATTTCATCCGTCTGCGCGACGAGATTAACACCATCTGGAGCGCCTTCTTCCGCGGGCAGCTGCTGCTGGCGGTCATCGTCAGCCTGATCCTCACCGCCGAAGGTCTGATCATCGGCCTGCCCTTTGCCGTGGCGATGGGCGTCCTGGGGGGCATTCTGGAATTTCTGCCCTCCGTCGGCCACGGCATCTGGCTGGTGCTGGCCTCGCTGCTGGCCTTATTTGGCGGCTCCACCTGGCTGCCCCTGCCGAATTGGGCCTTTGGGCTGGTGGTCTTGGCCCTGCACATCACCTTCACCCAGTTTGATTTGAATTACCTCATCCCGCGCATCATCGGCCGCAGCGTGCGCCTGCCACCCGTGGTGGTCATTTTGGGCATCCTCAGCGGCGCGGCCCTGGCGGGGGTGCTGGGCGTGGTGCTGGCAGCCCCCTCCATCGCCTCGCTGCGCATCCTGGGCCGCTACATCTACGCCCGCCTGGTGGACGCGGAACCATTTCCGGATGAGCCGCTCACCCCCACCTTGCCGCCCCCCAACCCGCGCTGGTGGCGCGAACGTCCGCGCCGCTCGTCCAGCCCGCCGCCCAATGCGCGCCGCCGCTAAAAGTTCACCTGACGTTCTGCCCGATTCACGGTACAATACATCTGGAGGTACCTATGGCTGCAAAATTATCCCCTGAAGAAAAAAAGATCCTGGCGTGGGTGCAAAAACTGCCCTTTGACGCCGAAACCCAAAAAGGCTGGGTCGAAACCCTGGAACAAAGCGGCATGAACGAAGACATGGCCAAAGAAATCCGCACCCAGGCCGCCGCCCTGGTGGCCGCGGGCGGCGAGCAGCTCAACCTGGCCCGCAGCGTGACCGAACTGGGCAGTCTCATCAACCGCTGGCGGCTCAGCCGCAATTTGCCGCGGCGCTGAGCGCGGCTCACCTTATTCCCAAGCGCGGGCGGTCTGTGAAAGACCGCCCGTTGTCGTTTCTATGGGTATAATACATCCATGCAAATGCAAAGCCCTCCCCTTCACCCTGGCAGCTTAATGATCATCACCGGTTGGCGCGGCATCGGGAAAACCAGCCTGTGCCGCGTGGCCGCTGACCTGGCCCGCGACGCCGGATGGGCGGTGCGCGGGGTGTGCAGCCCCACCCGCTTTGAAAACGGGCGCAAGCAGGGCAAAGACGCCCTGGACCTGGCCACCGGTCAGCAGCGCCCGCTGGCCGCCTTTGCCCCCCTGCCCGCCGAGCCTGAATGGATTTTAGATCCCGAAGCCCTGGCCTGGGGCGACGCTGTCTTCCGCGGCGCCGTGCCCACCGATCTTTTAGTGGTGGATGAACTCGGCCCCTACGAGCTGGAGCATGGGCAGGGCTGGCTCTCGGCCCTGCGCGCCCTCGATAGCGCCCAATACCGCCTGGCCCTGGCGGTGGTGCGCCCCGAGCTGATCTCCACCACCCGTCAGCGCTGGCCCCACGGCGAAATCATCACCGTGTGGTCGGCTGCGCAGGCCCCTGGGCTGGCCGCCTCCTGGCTGGCCGCCGCGGTGTAGGAGGCCGCCCCCATGACGCTCCTTTGGGAAGGTCTAGTGCACGCGGTGCAGCTGCTGTTCAGCGCCGACCCTGAAGTCCTGTCCATCACGGGGCTGTCGCTGCGCGTCTCCGGCATCGCCACCCTCGTCAGCCTGCTGGTGGGACTGCCCCTAGGCACGCTGCTGGCGCTGGGACATTTTCCCACCCGCCGCTTTTGGATCAGTCTGGTCAACACCGGCATGGCCCTGCCGCCCGTAGTGGTGGGGCTGGCCGTTTCCATTTTCCTGTGGCGCTCTGGCCCCTTGGGCGATCTGCGCCTGATGTACACCCCCACAGCCATCATCATCGCCCAAACGGTCATCGCCGCCCCCGTGGTCACCGGCCTCACCCTGGCCGCCTTGCAGCAGCTGAACCCCCGCCTGGAATTGCAGCTCAAGGGTTTGGGGGCTTCGCGCCTGCAAATCGTGTGGGCTTTGTGGCGCGAGGCGCGCTTGCCGCTGCTGGCCGCCATCATGGCCGGTTTTGGCAGCGTCATTTCGGAGGTGGGCGCTTCGATGATGGTCGGCGGCAATCTGCGCGGGCAGACGCGCGTGCTCACCACCGCCATCGTCCTCGAAAACAGCAAAGGCGAATTTGCCATCGCCATCGCCCTCAGCGTCATCCTCATGCTGCTGGCCTATCTGATCAACCTGCTGCTCACCTGGGTGCAGCAGCGCCGCACAAGGGGGTAGGCTGTGAGCGCTGTTCTGGAAGTTCACGATCTTGACATTTTGCGCGATGGGCGCTCTGTGCTGCGCGTGCCCCAATTGAGCGTTGAAGAAGGCGAAGTGCTGGCGGTCATCGGCCCCAACGGCGCTGGAAAAAGCACCCTGATGCTCACCCTGTGTGCGCTGCTCACCCCCAGCCGCGGCGAGCTGCGCTTCCGCGGCCAGCCCATCCCCCCGCGCGGTACGCTGGCCTACCGCCGCCGCACGTCGCTGGTGCTGCAAGAACCGCTGCTCATGGATACCAGCGTGTATGATAACGCCGCCAGCGGGCTGCGTTTCCGCGGGCTGCCGCGCGCCGAAACCCATCGCCGCGCCCAGCATTGGTTGGAGCGCCTGGGGGTGTCCGGCTTGGCCCAGCGCCGCGCCCGCACTCTTTCGGGCGGCGAAGCCCAGCGCGTTTCCCTGGCGCGCGCCCTGGCGGTGGAACCTGAGATTCTTTTCCTGGATGAACCCTTCAGCGCCCTGGATGCCCCCACCCGCGCCCGCCTGCTGGACGATCTGCAAACCCTGCTCAGCGAAACTCGTCAAACCGCCGTGTTTGTCACCCACGATCTTAACGAAGCCCTGCTGCTGGGAACGCGCGTGGCCGTCCTCATCGCCGGTGAACTGCGCCAGGTGGCCGCCCCCCAGCAGGTGTTCTCGGCCCCCGCTGACCCCGAAATCGCCGCGTTTGTGGGCGTAGAAACCTACCTGCCCGCCCAGGTGATCTCCCAGCAAGACGGGCTGAATCTGGTGGCTGCCGACGGCTTTCAGATCGAAGCCCTCGGCCAGCAGCCGCCCGGCCGGCGCGTGTATGTGTGCCTGCGCCCCGAAGACATCACCCTCTACACCAGCGCCGGAGTGCCGGCCTCCAGCGCGCGCAACCGCCTATCTGGCACGGTGACTCGCACCCTGCCCCAAGGCCCCCTGGTACGCGTGACCCTGGACTGCGGCTTTCCCCTGGTGGCTCTGGTCACGCGTTCCTCCGTCGAAGAGATGGGCCTGGCCCCTGGGCTGCCGGTTCAGGCCGCCTTCAAAGCCAGCGCCGCGCATCTCATTCCCCGGCCTTGACACCAGCGCGAACCGATCTTATAATAATTGACGTATTCCCTGATAGCTCAATCGGCAGAGCGGGCGGCTGTTAACCGCTAGGTTGTAGGTTCGAGTCCTACTCGGGGAGCCACAAAAAGCCTCTTCGCAGAGGCTTTTTTTGTTTTCCCACTCATACCGACCGCACCGAGCGTGAAAAATCGGAAAAATCCAGGCCGCTGGGCTGCTGGAACACGCGCAGGTCAAAGTTAGGCGCCGCCGCCAGCAAATGATCAAAAATCTCGGATTGGATCAGCTCATAGGCTGTCCATTCCGTGGTCTTGGCGAACACGTACACTTCAATATCCAGGCCGTTGGGGCTGGGGGCCAGCGCCCGCACCAAAAAGGGCATGTTCTCCTGATAAATATCCTCGCGGCTCTTTAAGTACTTGACGATATAGCGCCGGAAGACCTCCACATTGGTGATCTGCGGCCCGTCCAGGGGCGAGTCAAAATGATCCGCGTGCTCCTGGCGGTAGGCCTCTAAATCTTCAATCTTGCGGTCCACGTAAGTTTGCAGGCGGTCAATCCGCCGCAGCCTTTGCAGCAGCTCAGCATCGCAAAACTTGATCGTGTTCATGTCCACTGAAATCGAACGCTGAATGCGGCGCCCGCCGCTTTCCTTCATCCCGCGCCAGTTGCGGTAGGCCACCTCCACGATCTTATAGGTGGGGAT